>NZ_CM001439.1:1363903-1707179 GCF_000244955.1 Saccharomonospora marina XMU15 | reverse complement strand
GAGCGCCTTGCCGCGACGAACGTCGGCATAGATGGCCCCGAGCTGGCCGGACTGCTGTGCCTGCGAGACGTACTGGTCCGGGCTCATCCCGAACCGCTGGGCCTGGTAGACGATGCGCTCGGTCAGTTCGGCGTCGTTGACGGAGACGTCCTCGGCGTCGGCGACGGCGTCGAGCAGCAACTGGGTACGCACGGACTTCTCCGCTTCCTTGCGCACCTCCTCCTCGAACTCCTCGAACGACTTGCCCTCGGCCTCCAACGAACGCTTGAAGGCGTCCTCGTCGTGGTCGAACGGGTGCACCGCGTCGTGCTTGCGGTTGGCGATCTCGGAGTCCAGGATCGTCTCCGGAAGCGGAACGTCCACCCGTTCGAGCAGCGCGTCGAGAACCTTGTCCCTGGCCTGCACTCCCTGCTGCATGCGCTTCATCCGCCGCAGCCGGTCACGCAGATCCTCCTTCAGCTCCTCCAGGGTGTCGAACTCGCTCGCGAGCTGCGCGAACTCGTCGTCGGGCTCGGGCAGCTCCCGCTGCTTGATCGAGTTGACGGTCACCGTCACCTCGGCGTCCTTACCCACGTGCTCGCCGGCCAGCAGCTTCGTGGTGAAGGTCTTCTGCTCGCCCTCGTTCGCCCCGATGATCGCCTCGTCGATGCCGTCGACGAGCTGACCTGAGCCGATCTCGTAGGAAAGTCCGCTGGTGGACGCGTCGGGGATCTCCTCACCGTCGACCGTGGCCGACAGGTCGATGGAGACGAAGTCACCGTTTTGGGCGGGCCGGTCGACTCCGGTGAGCGTGCCGAAGCGGGCCCGCAGCTCGTCGAGTTGCTCGTCGACCTCCGACTCCTCGAACTCCACGTCGTCCACGGTGACCGTGATGTCGCCGAGGTCGGGAAGCGTGATGTCGGGACGCACGTCCACCTCGGCGCTGAACTCCAGCACGTCGCGGTCCTCGAGTTTGGTCACCTCGAAGTCCGGCTGACCGAGGGTGCGCACGTCGCCGCTGCGCACGGCCTCGAGGTACTTCGCTGGGATGGCCTCGTTGACCACCTCGTCGAGCACAGGCGCACGGCCGATGCGGCTCTCCAGGACGCGGGCAGGTGCCTTGCCCGGACGGAAACCGGGGATCCGGACCTGCTGAGCGATCTTGCGATAGGCGCGGTCGAAGTTCGGTTTGAGCTCGTCGAACGGCACCTCGACATTGATCTTCACGCGCGTCGGGCTCAGCTGCTCGACGGTGCTCTTCAAGGTTTTCTCCTAGCCGGGACAGTGTCGGAATCTGGACAGGCTCCGCCCGACCATCGGCCTGCGGAACCGCAATCCGAGTCTAGGCCAGTGACGTGGCTGCTGGAGCACGGGTCCGCCTGGACGAGGGGCCCTTTCCGCACCCCGGCTCACCCGCCCGCGCGCCACGAGCGACGAAGTCAGTGACCGCCGAAGCGTTCGGCACCGGACGCCTCGTCGAGCACGTCGCGCCGATCGGTTTCCCCCGAGGGGTCCGGTTCGTCCTCCTCGAACACGTCCGGAATGCCGTCGAGGTCGGTGTCCCTGGTCTCCTTCTCGTAGACCCGCCGGTAGGCCCGGTTGCGCAGTCGCAGAATGACCGTGGCGATCAGCGCGGCCAGCACCGACCCGGTGAGCACCGCGATCTTGACGTGCTCGTCGCGTTCGGTGCCCGCGCCGAAGGCCAGGTCGCCCACCAGCAGCGAGACGGTGAAGCCGATACCGCCGAGGACGGCCAGACCCAGCACGTCGACCCACGCGATGTCGCCGTCGAGCTCGGCCCTGGTGAACCGGCCCATGAGATAAGTGGTGCCGAAGATGCCGATCGCCTTGCCCAGCACCAGCCCCGCCACGATGCCGACCGCCACGGGGTCGGTGAGCGCGGTGCGCAGGCCGCCGAGTCCGCCGAAGGCGACGCCCGCGGCGAACAGCGCGAAGATGGGCACCGCCACGCCTGCCGAGATCGGCCGCCAGCGGTGTTCGAAGTGTTCGGCGAGGCCGACCGCCTCGCCACGCCTGCGCAGCGCGGGCACGGCGAAGCCGAGTAACACGCCCGCGACGGTGGCGTGCACCCCTGAGGCGTGCACCAGCGCCCACGTGACCACACCGAGCGGTATCAGCAGCCACCACGACCGGACTCGCCGCTGCACAAGCAGCGTGAACAGGCCCAGCGGCAGCAGCGCCAGCAGCAGCGGCAGCGGCGCGAGGTCGTCGGTGTAGAAGACGGCGATGATCAGGATCGCCACCAGGTCGTCGACGACGGCCAGCGTGAGCAGGAACATCCGCAGTGCCGAGGGCAGGCAGCGGCCGACCACGGCGAGCACGGCCACGGCGAAGGCGATGTCGGTGGCCGTCGGAATCGCCCAACCCCGCAGCGCCGAGCTGTCGCCCAGGTTGACAAGGACGAAGATGAGCGCGGGAAAGACGACACCACCGAGTGCCGCGGCCACCGGCAGTGCCGCACGCCGGGGGTCGCGCAGGTCGCCCGCGACGAACTCCCGTTTGAGTTCGAGGCCCACGACGAAGAAGAAGATGGCGAGCAGACCGTCGGCCGCCCACTGCGACAGCGTCAGGTCCAGATGCAGCGCGTGCGGGCCGACGGTGAGTTCCCTCAGCCACGTGTAGGCCTGTGACCAGGGTGAGTTCGCCCACACCAGCGCAAGGACGGCACCGAGGAGCAGCAGAACCCCGCCGACGGTCTCCTGCCGGAGGATGTCGGCGACCTGGCGCCATTCGCTCCAGGACGCCCGGCGGAACAGTTTCGACCTGGCTGGGGACTCGATGCTCATCTCGTCTGGTCAGCCCCTCCCGATCAGGCGAATGCTCCGGCGCGCTACCCCATGATCTTACTGGCAGCCGACCAGCCGACAGCGTTTCAAGATCAACTTGTCAGCGGAGCCTGCGCAGCCAAAGCCGCCAAATGAGCAACGTGGGGAGGCCGACCCCGACGATCGCGCCGACGATGCCGACCGGCAACGAGCCGATCTCCGTGCCGATCGCGACAACGGCCAGACCGACGACGAAGCACACCAACAGCGCGGCAACGGCCAGTGCGGTGGACGACAGCGCGAACGGGCGCAGCCGGGAAAGCCGCTGGGCAAGGCGCGGATCGTCCTCGGCCAGCCTTCGCTCTATCTCGGCGAGCTGCCGCTGCTCCTCATCCCGTAGCGCCATCGTGACATCACCACGGTAATTATGGGCCTTCACCACCCTGCAGCACAGCCCGTAATGACCGAAACCGCCCGGTTTGCACGTTCTGTGACCGTTCGTTTGCGTCCGCCCTTCCCGCCGCCCGGCACGGCGGTTAGATTCGCGGGGACCCGTCGACGCAGCTGGGAGCGAGCATGTCCATGCCTGCGGAGGACGGCCCTGCCAAGGGCATCCTCTGGTCGCGGCGCCTGCGCGACCCAGGCTCGATCCTGGAGACCGCGCGGCACGTGTCCGACGACCTTGTCGACGGCCTTTCCGGGCCGAGGGTCCGGGCGGCGGCACGCGGCATCCGCAAGCTCCTGGCTGCCGACGGCGTCGGCCTCGCCGATCTGTCCGCAAGCATGGTGCAGGCGGGCAGCCTGCCCGCCGACGTCGACACCGCCGCGCTGGTGGACGAGGTGTTGCACACCGAGAACAGGGCGAGGCGGGCCGAAGTCGTCGCCCTTCCGCTCATCGTGCACGACGAACTCGCGGGCGTGCTGGTGGTCGCGGGAACCGCACGGTTGACCGCGCTCAACGAGGTGGCGCAGCTGCTGGTCGCGGCGCTGGAACGCGGCAGGCTGGAGGCCTCCGCAGAGCACGCCGCCGAAGCCGAGTTGCGCGCGTTGCGGGCGGAGATCTCCCCCCATTTCGTCTACAACGCGCTGACGGTCATCGCCGGCCTCGTGCGGCCCGACCCCGCTCGCTCCCGCGAACTCATGCTCGACTTCGCCGACTACATCCGGTACAGCCTCGCCAGCCACGGCGAGTACACCACCGTCGCCGACGAGTTCCACGCCATCGAGACCTACCTTGCCCTGCAACGCGCGGTGCTCGGCGACCGGCTGCGGGTGCAGGTGCGCGTCGCTCCCGAGGTTCTCGCCGTGGCCATCCCCTACCTCGTGCTGCAGCCCATCGTGGAGAACGCGGTCAGGCACGGCATCGAACGGCGGTCGGGCGGGGGTACCGTGCAGGTCCTCGGCGAGGCCGAGGGCGCGGACTGCGTCATCAGCGTCGAGGACGACGGTGCCGGTATGGACCCCGAACACGCGAAGGCCCTGTTGGCGGGGGACGGTGCGGCGACGAGCATGGGTCTGGCGAACGTCGACAGGCGACTGCGCAACGTCTACGGACCCTGGTTCGGGCTCGTCGTCGAGACGGCGCCGGAGGAGGGCACGCGAGTCATCGTGCGAGTACCGAGATTCCAGCCGGGAGTGATGCCGTGACCGAGACAGCACAGGGGTTGCGGGTGCTCGCGATCGACGACGTTCCGGCCGCGCTTGCGGACCTGTGCGGCATGCTGCGGGAAGCTCCGGAGGTGTCGGACGTCGTCGCGGCGGGCGATCCGCTTTCCGCACTGAAACTGCTGCGCAGCGACGAGTTCGACGCGGTGTTCCTCGACATCTCCATGCCCGGACTCGACGGCCTGGAACTGGCCGCGCTGCTGAGGAAACTCGCGAACCCGCCTGTGATCGTCTTCGTCACCGCGTACGAGGCGCACGCGGTCGCCGCCTTCGGCATCGGAGCGGTCGACTACCTGCTCAAACCCGTGCGGGCCGAACGGCTGGCCGAGGCGCTCACCAGGGTCGGCCGGTTCAGCCAGAGCGAGGAGCCCACCCAGCAACGCGGCACCCCCGACGCGATGGCCGCGCTGCCGGTGGAATCCGGCGGCCGCACCAGGTACGTGCCCCGCAGGGACGTGCAGTTCGTCGAAGCACACGGCGACTACGTGCGGCTGCACGCCCGCTCCGGTGTGCACCTGGTACGGATGCCCATCTCGCGGCTCGAGGAGTACTGGTCGGGCGCCGGCTTCGTGCGCACTCATCGCGGCTTCCTCGTCGCGCTCTCGGCGGTACGCGAACTGCGCAGCGACTCCGTCGGCGGGCTGCTCGCGCACACCGACCTCGGTGACGTACCGGTGAGCCGCAGGCACGCGAGGGAGCTGCGGCAGCAGTTGCTGCACGCCGCCCAGCGGGGCGAGCTCGAGCGGCGGGCCTAGCGCGATGCGGAACTCGGACCGCCACCTCCCGCCGACGCGAAGGGTGCCGTGAGCACCTCCCGAAGGGTCACGGTCACCAGCCCGCAGACCCGGCTCGCCCACGCCCGGCGGCGCTACCGGGGACGCTGGCGGCCCGCGACTCTCGACCCCGCCGACGCTCCGCGCGCCGTGGCGCTGTATCGCGCGCAGTCACGCAGGGCAGCGGTAGCGCTCGGCTTGCTGTTCACGCTGGTGTTCGGATTGCCCCTGCTGCTCGCGATACTCCCCTGGCTCGACCAGGTGCGGCTGTTCGACGTGCCGGTGTCCTGGCTCGCCCCTGTCGTGGTGCCGTTCCCCGCGATGGTGTGGCTGGGCTTCTGGCACCTGCGGCGGGCCGAGCGTGTCGAACGCGAGCCCGACCACCGCGGTGACCCCGGGAGCGATTCCCGATGATCGTCGCTCTGGCCGTCGCGCCGGTGCTTGTGGTGACATTGCTGATCGGGCTGCGCGGTGTCGCGGCCATGCGCACCACGTCCGACTTCCTCGTGGCATCGCGCAGGGTTTCACCGCTGCTGAACTCCGCCGCGGTGTCGGGCGAATACCTTTCGGCCGCCTCGTTTCTCGGGGTGGCCGGCTTGATGGTGAAGGACGGCGTCGGTGCGCTGTGGTACCCGGTGGGGTTCACGGCGGGCTACATCGCGATGCTGGCACTGGTAGCGGCCCCGATGCGCCGCTCAGGCGCGCTCACCGTGCCCGACTTCGCGGAGGCCAGGCTGGCCTCACCGTCGCTGCGGCGGCTGGCCGCCGTGGTCGTACTCGTCATCGGAGCGCTGTACCTGGTGCCGCAGTTCCGAACGGCGGGGCTGGTGCTCAGTGTCGTCAGTGGAACGCCTTACTGGGTCGGCGTCGCCATCGCGGGCGTTGCCGTCAGTGCCACCCTCGCGCTCGGCGGCATGCGTGCCGCGACCTACGTGCAGGCGTTCCAGTTCTTCTTCAAGCTGGCCCTGTTCATCATTCCGGCGATCTGGCTGCTCTCCCAGGTGGGGCCCGAGGTACGCGAGCAAGCTCTGCACCCGGCAGAGTTCACCCACTTCGCCGAGGACACCACGTTGACCTTCCGCGTCGGCGCGACCCTCGACGTCCCGGAGGGGGTGACCGTGGTCGAACCGGACGGCACTCGCGTCCCGGTCGCCGCAGGCGAATGGCAGATCCCCGCGGGCAGCACCGTCGTGTTCCCCGAGGGCAGCAGGGCGCCGCAGTTGCGGGGAGAGGCCGCCCCTGGCGCGCCGGGCTGGGAACGTCCGCTGCTCGACCTCGGCGACACCGGCTACCCACTGCTGGGAACGTGGGCAGTGCTCGTGGCCACCATGCTCGGCACGATGGGGCTGCCACACGTGATCATGCGGTTCCACACCAGCCCGGACGGAAGGGCCGCCAGGCGTACGGCGGCACTGACGGTGGCACTGCTGAGCGTGTTCTACCTCTTCCCCGGTATCTACGGGATGCTCGGCAGAGTCCTCGTACCGCACCTCTACCTGTCCGGCGCCACGGACAGCGCGGTGGTGGCGCTTCCCGCCCAGGTGGACACCAGCACGACGGGGGCCGTCTTCACCGGCCTGCTCACCGCGGGCGCCTTCGCGGCGTTCCTGGCCACCTCGCTGGGGCTGCTGCTCGTGGTGTCGGGCGCAATCTCGCACGACCTCGTTCCCGGAGGGCTGCGGCAGCTCAGGGTCGCCGTGCTGGGTGCGGCGGCGATCGTCGTGCTACTGGCCCTTCCCGCGGTCCGCTTCGACGCGGGGATGCTGGTCACCTGGGGCTTCACGGTCGCGGCTTCCACCTTCTGCCCGCTGCTGGTGCTGGGCATCTGGTGGTCGCGGCTCACCGCACCCGGCGCGATCGCAGGGGTTGCCACCGGTCTGGTCTCCTCGACCGGCGCCTTTCTGTTCACGGTGATCCAGCCGCCCGTCGACGGCTGGGTCGGCATTCTGCTGGTACAGCCCGCACCGTGGTCGGTGCCGCTGGCGTTCATCACGATGGTCGTGATCTCACTGTTCGGCCGCCCACCACCCTGGTCGACAGCGGCCATGCTGCGGTTGCACCTCGACGAGCACCGCCGCTTCCCGTTCGCCACCCGCTCCGCGGTCGTACGTGACCTGGGCCACTCGTCGTGGTCTGCCCGCCGCTCGTCTGCCGTTCGTCGCATCACGCGCCGATTGGTCCGCTGACGATTCCGGCATTTCGACGCCCTCCTTACTGTGGCGGCACGCAACACGGCTGTGACAAGGAGGTCAGGAGTGAGTACTACCGAGCCCTCGACCCATCCACCAGGGCCCAAGTCCTGGGCGGAGGTCCACGGGAGCGAGGAGTTTCGGCAGCTGCGCAAGCGCCTGCGAAGCTTCGTCTTCCCGATGACCGCGCTGTTTCTCCTCTGGTACCTGCTTTACGTGGTGCTGGCCGACTACGCGCACGGATTCATGTCCACAAAGGTCGTCGGCAACATCAACATCGGGTTGATCTTCGGCCTGCTGCAGTTCGTGTCGACGTTCCTCATCACTGGGCTGTACGTGCGCTACGCCAACCGCAAGCTCGACCCCATCGCCGACAAGATCCGCGATGAGATGGAGGGGGAGCAGTCATGAGCACGCTGGCCCAGAGCATCGAAGGCAGCAACCCCACACTCAACATCAGCATCTTCGCGCTGTTCGTGATCGTGACGCTGGTGATCGTGTTCCGCGCCTCCCGCAACACGCGCACCGCCTCCGACTACTACGCCGCGGGTCGCGCGTTCTCCGGTCCGCAAAACGGCACCGCGATCGCGGGCGACTACCTGTCGGCGGCGTCGTTCCTCGGGATCGCGGGTGCCATCGCCGTGTACGGCTACGACGGGTTCCTCTACTCGATCGGGTTCCTGGTCGCGTGGCTGGTGGCACTACTGCTCGTCGCGGAACTGCTGCGCAACACCGGCAAGTTCACGATGGGCGACGTGCTGGCGTTCAGGATGCGGCAGCGCCCGGTCCGCGCCGCAGCGGCATCGTCCACTATGGCCGTGTCGTTCTTCTACCTGCTCGCCCAGATGGCCGGTGCGGGAGCGCTGGTGTCACTGCTGCTGGGTGTCGACAGCGACTTCGGGCAGGCCGTCGTGATTGCCGTGGTCGGCGTGGTCATGATCACCTACGTGCTCGTCGGCGGTATGAAGGGCACCACCTGGGTGCAGATCATCAAGGCAGCACTGCTCATCGCGGGCACCTTCGTGATGACGGTGTGGGTGCTGGGCCGCTACGGTCTGAACCTCTCCGGACTGCTCGGTGCGGCCGCCGACGCCTCCAGCGACGGCGATGCACTGCTCAACCCGGGTAACCGCTACGGCGAGAGCGGCACCACTCAGCTGGACTTCCTCTCACTCGGTATCGCGCTCGTGCTCGGCACGGCAGGCCTTCCGCACGTCCTGATGCGGTTCTACACGGTGCCCACGGCGAAGGAAGCCCGCAGGTCCGTGGTGTGGGCCATCGTGCTGATCGGCCTGTTCTACCTGTTCACCCTGGTGCTGGGCTACGGTGCCGCCGCGCTGGTCGGCTCGGACGCGATCAGCAACGCACCCGGCGGGTCCAACGCCGCGGCGCCGCTGCTGGCGGAGGCCCTTGGCGGACCGCTACTGCTCGGGTTCATCGCGGCGGTCGCCTTCGCCACGATCCTCGCGGTGGTGGCGGGCCTGACGATCACAGCGTCGGCGTCCTTCGCACACGACGTCTACGCGAATGTGATCAAGAAGGGCCAGGTGGACAGCAAGAACGCCGAGGTGCGCGTCGCTCGGATCACCGCTTGCGTGATCGGTGCCGTGGCGATCGTCGGCGGCATCCTCGCCAAGGACCAAAACGTCGCCTTCCTCGTCGCGTTGGCGTTCGCGGTGGCGGCGTCGGCCAACCTGCCCACCATCCTGTACTCGCTGTTCTGGAAGCGGTTCAACACCTCGGGCGCGTTGTGGTCGATCTACGGTGGCCTCGCGGTGACGATCGTGCTCATCGTGTTCTCCCCCGCGGTGTCGGGATCGGAGAGCGCGATGATCAGCGGTGTCGACTTCCACTGGTTCCCGCTGAGCAACCCGGGGCTGGTGTCCATCCCGGCATCGTTCCTGCTCGGCTGGCTCGGAACGATGCTGTCGAAGGAGCACCTGGAGGACAAGTACATGGAGATGGAGGTGCGCTCGCTGACCGGGGCCGGTGCCGAGAAGGCCACCTCCCACTGACACCCGCGAGGGTGCAAGACAGGGGCGGTTCCCCGGCTCCCCGCCCGGGGAACCGCCCTTCCCGCGAGTCCCCCCTTCCTTCCCGCGAGTCCCCCCTTCCTTCCCGCGAGTCCCCCCTTCCTGACCGCGAGTCCCCCCTTCCTGACCGCGAGTTCTGCGTTTCGGAGCCGAACGAACACACGCGTCGCACAGCCGGCCGGGTGAGCCTTTGTGCCGAAACCGATCACCGCAGCGCACCACTCGCGGCCGAGAGCGCAGCACTCGCCGACGGGAACGCAGCACTCGCCGACGGGAACGCAGAACTCGCGGGCGGGAGCGGGGAACTCGCCGACCGGAGCGGGGAACTCGCGGGCGGCAACCCTGCACTCCAGGCCCGAAACGCCCGGAAAGCAGAACACCCGAACCCACACTCCGTGAGTTCGGGTGTCCAGGATGTCCTCAAGACATCACACCACCGTCGGGGTGACAGTGTCTGGTTTCAGGACATCGTTGACGTCGATGTGCGGTGATGTCGCGGTTGATCGTTGACAGGTGAGTCGCGGCAGGCTTGACACAGGCTCGGTATGATCGTTGACCGGTGAGTCGTGACATCGTTGACACCTGGCGGGCGGTCACGATAGGGCGTGAAACCGAAGAACCTCGTCATCGCCCGCGCTGTCCGCGAACAAGGCCTCACCCATGCCGAAGCAGCCACGCGCTACGGCGTGACCCGTCAATGGGTCCATACCCTCCTCGCCCGTTACGACACCGAAGGCCCCGCAGGCCTCGAACCCCGCTCCCGCGCCCCGAAGACCCGCCCCGGCACGACACCACCGGCAGTGACCGAACGCATCATCGAACTACGCCGCGAGCTCACCGCTGCCGGCGCTGACGCCGGCCCGATCACCATCGCCTGGCACCTCGAGCGAGACGGACACCTCGCCCCCTCGACCTCCACGATCCGCCGCACCCTCCACACCGCCGGCCTGATCACCCCCGCCCCGAACAAGCGCCCCCGCAGCTCCTACATCCGCTTCGAAGCAGACCTGCCCAACGAATGCTGGCAAGCCGACATCACCCACTGGAACCTCGCCAACGGCACCCGCATCGAGATCCTCGACTTCCTCGACGACCACGCACGATTCCTGCTCCAGATCCACGCAGCGACCGCCTTCACCGGCGCAGACGTCACTACGGCGATGTCCCACCTGATCAGCACATACGGGCCGCCCTACTCGACACTGACCGACAACGGGCTCGTGTTCACCACCCGACTGGCACGCCACAAAGGCGCCCGCGGCGGATTCGAAAAACTCCTCACAGCCCACGGCATCATCCAGAAGAACGGCTCCCCCGGACACCCCCAAACCCAAGGCAAGATCGAACGCTTCCACCAAACCCTCAAACGCTGGCTCACCGCCCGCCGACTACCCGACACCACCGAGCAACTCCAGACGATGCTCAACGAGTTCAGAACCTGGTACAACACCGCCCGCCCCCACCGCTCCATCGGCCGCCGCACCCCCGAGCGCGCCTACACCGCACTCCCGAAAGCCACCCCAACCCACACCCCACAACCCGAATGGCGCACCCGCACCGACCGCGTCGACAAGAACGGAAAAATCTCCCTACGCTACGCCGGACAACTCCGCCACCTCGGCATCGGCAGAGCCCACATCGGCACACCCGTACTGATACTCATCCACGACCGCAACACCACCGTCAGCAACGCCGACACCGGCCAAATCATCGCCGAACACACCATCGACCCAACCAAGCACTACCAACCCAAAAAACGCTAACCACCGTCAACCATGTCGCGACACACCCGTCAACGATGCCGCGACACACCACCCACCCCACAACCCCACGAAACGAACCCACAAAAAAATCCTGAGCCGCGACTCGTCCGCAAACGATGTCGCGACTCAGGACAACCGTCGGGGTGACAGGATTTGAACCTGCGACCCTTCGCTCCCAAAGCGAATGCGCTACCAAGCTGCGCCACACCCCGTTCACCGCACCAGGGCGGTGTGCGACCACCTTAGCGGGTGCCGCTACACTACCGGAGCGGCCGGTTGCTCCGGCTCGCCCGCGGGCGTAGCTCAATGGTAGAGCCCCAGTCTTCCAAACTGGTTACGCGGGTTCGATTCCCGTCGCCCGCTCCACCGACCGCCCCTCCGTGCCACAGCGGAGGGGCGGTCCTGTATCGAAGCCCGACCGCGCGGGTTCCGCGTCACCCATCCACCTGACGTGCCGTGGCCATGGCCCGATCGGTCTCCCAGAATGCCCGCATCGAGAGAATGAGGCCCGCCGC
This sequence comes from Saccharomonospora marina XMU15, assembly GCF_000244955.1. Classification (GTDB taxonomy): domain Bacteria; phylum Actinomycetota; class Actinomycetes; order Mycobacteriales; family Pseudonocardiaceae; genus Saccharomonospora_A; species Saccharomonospora_A marina. The sequence goes on along the minus strand of NZ_CM001439.1, from coordinate 1,695,476 downwards.
GTCCACCCGGTAGACGAACACCCCGTCGGTGTCCACGCGGTAGTTGCCGGGAAGGTAGGTGGTGATCGTTCCGACGTTGGCCACCTCGTCACCGGCAGCGTGCGAATCGGCGATCACGAACTCGAACCGCTCCACGTTCGCGATGGTCTTGTCCCAGAAGGCGGAGATGCCGTCGGGACCGTGGTGCCCCTTACCCTCCTCGTCGAACATCGACGGCCCGACCGGGTCCTCCACGACCGCATCCGGATGGAACAGGCTCAGCCACAGCCCCTTGTCGCCTGCCACGACGGCGTTCATCGAACGCCATGCGGCCAGCCGTGCGGCCGGTTGGCCGGCCTGCGGGTCCCAGCACACCGTGACACTCATGCTTCCCCCTCGAACTTCGCGATGTTCTCGTCGGCGAACCTGCGGATCGCGTCCTTCTTCTTCTCGATCGGCGCGTCGAAGCCCAGCCCCTCGAAGACCCACGGAACGGTGATCACATCTGTCACGCCGATCTCGGCCTGCCTTCGGTAGCCGTCGAGCCCGAACTGGTCGACGCAGACGGCCTGGATCTCGAAGGGCTCCGACTGCTTGCCGTGTTCCTCCCGAAGCCGACGCAGGGTCTTGATCGTGGAACGCAGTTGCTCGAGCGTCATCATCGCCGACGCCCAACCGTCTCCGACCCGCGCGGCCCGGCGCAGGGCGACATCGCTGTGGCCGCCGACGTAGAAGGGCACCCGCTGCCGCGGAGCGGGGCTCATCTTCAGCTTCCCGAAGTCGAAGAAGCGTCCGTGGTACTCGACCATCCCTCCGTCGAGGATCAGCCGAAGGACATCGATCGCCTCGTCGACGCGCTTACCCCGGTTGGCGTAGGGCACTCCGCACCACTCGAACTCCTCGGGCGACCAGCCCACGCCGAGCCCGAGACCGAACCGGCCGCCGGTGAGATTGGCGACCGAACCGACCTGACGGGCGAGCAGCACGGGATGGCGTGAGCCGAGCTTGAGCACCGAGGTGTAGAAGCGGATGCGGCTGGTGGCCGCCCCCATAGACGCCGCCGCGATCAACGGATCGACCCACGGCGTGTCCTCGTCCCAGAACCGGCTCCCGTCCTGGGTGTAGGGGTACTCGGCCGAAACCGTCTCCGAGTAGAAGAGCGAGTCCGGCAGCGCCACCGCATGATACCCGCACTCCTCCGCCGTTACCGCGAGTTCGGTGAGCTGGTCGAGCGGGCTCAGCGCGACCGACAACGTGAACTTCATGCGGCAGAACTATAACGTGTTCTAGTTTGACTGACCAGCCCCGGCGGGCCACACCCGCTACCCACAGCCACTCCCAGCTGTGACCGACCCCACTCACAGCGTAGTGATCTGGATCACGTGTGCCCGTATCGGTTCTGCCCACCCCCGTCGCATTCTCGCTGCTCACCATTGCCCGCGCGGTCAAACCACAATTTCGCGTTCCAGCACGCACCGGTAGCGGCGACCGCTTTCCGGTTCGCCCGATGCCCGCCGTTCGTGTTTAGCGTTTCCTGCCGCGACCGATCGGGCGCGGAAATCGCACGCAACCGAAAGCGAACCCGAATTGGAGGAATCCGTGTTGACCACGTCGATACGAAAGTCGGTCACCGTCGTGAGCGTCGCCGCCGTGGCGATCCTGGGCTTCTCCGGTACCGGATCGGCCATGGTGTCCACCCAGCAGGGTGGTGGCGGCGCCGCGGAAACCGTTCCAGCGACGACACCGGCATCGGCACACAAGACGGCAACGGTTCCGATCGCACAGCGAATCGTCGATGTCGCGGCCTCACAGGAAGGCAAACCGTATTCCTACGGGGCCAGCGGGCCCGGTAGTTTCGACTGTTCCGGTCTTGTGCAATGGGTGCACAGACAGGTCGGTATCGATTTGCCTCGGACATCTCGGCAACAGCGGGCCGCGCTTCCACATATCGCCAGGGCGGATATGACACCGGGCGACCTGGTGTTCTTCCACAACTCGGGTGGCACGGTGTACCACGTCGGCATCTACGCAGGCGGGAACCGGCTGTGGGCCGCGCCCGAACCGGGTGACGTCGTGCGCCTGCAGAACATCTGGACCGACTCGTACACCGTGGGCCGCGCCTGGTGAGCCCGGCCGGGAACTCCTGGGATACTGTCCGCGTTGTCCGGTTCGTAGAGCGAAACAACCGGGGAGTAGCCCATGGGAACCACGATCTTCGTGGTCGTGTTGCTGCTGATCGTCGTGATCGGCGGTTGGTACCTGGTGCGGTCGCAGGCCGAGGCCAAGCGGCGACGGTTGGAGGATGCGAAGGCCGAAGCGCGCCGGTGGCTGGAACGACTCGGCGGCCAGGTCCTCAACCTCACCGGCACCGACGCCGCCTCACAACAGGCCATCGCCGACGCGGCTGAGCGATACAACGCGGCAGGCTCGCAGATGGAGCAGGCGCAGACCGAGGAGCAGGCCCGGCTCGTGCGGCAGACCGCGCTCGAGGGCCTGTACTACGTGAAGGCGGCTCGGACGGCGATGGGGCTGGACCCGGGCCCGCCGCTGCCGGAGGATCCCGAGCGCGAGCGCGCGGGCAAGGTCACCGAGCACCGTTCGGTCGATGTCGAGGGACACCACTACGAAGCGTCACCGGAGCCGACCCAGAGCACGCCGCACTACTACCCGGGTGGTCGGGTCGCCGGTCGGCCCGTTCCGCAGGGGTGGTACAGCGAGCCGTGGTGGAAGCCTGCGCTGGTCGCGGGTGCGTGGGGCATTGGTTCCATGTTCCTGTTCAGCGCGATGTTCTCCGGAATGGCGGGTATCGCCAGTGCCTCGGCATGGGAATCCGGGTACGACGCAGGCCAGGAGGACGCCATGGAATCCGGTGACATGGGTGACGGCGGCGACATGGGCGGCGACGGTGGTGACATGGGTGGCGACTTCGGTGGTGATTTCGGAGGCGACTTCGGAGGCGACTTCGGGGGGTTCTGACCCTCACGCCGGTTGGCAGGTCGGGCACCAGTAGAGGTTTCGGCCCGCCAGTTCGGTGTGAGCGACGGGGGTGCCGCAGATCAGGCACGGCTGACCGGTACGGCGGTAGACATACACCTCGCCGCCGTGCCGGTCCTGCCTGGGCGCGCGACCGGTGACCTCGGGCAAATGCTCCTCGGCCACGGTGTCGATGCGTCCGCTGCGCACGCCGGCCTCCATCAAGCTCACCAGGTCGTCCCAGATGTCCTGCCACAGCGCCTCGTCCAGGTCACGGCCTGGCAGCATCGGCGCGACACCATGCCGGAACAGCACCTCGGCACGGTAGACATTGCCCACGCCCGCGATCACGGACTGGTCCATGAGCAGCGCCGCCAGGCTGGTGCGCGACCGCGAGATCCGTTCCCACGCACGACCCGGCCGAGCATCTCGACGCAGCGGGTCGGGGCCGAGTCGGGCCTTGACCGCCTCGGCCTGTCCCTCGGTGAGCAGTTCGCAGCGGTTGGGGCCGCGCAGGTCGGTCCAGTGGGTGCGGCCGACGAGCCGCATGCGCACCTGACCCACCGGCTCGGCCACGGGAAGCCTGGACTCGCTGAAGGTTCCGTACAGTCCCAGATGGATGTGCACCGTCCCGTTGGGACCATAGTTGTGAAACAAGTGCTTGCCGCAGGCTTCCGCGCTCTCGAAGCGGCGGCCGTCGAGCAGCGCCGCTTCCGCGGCGAACCGGCCCTGCGGGCTCGACACCTCCACCGGGGCTCCGGCGTAGCGGCGCTGGTGCAACCGGGCCAACCGGTGCAGGGTGTGGCCTTCGGGCATCAGCCCTGCGGCAGTGCCGGTGGTGTCCCGGTGCGCTCGTAGTCGCTGATCTGTCGGACCCGCCTGCCGTGCCGCTCGTCAGGCGAGGGCGGTGTCGCCAGGAAGGCCTCGACGATCTCGGTCGCCTCTTCCTTGGTGTGCATCCTGGCGCCCACACCGATCAACTGCGCGTGGTTGTGCTCGCGGGTGAGCTTGGCCGTCTCCACACTCCATGCCAGCCCGGCCCGCGCACCGGGCACCTTGTTGGCGGCGATCTGCTCGCCGTTGCCGGAACCTCCGACGACGATGCCGATGCTGCCCTCGTCGGCCACCACGCGGCGGGCGGTTTCGATGCAGAAGGCCGGGTAGTCGTCGGCCGCGTCGTAGACGTGCGGCCCGACATCGACGACCTCGTGCCCCTGCTGCTGCAGGTGGGCGACGAGATGCCCCTTCAGTTCGAAGCCCGCATGGTCGGATCCCAAGTACACACGCACGGCAGGCAGTGTGCCATCCCGCGAAGCCCGCCCTCGCGGCACCCGGCAAGCTGTACCGCCGTGACCGGGTTCGAACGGCAGGCGGCGCGACGCTGCCACCACGCCGTCCACCCGGCCGCGGTGCACACTCGTGGCAAGGCAACACGAAGGTGATCACTGTGGGCATCCTGGGCGAGGTGGACACCATGGGTGACGGGCGTTGGGTGGAGGTGGGTCCCGGTGTACTCGCGCGGCGGTACGAGGGGCTGGACCTCACCGTCGGGCTCGTCATCGGGGAGGGCGCGTGCCTCGTCGTCGACACCCGAGGTGACGAACGGCAGGGCGCCGAGTTCGCCGCGGCGGTCAGGGAGGTGACGCCACACCCGTGGACCGTCGTGCTCACCCACGCGCATTACGACCACGCCCACGGTCTTGCCGCGTTCCTGCCCTGCGAGGCGTGGGCTCACCCCGGTTGCCGCGCCGCCATGGCGTCCGACGGCAGGCAAGCACTCCCCCAGCTGCTCGTCACCGATACGGCCGAGTTGAACGTTGGCGGGCGAGCAGTGCTACTACGGCACTTCGGCCCTGCCCACACCGACCACGACCTCGTGGTGCACGTACCGGACTGCGACGTGGTGTTCGCGGGCGACCTGCTCGAGCATGCTCCCGGCGGGTCGTTCACCACCGAGTCGTTCGGGCCGGACACCAGTCTGGGCACCTGGCACGGCGCCGTCGAACGCATCCTGGCGCTCGACCCGGCGGTCGTGGTGCCTGGTCACGGTGAGCCCGCCGGACCGGAGTTCGCCGGCCTGTGCCGCGATCAGCTCATCGCGCTGGCTGCCCTTCGCCGCGAGATCGAAGCAGGGAAACTCGCCCTCGAAGAGGCGCAGGCCCGCTCACCGTTGCCCGCGGATGTCACCCTCGCGGCGCTGGCCTGACGGCACGCTCAGTCGAACCGCAGCTCCCTGGTCCTGGTCCGCTTGAGCTCGAAGAAGTCCGGATAACCTGCCAGCAGCCGGGCACCGTCGAAGACCCGCAGCGCGTCCTCCCCCCGCGGGATCGAGTTGAGCACCGGCCCGAAGAACGCGACGCCGTCGATGTGAATGGTGGGCGTGCCCACGTCCAACCCGACCGGCTCCATGCCTTCGTTGTGGCTGGCGCGCAGGGCCTCGTCGTACTCGGTGGAATCGGCCGCCTCCAGCAGGTCGGCAGGCGCCTGCAACTGCGCGAGCGTGCCCTTGAGCACCACCTCGACGTCCTTGTTGCCTTCGTTGTGAAAGCGCGTGCCGAAGGCGGTGTAGAAGTCACGCAGCACCTGCTCGCCGTCCCGCTGCGCCAGTGCGGTGGCCACCCGGACGGGGCCCCACGCCTGCACCATCAGCTCCTGGTACTCCTGCGGCAGGTCCCGCCCTTCGTTCAGCATCGCCAAACTCATCACCCGAAACCGCAGGTCCAACTCGCGCTGCCGCTCCACCTCGAGGATCCAGCGAGAGGTGATCCAGGCGAAAGGACACACCGGGTCGAAGTAGAAATCAACACGGGTAGGGCCTGCTTGCCTGTCTGTGGTCATGCGATCTCCTGGTTGCGACGACTCTGCGGCGGGTAGTTACGTCCCTACAGGCAGCCAACACGGTCGCCACGCCGGTTGTTCCCTTCGCCGCCGCGGGTGCGCACGTGATTGGATGCGCTGAACAGACCGTTCAACCAATCGACCAGCGCAGAGGTGCCAGTGCCCGCCCCAAACCTGACCCGTGAACAAGCCCAGCAGCGAGCCGAACTCCTGGACGTCGAGTCCTACGACATCGTGCTCGATCTCACCGACGGCCATGGTGGCCCAGGAGAGTCGACATTCGAGTCGGTCACGACCGTTCGGTTCGCGGCGGCACGTCCGGGCGCGCGGTCGTGGGTGGACATCGTCGCCGAACGCGTCTCCTCGGCGAAACTGAACGGTGTCGACCTCGACGTGTCCGGCTACGTCGAGGACGACGGCATCGCCCTGCCGGACCTGGCCGCCACCAACGAGTTGGTCGTGCGTGCCGACTGCAGGTACATGAACACCGGTGAGGGCCTGCACCGGTTCGTCGACCCGGTCGACGGTGGTGTGTACCTCTACACCCAGTTCGAGACCGCCGACGCCAAGCGCATGTTCACCTGCTTCGACCAGCCGGACCTCAAGGCCACCTACAAGCTCACCGTGGTGGCACCGCGGGACTGGAAGGTGATCTCCAACGCGCTCGTCGAGTCGCGGGAGGACACCCCGGAAGGCGCGGCAAGGATCGTCTTCGCCGAGTCGGAGCGCATCTCGACGTACCTGGTGGCGCTCATCGCGGGGCCGTACCACGAATGGCGCGACGAGTACTCCGACGCCCACCGCACCATCCCGCTCGGCATCTACTGCCGCGCCTCGCTGGCCGAGTACATGGATGCGCAGCGGCTGTTCACCGAGACCAAGCAGGGCTTCGCCTTCTACCACGAGAACTTCGGGATACCGTATCCGTTCTCCAAGTACGACCAGCTGTTCGTGCCCGAGTTCAACGCGGGCGCGATGGAGAACGCGGGCGCGGTGACTTTCCTGGAGGACTACGTCTTCCGTAGCCGGGTAACGCGGTACGCCTACGAGCGCCGTGCGGAAACGCTGCTGCACGAGATGGCGCACATGTGGTTCGGCGATCTGGTGACCATGCGCTGGTGGGACGACCTGTGGCTGAACGAGTCGTTCGCCACCTTCGCCAGCGTGCTCGCACAGGCGGAGGCCACCGAGTACCGGGGTGCGTGGACGAGTTTCGCCAACATCGAGAAGTCGTGGGCCTACCGGCAGGATCAGCTCCCCTCCACCCACCCGATCGCGGCGGACATCGTGGACCTGCACGCGGTCGAGGTCAACTTCGACGGCATCACCTACGCCAAGGGCGCGAGCGTGCTCAAGCAACTCGTCGCCTACGTCGGCCTCGACAACTTCCTCGCCGGGCTTCGGGTGTACTTCCGCAAACACGCATGGGGCAACGCGACCCTCGCCGACCTGCTCGCCGCGCTGGAGGAGGCCTCGGGTCGCGACCTGTCGTGGTGGAGCGCGCAGTGGCTGGAGACCACTGGGCTGAACTCGCTGCGGCCTCGCTTCGCGGTCGACGAAGCCGGCCGGTTCACCTCCTTCGCCGTGTTGCAGGGCGGAGCGAAGCCCGGAGCGGGAGAACTGCGCACCCACCGGGTAGCGGTCGGCGTGTACGACGACGACGGCACCGGCAGGTTGGTGCGCACGCGGCGGGCGGAACTCGACGTCTCCGGCGAGCGCACCGAGGTGCCCGACCTCGTGGGGGCGCCGTCGGGCAAGCTGGTGCTGGTCAACGACGACGACCTCACCTACTGCACCATGCGGCTGGACAACGACTCCCTGGTGACGCTCATCGACCGCATCGCCGACATCACCGACCCGTTGCCGCGCACGCTGTGCTGGTCGGCCGCCTGGGAGATGACCCGCGAGGCCGAGCTGAAGGCCCGCGACTTCGTCACCCTCGTGCAGCGCGGGATTCACGGCGAGACCGAGGTCGGTGTCGTGCAGCGGTTGCTGCTGCAGGCGCAGACGGCCCTGAACTCCTACGCCCAACCGAGCTGGGCCCGCGAACGAGGCTGGCCCGCGTTCAGCTCCCGGCTGCTGGAGCTGGCCCGCTCCGCCGAACCGGGCTCGGATCACCAGCTGGCGTTCGTCAACTCGCTCACCGGTTCGGTGCTCGACGACGCCACCATCGCCGTACTGGCCGGGTGGCTCGACGGCTCGGAGCAGCTCGAAGGGCTGGTGGTGGACACCGACCTGCGGTGGCGGCTGCTACATGCGCTCGTGGCCCACGGTAAGGCCGGTCAGCCGGAGATCGATGCGGAGCTGGCGCGTGACGACACGGCGGCCGGTCGCAGGCATGCCGAACGGGCGACGGCGCTGCTGCCCAACTCCGAGGCGAAGGCACGCGCGTGGCAGCGCGCCGTGTATGACGACGAGCTGCCCAACGCGGTGAATGAGGCGATCATCGCCGGCTTCTCCCACCCGGCGCAGAAGCACCTGCTCGGCGAGTACGTGGACAAGTACTTCGGGATGCTGGACGAGGTCTGGGCAAGGCGTTCCAGCGAGCGTGCGCAGCCGACCGTGGTTGGCCTGTACCCGTCGTGGGAGGTCAGCAGGGACGGCGTCGCGGCCGCGGACGCGTGGCTGCGGGGCTCCCATGCCGCGGCGCTACGTCGGCTGGTGACCGAAGGCAGGGCAGGCGTGCTGCGTGCCCTTGCCGCCCGCGAGTTCGACGAGAGCTGAAGCTGACCCCGCGTCCGGGGTTCACGCGTTCGGCGTGGACCCCGGACAGCGGTTCGAACTGCTCAGCGGCGCGGGTCCGAACCGGCCTGGTCGGCCATCATGCGCAGCCCGCCGACGAGGCCACCGATCAAGTCGCCTTCCTTGAACGAGGCGACCATGCTCATGACCGCCAGCTTGGCGCCCCGGTCGGGCAGCCGGTGCATGGCCTCCGAACCTGTCACCACCTCGACCACGCGCTCGCCTGGTGACACGGCGATCAGGACGGCGTTGTCGGCCGACTCTCCGAGCTGGGTGTGCAGCGACTCGGCCTGCGCGCGGCTGTCGTCGCCCAGCTCGCCGAGATAGATGCTGAAGTCCAGCCCGGTCTCCCTGCTGGCCAACGTCAGCGCCTCGTCGAGCCTGGCAAGTTGCCGAGTGCTGAACGGGCCGGAAGGTCCAGGAGGTTCGTACATCTGCGCGACCGAGACTCGGCCGCTTGCAGTAATAGCAGAACCTGGTTGCCGCTGCGTTCCCTCGAGGCCGGTCGACCGGGTCTCCCGAGTCAGCTCACCAGCTCCCACGGGCACCTCCTCGGACCTTCGACGTGCTTTCCGTCTCTTCTTCGACATGGCGCTCACCAGCGCCTTCCGGGTTGGCCGTCCACCACATCGGTGGGTACTCCCAGGCCTGCCCGGGCCGGTACCTTGGCCTGCTCGCGAACTTGGACCGCAGCGTCACCAGCGCGAAGAAGGCATACACCGCCAGCGGTATCGCGACGAAGACCAGCGTCGTCTCGAGGATGCTCACGCGCGCAGGGTATCCGACACGGGTGTCCCCTATCTCACCTCCCACGGTGAAACAACACACGGTCAGCGGCCCGGTCTGCGGTCCCCCAGTTGGCACGCACCCGCTCGCACGTTGGTTTGAAACCGTCCTCGCGAAAGGTCGCACAACCACATACGGGCGGCGGCACCGCGCGGGTCGGCCTTGTTCGTTTCCGAAGATCCTCGTAGTTTTTTCACCTGTACGGGTCTTGCGCCCTCCGCTCCCATCCCCAAGAGATCACCCACCGGTCACAGGAGGCCCCCATGCCAACCGTTCTGCCCCCCGCTGAGCGCAATGGCACCGACATTTCGTCACGCTTTGATATGGCTGCGCACCGTGGCACCCGCGTCACGCTGGGCACGCGAGTCACTTGTGGCACCCGTGTCACGCGTGGCACACGCGTCACCCGCGGCACCAGGGTGACCTCCGGAACCCGGGTGACCCGGGGCACCCGCGTCACCCGCGGCACCAGAGTCACCTCCGGCACCCGTGTCACCCGAGGAACCAGGGTCACGCGAGGCACGCGAGTGACCGCCGGTACCCGAGTCACCAGCTGACGCCGACCACGACACCGAGCACGACCACCGAGGAAGGCGGCACGCACCGGACAGGTCCCGCCCTACGCTGCCGGGGCGCCGAGGTAACGCTGCCACACCGGGTCGGCCTCGGTGGAATGCGCGAGCAGCCGCCAGTGCGGGCCGTGCGGCGCCTGCGGCACCACCCGAAGCCGCCAACCGAGCTCCGACAGGAGCTTGTCGGCCTTGCGGTGGTTGCACTTGGCACAGCAGGCGACGCAGTTCTGCCACGAATGCGCACCCCCGCGGCTGCGCGGCACCACATGATCGATAGTCTCCGCACGCGCGCCGCAGTACGCGCACCGGAAGCGGTCCCGATGCATCAGACCCGCCCGAGTGAGCGGGACCTGGGCCCGGTACGGTACCCGGACGTAAGTGCTGAGGCGGATCACCGAAGGCACCTCGACCGTCATGGTCGCCGCGTGCAGGGTGAGCCCGGCCGGGTCTTCGTGCACCACCTCGGCCTTACCGCAGACGAGCAACACGATGGCGCGCCGCAGTGGCAGCGCCGTGAGCGGTTCGAAGGTGGCGTTGAGCAACAGCACCCGACGTTTGCCCCAGCCGGGATTGCCTGCCGGATCGCGGGAGCGCCGCTGCCCGTGAGAACGGGTGACGCGGCCGCCACGAGCAGGCGGGCCGACGGGCATCGGCCCACTCGGACTCACGCTGACCGCCGGCGCGCGCAGCAGGGCCTCCGGCGCCTGCCCGGCCGGATGCCGGGCATCGGCGCCGCGAGGGCTGGGTTGTCGGTCTGGCACGCGACCACCTCCACCGGTGCTGCCCTAGTCGACCACAAACCACACCCCGAACGCACGCGCGTTCGGCGACGCATCGTCTCCAAGTACGGTTGCGGAGGAACTGGACGTGGTCAACCTGCCCTAACCGACGCGGTCGTGGGACGGGTGAGTGGGCGGCGTCACAACCGGGAAGGAGCCTTGCCCCAAAGTGGAAGAGCTGCTCAGCGAGCCGCCGTCCTGCATCCAGGTCGAGGGTTCCTGGTGCCGGCAGGTCTGGCAACTCACGAACAACGAATGGCTGGCCGCCTCGGCCGACTGGCTGATCGCCAAACCGCTGGCGATCCTGCTGATCATCGTGCTGGCGGTGCTCATCCGGTTCCTGGTTCGCAAACTGATCGACAGGCTCACCACGACGCCACGCGACTCGGACAACAAGTTGCCCGCCGTGCTGCGGCCGCTGCGCGAGCGCGCCCCCGAAGTGCTCGGGCCGGTCGTACTTGAGCGAAGACGGCAACGAGCCAAGACCATCGGCTCGGTACTGAAGTCCCTCACCAGCTTCGTCGTCTTCGGGCTCGCCTCCGTACTCATCCTCGGTGAGCTCGGGATCAACCTCGCTCCCATCCTCGCCTCAGCGGGCATCGTCGGTGTGGCGCTGGGCTTCGGCGCGCAGAACCTCGTACGGGACTTCCTGTCCGGCATGTTCATGATGCTGGAGGACCAGTACGGCGTCGGTGACATCGTGGATGTCGGTGAGGCCGTCGGTTCGGTGGAAGCCGTGGGCCTGCGGATCACCACACTGCGTGACATCAATGGCACCGTCTGGTACGTGCGCAACGGCGAGATCCTCAGGGTCGGTAACTCCAGCCAGGGACACGCGGTAGCGCTGGTGGACATCCCGCTCGGCTACCACACCGACGTGACCAAGGCCACCGCCGTACTCGCAAAGGTGGCCGACGAGGCCGCGGCGAAGGACTCGATCGCCCCGGATGTGCTCGAACCTCCAGAGGTGCTCGGCGTGGAGAACGTGACGCCGGAGGGCATCGTGCTGCGCGTGACCATGAAGGTTCGGCCTGGCAGGCAGTGGACGGTGCAGCGGGCACTTCGAGCCGAAATCATGAACGCCCTGGAACGCGAGGGCTTCGAACCTCCGCTCGGACGCTTCTTCCGCACCGGGCGGGCAGGCGCGGGCGGGACCGAATCTTGATAGCGCCAGGCACAATGGAGGGGTGGCACAGGTGAGCAGTGACTCCGAGGCGAGCGACCCGCGCAGCTTCTACGAAGCCGTGGGCGGTGAGCCGACGTTCCGCAAGCTGATCTCGCGGTTCTACGCCGAGGTCGCGGAAGAACCCGTGCTGCGTCCGCTCTACCCGGAGCAGGATCTCGGTCCCGCCGAAGAGCGCCTGCGGTTGTTCCTCATGCAGTACTGGGGCGGGCCGCACACCTATTCGGAGCGGCGGGGCCACCCCCGGCTGCGCATGCGGCACGTGCCGTTCAAGATCGGCCCGACCGAACGCGACGCCTGGTTGCGTGCCATGCGTGTGGCCGTGGACGAGACCGGTGTGGAGGAACCGTACCGCAGCCAGCTTTGGCAGTACCTCGAGATGGCGGCGCACTCGCTGGTGAACAGCTGGGAGTGAACCCGTGCGAAGACGCGGCCCGCCGCCACCGGCGAACGACTCGCCGTGGTGGCGGCACGCGGTGTGTTACCAGGTCTTCGTGCGCTCCTTCGCCGACTCCGACGGCGACGGCATCGGCGACCTCGAGGGTGTCCGCGACCGGCTGGGATATCTGGAACTGCTCGGCGTGGACGCCGTGGCTGTGTCACCGTTCTACCTCTCCGCAGGCGTCGCGGACGGCTACGACATAGCGGGCCCACGCGCGGCCGACCCGGTCCTCGGCGGGATCGAGGCGTTCGAACGGCTTGTCGGCGAGGCCCACCGGCGCGGACTGCGGGTCCTCCTCGACGTGGTACCCGGCCACACCAGCGACCGGCACGGTTGGTTTCTCGACGCGCTGGCCGCCCCACCCACCGCACCGCAACGCCTGCGCTACCACTTCCACGAGGGCAGCGGCACGGCAGGTGAGCTGCCGCCCAACGACTGGCTCGATGCCGACGGAGCTTCGGCATGGTCACGCGCCGACGACGGCCAGTGGTACCTGCACCTGCTCGGGCGCGGCCTGCCGGACCTGAACTGGTCCGATCCCATGGTCGGAGCGGACTTCGAGAAGACACTTCGGTTCTGGCTCGATCGTGGGGCCGACGGCTTCCGCGTCGTCGCCGCACATGCGCTCAACAGTCGGATCGAGCCGACCGACCTGGGCGTCGGTGGCCCCACCCCACCCCTTGACCGCGACGGAGTGCACCGAGCACTGCGAGCGATCCGTGCGGTGCTCGACAGCTATCCGGATTCCGTGGCGATCGGCGAGGTCGGTAGCCCAGGGCGGCCGGCCACCCTCGGCCGGCTGCTACGGCCCGACCAGCTACACCTCGCCACCGATCGCAGGTTCGCGTCGGCACCGTTCGATGCCGACGCGGTACAGGCGACGATCTCCTCCACCCTCGCCGCCACCTCCGCCGCGGCGACGACACCGGCGTGGACACTCACCACCCACGACGGCACACGGCCGGTTTCGCGCTACGGCGGTGGGCCGCGCGGGCGGAACCGCGCGCGGGCGATGGCACTCGTGCAACTGGGACTGCCGGGGACGGCGTGCGTGTTCAACGGCGACGAGTTGGGCCTGCCCGACGGGGAGCGGGGACCACGTTCGGCCATTGCCTGGCAGGGCAGCGAACCGCCGTTCGGCTTCTCCGCGCCGCCCGGCACGTGGGTGCCGATGCCGCGTGAATGGGCGGAGCTGACCGTGGAGTCCCAGCTGGGGGGAGCGGACTCGACGCTGTCGCTGTACCGGCGCGCGCTCGAACTACGGCGTGCCCACCCGGCGGGCACGGGCGAGGAACTGGAATGGTACGGCGCCCCACCTGGCTGCTTCGCCTACCGCAGACCCGGCGGCCTGGTGTGTGCGCTCAACACCTCGGCCGCGCCGGTGCCACTGCCCGATGGGGAGGTGCTGCTGTCGAGTGCACCCCTCGCCGACGGCAAGCTTCCCGCCGACGCCGCGGCGTGGCTGATCGCGGCCCGGCGGCGATAACCCGGCGGCTACTTGCGCACCCGCACCTCGAAGTAGAGCGGCCGGTAGCCGGGCATCAGCACGCGGCCCGACGAATCCACCATCTTCCAACGCACCTTGCAGTCCACGGGTGTCTTCGACGGCGTCCGAACCGTGACCGTGATCTGCACGCTCTGCCGGGGAAAGGTGTGGTTGATCGGGATGCGTTCCGGGGTGGCGCAGTCCTCGGGGCCGATCGGGAGGTCGATTCGTTGCAGATAGCGGTTGCGCCATTCCACCGAGCCGGTGTTGCGGATCTCCCAGATCTTCACGAACTGTGAGTCGGGCTCCACCACGGTGCCGTCTGGATAGGTCACATCCCGGATGAACTTGCTCGCGTCGCCCTCGTAGACCATGGCCTGGGGGTCCGCGCTCTCGGTGCCGTCGGCCGAGGTGATGCGGAAGGCGACGACGGCCAGCACGGCGACGACGGCTGCGGGCGCGAGCACGACGAGCCAACGCGAGCGCCACCACGGCCGCGTTGACCCGGGTGCGTCCTCGGTGTCGGCGTGGTCGGCTGCGGCGGTCTCGGCTTCGGTGCCGGCATCGGCGTCTGCACCGGCATCGGCATCGGCCTGCTCGCGGCTGTGCGACAGTGCGCGCGACACCTCCTGCCACCGGGCGTGCCACTCGCTCTCGTCACCCTCGCAGGCCCGCACGAACTCGCGCACGGTTTCCCACGGTTGCAGCCGATGCCCGGTGACCGTCAGATGCAGTGTCGCGTGGGAAACCGCACCCGACTTGGCGGCCATACGGCGGAACGACGGCTCACCCGCCCGCTCCCGAAGGTGCCTCAGTTCGGCCATGAACGCTTCGAGTTCGACCGGTCTTTCCACAGCCTCTGGTCCGGGCACGCGTCTCCTCCTCCGGTGCGTACCTGCTCGGCCCGCTGCATCACCACCGATGTGTCAATGTGACACGGATTCGTGTCACATCATGTGGCTGGCCAACGTTAGCACGGGCACGGCCACAACACCGGTGTGAACAGCGAAATCCCGATGCCGCACCGCCGCCCGGCTCAGCAGCGGGCGCTGTCTGACGTCAGACAGATCGTCAGTGGGGTACCGCTTCGCCCGGTTGCCCGGCCAAGGTCGCACCAGCGTTGTCATTCGATGCAAGGAGCGGCTTTGTGAAACCACTATCGGCAGGGGTGGCGGTCGCCGCGGGACTCGTCGCACTCGCGACCGTTCCCGCGATCGCCTCCAGTTCCGCCGAACCGACCCCGGCCACGGCCACGGTCAGCATGGCAGCGGTACTCCGCGCCGCACAGATCGATCCGCAGCGCCACGACCAGACGGTGACTGCGGGGGCAGGCCCCAGCGTCACCGCCGTCGAACGCGCGTTGCGGGCACGGGGGTTACTCGACCAGCAATACGTGGACGGACACTTCGGCTCCAAGACCGTCTCCGCCTACGCCGCCTACCAACGTTCACTCGGCTACGAGGGCCTCGCCGCCAACGGACTGCCCGGTCGGTCGTCGCTGGTCCGACTCGGCACCGACCGCTTCGAGGTGACCCACGTCGTTGGGCCCGGCGCCCGCACGACCCATGGCGGCAAGGTCGTGAACGAGCGCACGAAGGCGATGCTGCGCCAGGCGCAGCGGCTGGCAGGCCACACGTTCAAGCTCGACCAGGGCTCGTACAACCCAGGCGGCGACCCGACGTCCGCGGGCACCCACGACGGCGGCGGCGTGGTCGACATCAACGTCGACGGCATGAACCGTGCCCTGCGCAGCAAGGCGGTGAAGGCGCTGCGCCAGGTGGGTTTCGCCGCCTGGTACCGCACTCCGAGCCAGGGCGACTGGCCGCACCACATCCACGCCGTGGCGATCAACGACCCAGACCTGTCCAGCCCGGCCCAGCACCAGGTGGGCGACTACTACCTCGGCAGGAACGGCCTCGCCAACGAAGCCCCCGACGACGGACCGGAGGTGAAGCCCATCCGCACCTGGGAGCAGTACCGACGCACGCGCTGACAGCCCAACGTCGAACACCACGACAACTTCGGAGGAAGGCATGAGATTGACCCGGAAACTGGCCGCGCTCGGTGCGCTCGCGGCCACGACCGCCGCCGCGCTACTGGTGGGGGGAGCCACACAGGCTTCGGCTGCACCCAACTTCCAGATGCCGTTCAAGTGTGGCTACACCGCCACGGCGGCCACCTTCAGCGGCCACAAACCGGCGTACTCGGTGGACTTCCAGAAGTCCGGCATCACCGGTGACGCGGTGCTGGCCTCGGCCCCGGGAACGGTGACGCGGGTCGACAGCACCGCGCCGGGCGAGAGCTACGGCAAGTGGATCGAGATCAGCCATGGTGGCGGCTGGACCACTCGGTACGCCCATCTGTCCGTGCAATCGGTGCGTCAGGGGCAGCAGGTGCGCCTCGGCACCAAGATCGGCCAGGCAGGCGCGACCGGCGGTGTCACCGGGCCGCACCTGCACTACGAACAGCGCTACAACGGCACCGCCCGCAAGGTTGTACTCAACGGCCGATCCGTGCCCTACTACGGTCACACCTCGTTCACCAGCAGGAACAGCTGCGGCGGCGGGGGCGGCAACCCGTACAGCCCCAAGGAGGTCTGCGGTTCCGGCTACTCCGTCATCGACCGTCATGCCCTTGGCAAGGCAGGCACCGTGTACCTCATGTACAACGCAGGCAACGGCAAGAACTGCGTCACCACGCTGAAGTCGTCCTCGCTGGGCAAGAAGACCCCGGCATCGGCCTTCCTCAAGCCGAAGGGTGGCACGCGTGCGACGGATTCCGGCAACTACACCTACTACGCCGGACCGGTGCGCAAGAGCGCCGCGAAGACCTGCGTGCAGTGGGGTGGGTCGCTCGGCGACAGGAAGTACACCAGCCCGTTCGAGCACTGTGGTTGATGGTGGCGAAACCCAGATGACCAAATCCATCATGCGCAGGCTGACGGCAGCAGCGGTGCTGGCCGCGCTGTCGGGCGGTTTGCTCACCGGGGCGGCGACCGCGTCGCCCGCGCCGAGCGGGGCCGCAGGCTCGAGTTCCAGCACGGTCAACATGGAAGCCCTGATCAAGGCGGCCATGTGGGATCCCTACAAGTCCGGCCAGGGCATCACCGACGGGTCCGGCCCCAGCGTGAGGAAGGTCGAGGCCGCCCTCGCCGCCAAGGGTTTGCTCGCCAGGAAGTACGTCGACGGGCATTTCGGTACCTCCACGGTGCGGGCATACGCCGCCTACCAGCGCTCCCTCGGCCACAGCGGCCTGGCAGCCAGCGGGCTGCCGGGCAAGGGCTCCCTCGCCACGCTGGGCAAGGGCCGCTACTCGCTGGTCAGGATCATCGATGTCGGTGGGCGAACCGCCATGGACGGCAAGCCCGTCAACCGGCGCACCGCGCAGATGATCAGGGCGGCACAACGGCGTGCCGGGGTCGATTTCACGGTGACCCAGGGGTCCTACGGCGGCGTGGACGCCTCCGGCGGCACCCATGACGGCGGCGGCGCCGTCGACCTGTCGGTGCGCGGCCTGCCGAACATCAACGCCGCGGTGAGGGCGCTGCGTCAGGTCGGCTTCGCCGCGTGGCACCGCAAACCGAACCAGGGCCCGTGGGCCGCGCACATTCACGCCGTCGCGATCAGCGACACCGACATGTCCCCCCAGGCGCAGCGACAGGTCGGCGCCTACTTCAACGGCCGCAACGGACTCGCCGACAACGGCAAGGACGACGGCCCCAAGGTGAAGAAGGTGACCTGGGAGGAATACCGGCGTCGCTGACAACACGGCAGCAACCGCCACCCGGCCGGACGGTCGAACCGAACCGGCCGGGTGGCTCGTGTTCGAGGAGAAACCGCGAGTACGGCCACGCGGTTCAGAAGAGCAGCGGCAGCAGGGCTTGCCTGCGGCGCAACACCGCGCCGTAACGCGCGTCCAGCCGAAGCCACGAGTCCGTCGCGGCCACCTTCACCACGTCGCCCTCACGTGAGGAGTCCACGAACCCCATGCCGGACAGTGCGAGCAGGCACCGCATGGGCACGTTGACCTCGACTCCCTCCCCGGAGACCGTCAGCACGTTCTGGTCCAGCAGTGAAGCAGGCGGCGTCCCGTGAGGCCCGACGTTCTCCCGAGCCAGCGCCACGCCACGGTCGGCGAGATCGGCTACCACCGTGACCGGCAGGTCGTCGACTCGCCGCCAGCCGTTCACCGCGGGCAGTTCCGAACGCCACAGCAGATCGCGCGGAGGTCCGGGGTCCATCCGCTCCCCCGGCGCCACGGTCAGCGCTGCCAGCAGTTCGGCGCCGGTGACGCTGACGTCGCCGGGCTCGACTTCCCCCTCCACGGCTCGCGTCACCAGTACCTCGAAGGGTGTGGCCGCCCACGCCTCGACCACCCCTGTCGAACGCATGCGCAGCCGCACCACCGCCTGCCCGTCCAGCCGAACCGCCCTGGCGATGAACGCGCCGAGACTCTCCCTGTCCGCGGGGTCCGGGATACGCAGTTCGGTCACCTGGGCGCTCCTCCGGGAAGGTGCGAACTGAGATATGCGCGTTCGGAAGCGGTCAGCCGTCGCGGGCGTGCGAGGTTGACGTCGTAGGGAGCGAGCACGGTACTGGCGGTCGCCGCGACCTCGTCGCCCTCGCCGCACCCGGTACGAACCAGATAGTCGAGAGTGAACGAGGCATGTCTCAATTGGCTCAACGTGATCTCCACCCGCACTTCCCGGCCGTCGACGACGATCGGCGTTCGATACGCCACCTCCAGCCGCACCACGACGATACCCTTGGCGAACTCCGAAAGACCTTTCGCCTCGGCACCGTCGAACAGCAGCGGCACCCGCGCCTCCTCCAGCAGCGTCACCAGGTTGGCGTGGTTCACATGCCCGAAAACGTCCATGTCCGACCAGCGAGGACGCACCAGCGCCACGTACTGACCCACGGTCATCGCACGGTGCTGCGGATCTGTCGCGCCGCCACGGAAAGCATGGCCAGGTCCAGCCCGCCGGAAGTCTCGATCTCGTCGAGCGTGGCCCGCGCCCTCGCCAGCCGGGAGGCGTTCGCCTGCTCCCATTTGGCGATCTTGTCGGCCACGCTTTCCTCCGGATCGGTGTGCCGTAGCGCGTCGAGGGTGATGGCCCGCAACGAGGAGTACAGGTCGTCACGCAGCGCGAGCCGGGCCAGCGCGTGCCAGCGGTTGTCCCGCTCGAGCTGGTTGACCGAGACCAGCATGCGCTCCATCCCCAGATGGTCGGACAGCGCGTAGTACAGCTCGGCTGTCTCGATCGGGCTGCGCTCGGCGTCGAGCCCAACCTCGCGCTCGGCGAGTTCGGCGACCTCGATGATGTCGAGCAGGCCGTAACTGGACAGCAGCAGCGAGACACGCCGCGCCAGCTCGGCGGGCACCCCCTGGCCGATCAGCGACGCGGCCTGCCTGTGCACACCGTCGGCTTCCTCACCCCGTACCAAGTCGCCGAGCCTGGGCAACAACTCGGCCACCGCCGCCCCGAACCTGCTGATCTCGGCGCCCACCGCCAACGGCTGGGGCCGGTTGGTCAAGAACCAGCGGGCGGCACGGTCGAGCAGCCTGCGTGTCTCCAGCACCATCGCGTCGGCGGTATCGGTGGAAACCACGTTGTCGAGTGCGCAGATGCCCGACCACAGCTCCGGAAGGCCGTAGACGCTCGTAACCACCGCGAAGGCACGAACGGCGTCGGTCGCCGTGGCGTTGAGTTCCTCGGCCAGCCGGAACGCATACGACACGCCCGCGCCGTCGACGACTTCGTTGACCACCAACGTGGTGGTGATCTGGCGACGCAGCGGGTGCCGGGCGATCCCGTCGGCGTGCTTGTCCCGCAACGGAGTCGGGAAGTACTCCCCGAGCCTGCGCGCGAACACGTCGGCGTCGGGCAGTTCGCTGCCGAGCAGCTCGTCCTTGAGATCGAGCTTCACGTGAGCGAGCAGCGTGGCCAGCTCCGGTGAGGTGAGGCCGAGGCCTGCCTTTTCGAGTTCGGCGAACTCCGCGTCGCTCGGCAACGCCTCGAGATAGCGGTCGAGTGCGCCCTTCTCCTCCAGCGCGGACACCAGTCGCCGGTGAACGGAAAGCATCGGGGACGCGTGCGCCCTGCTGATGCCGAGCACGGCGTTCTGTCGGTAGTTGTCGGCCAGAACCAGTTCCGCGACCTCGCCGGTCATCTGCTCCAGCAGGTCGTTTCGCCTGCCTCGGTCCAGCTCCCCCGCCGACACCAGCTGGTCCAGCATGATCTTGATGTTGACCTCGTGGTCGGAGCAGTCCACCCCGGCGGAGTTGTCCAGCGCGTCCGTGTTGATCTTGCCGCCGTGCCTGGCGAACTCGATGCGTCCGCGCTGCGTCAGCCCTAGGTTGCCGCCCTCGCCGACCACCTTCACCCGAAGCTGGCTGCCGTTCACGCGCACCGCGTCGTTGGCCTTGTCACCGGCGTCGGCGTGGGTCTCGCTCTCGGCCTTGACGTAGGTCCCGATCCCGCCGTTCCAGAGCAGATCCACCGGTGCCTGCAGGATGGCGTGTACGAGTTCCGCGGGCGACATCCGCACCATGTCTTCGGCAAGCCCGAGGGCCGCACGAACCTGGGGCGTGATCGGCACGGTCTTGGCGCTGCGGGGGAACACCCCACCGCCTTCGCTGATGAGCGAGCGGTCGTAGTCCTCCCACGACGAACGGGGAAGTTCGAACAGCCGCTTGCGTTCCCGGTAGGAGCGGGCCGCATCCGGGTTGGGGTCCAAGAAGATGTGCAAGTGGTTGAAGGCGGCCACCAGGCGGATGTGCTCCGACAGCAGCATCCCGTTGCCGAACACGTCACCGGCCATATCCCCGATGCCGACGACGGTGAAGTCCTCGCTCTGAGTGTCGACACCCAGTTCGCGGAAGTGTCGCTTGACGCTTTCCCAGGCACCGCGCGCGGTGATGCCCATCGCCTTGTGGTCGTAGCCCATCGAGCCGCCGGAGGCGAACGCGTCGCCGAGCCAGTAGCCGTACTCGGCGGCCACCTCGTTGGCGATGTCGGAGAACGAGGCCGTTCCCTTGTCCGCGGCCACGACGAGGTAGTTGTCGTCTCCGTCGTATCTGACCACGTTCGGAGCCGGAACCGTCTCACCGTCCACGAGGTTGTCGGTGAGGTCGAGCAACCCGGAGATGAACATCCGGTAGCAGGCGACGCCTTCGGCCTGCAGTGCATCGCGGTCGGCCGCGGGGTCGCCGGTCGGCGCGGGCGGGGTCTTCAGGACGAAACCGCCCTTCGCTCCCACCGGGACGATCACCGCGTTCTTCACGGCCTGCGCCTTCACCAGACCCAGGATCTCGGTACGGAAGTCCTCCCTGCGGTCCGACCAGCGCAATCCACCACGGGCGACGGAACCGAACCTCAGGTGCACGCCCTCCACCTGGGGCGAGCACACGAAGATCTCGTAGGCCGGGCGGGGTTCCGGCAGGTCGGGAACCTGCTGCGGGTCGAGCTTGAAGGCCAGGTAGGGGCGCGGCCTGCCCTGCTCGTCAGCCACCCAGAAGTTGGTGCGCAACGTCGCCACGATCACCGCCAGCAGCCTGCGCAGGATTCGGTCGCTGTCCAGGCTGGTCACCGCGTCGATCATGGTGTTGATCTCCGCGATCCGAATGTCGGTGCGCTGCGCGCGCTCTTGCGAATCAAGGCCGGGCCCGAACCGGGTCTCGAACAACCGCACCAGTGCCGTGGCGATCTCGGTGTGGTTCAACACGGCGTTTTCGATGTACTCCTGCGAGTACGGGCTGCCTGCCTGCCTCAGATAACGCGAGTAGGCCCGCAACACCGCGACCTGGCGCCAGTTCAGCCCCGCGCGTAGCACGAGCGCGTTGAAGCCGTCGGTCTCCGCCTTGCCCAACCAGGCGGCGGCGAACGCGTCCTGGAACCGGGCGCGCAGATCGCGCTCGGCCTGCTCGTCGAGTTCGGCGAGCACCTTGGGCTCCACGCGCAAACCGAAATCGTAGATCCACGCCCGGCTGCCGTCCTCGCGCCGCAACTCGTAGGGCCGCTGGTCGATCACCTCGACGCCCATCCGCTGCAGCACCGGCAGCAGCGCGGACAGCGTGACACCCTCGCCGAGCAGATACAGTTTGAACCGCCGCTGGCCCGGGTCCGCGTCGTCGGGAACGTAGAACGACATGTTCAGGTCGTCGCTGCCGTGCAACGCCTCCAGGTTGCGCAGGTCGGCGAGCGCGACCTCGGCGGGAAAGTCCTCCTTGTAGGCCTCGGGGAACATCTGCGCGAAACGCTGGCCCTGTTCGGTGGCCGACTCCTCCCCCGCGAGCGTCACGGCCCTGCCGTCGCCCGCCCTGACCCTGCGCTCGGCGAGGATCGCGTCAACCATACGGTCGTCCCAACTACGCACGGCCTCGTTCAGCCGCTCCTGGATGCGCAGCGTGTCGGGCTCGGCGGTGCCGACGGGGTCGGTGTGCACGGTGAAGTGCACCTGCGCCAGCATGGTCTCGCCCAGCCGCGTGCTGTACTCGAGGTGGGTTCCGTCCAACTCGTCCAGCAACACTTCCTGCATGGCCAGCCGGGACCGGGTGGTGTAGCGGTCGCGGGGCAGGAAGACCAGGCACGAGTAGAACCGGCCGTAGGGGTCCCTGCGCAGGAACAGCCGCAACCGCCTGCGGTCGGCCAGGGTGATCGCGCCGGTCGCCGTCACGTACAGCGAATCGAGGTCGGCGGAGAACAGGTCCGTGCGTGGCCAGTTCTGCAGCACCTCGAGCATCCGCTGCCCGGAGTAGGACTCCATCGGGAAGCCCGCTCGGTGAATGACCTCGCGCACCCTGCGATCGATCACCGGGATGTCGAGCACGTCCTCGTGCAGCGCCGATGTGGTGAACATGCCGAGGAAGCGGTGTTCCCCCTTGATGTAGCCATGCTCGTCGAAGATCCGCACCCCGATGTAGTAGGGATACACCGGACGGTGCACTGTGGACGGTGCGCTGGCGTGCGTCAGCACCAGCAAGGTCGGGTTCAGCGCCTGCGCGGCACGGTCGGCGCCCTCGGTGAGGCTGCGCGCGGCCAGACTGTCCTGCCGTAGCACACCGAGGCCGGAGGCCAGCACCGCGCGAAGCGCCGGTTGGCCACCGTCGGGGTCGGCGACCACCTCGTAGCGGCGGTAACCGAGGAAGGTGAAGTGCCCTTCGGTCAGCCACCGCAACAGTTTCGTGGCGTCCTCGACGTCCTCCGTTGGCGACGGCGGCGGATCGGCCTCCAGCCTGTCCGCGATGCGGCGCGCAGCTTCGGCCATCTTCTCGGTGTCCTCGACGACTTCGCGCACGTCCCCGAGCACCGCGGTGAGTCGGCGATCGAGGTCCTGCGCCCGGTGCGGGTCCCCGATCGGATCGATCTCGAGATACATCCAGGATTCCGTGGCCGCTCCCGCCGGCGGCTCCGCGACGTCGGCCTCGGGATGTACCCGCAGCAGGTGCCCGGTGACGTCCCTGCTCACCACGACGATGGGGTGGACGATGCGCTGTACCTGCACGCCGTTTCGGGACAACTCGGCGGCGACGGAGTCGACCAGGTACGGCATGTCGTCCGTGACCAGTTGCACGACGGTGGCTTCCCGCGCCCAGCCGTCCTGCTCGATGGTCGGGTTGAACAGCCGGACGACCGGCCTGCCGGGAACCCGTTCCGCGGCCAGCTCGAGATGTGAACGCACCGCGCCGACGAGGTCCGAGGGTTCGTCGCCGATGATCTCCTCGGCGGGGATGAGGCGGTAGTACAGGCGGATCAGAGCTGCGATGTCGGGGGTCTGCGAGGCGGCCGAGTCGACCAACTCGTCCCGGATCTGTTCCGGGCTGCGAGACCGTCGGGGACCATCTCGCATCGAGCCGTCCAGTCCCTCTTCGGCCGATCGAACCGAGACTCCGGTCGAGCTCATCTCAGGCAACGCAACTCTCCACTCCCTGGCATTCACACCACGTCGTGCCGCTCCAGGGTTACCTTACTGTGACCGGGCAAGCCTCGACGCCGGGCGCCGTTACTCGTTGCGGTGCTTGCCATTCACGCGGGGTCGCCGACCGGTCTCGCCGTGTTCATCTGGTTCGCCTTGTTCAACCCCGAGCCGCTTCACCAACGCGGCAGCGCTGGAGGTACCCGCCTGGTGTTCGGCGAGCGCCCTGGCAAGGAGTTCGGCCAGGCCCGCGTCCGGCGGTGGCTCCTCCGCGGGCACTCGGGGTTGCTCCACAGGTTCCCGGCGTTCGTGGTCGGCCTCTGCGCTCGGCCGCCCCGAGGAATCCGACTGCGAGTGCGACAGGGTGGGCTCCTCGGAACTGAGATCCTCCAGCGGCGCCAAGGACGGCGGCAGTTTCAGCCGCGGCAGCCAACCGTAGCCATCGGACGGTGCCGGTCCCACCGGCGGTAGCGGTCCGGTCTCGTCGACGGCGGGGCTCTCCTGCGTCGCGGCCTGCGAGAACTCGGCTTTCGAGGCAGCAGCCGGGCCCGTGGTCTCCGGTTGATCCGGTGCCTCGCCGTCGTTCGCCGCCCTTCGCCTGCCGCCTGCACCACCGGGTGAGATGCCGAGCCGATCCAGCACCGACCTCGCCGCGACCGAGCCGTGCTCGGAATCGTGCCGCTTGCGTCGGGAGTTGAAGGCAGGTTGAGCGTTGTCCCAGGTCGGTTGCCGCCACCCGGTACCGGTTGCGCGTTCCTGACGCTCAGGCTCCTGGCCACCGCGGTTGGGTTCCGGATCGGGATCGAAGCCCGGCCGTGGCGCCTGCGGCGACGCGGTTTCGTATTCCGGGGGAGCACTCTCGCTTTGCTCTGCCTGCTGCGCCATGCGCAGCATGGGCAACACGACCTTGCGCTTGCGATCCGGTGTGCCTTGCTCCGTGGGCGAGGTCGCCCGCCTGCGGCCTCCTTGCGCGACCTTCGGCTGCTCGCTGTCCCCCTGCGTCTGCCGCGGCTGTCCGCCTGCCGTTCGGCTCTGCTGTGGCGTGGTCGGCGCGGCCGCGGGCTGCGGCGCTTTCCCCGCGGAAGCCCGTGCCGCCGCGGCGACGACCTCCGCGAGATCCACGGGTGCCTGCTCACCGGAGCCGAACTCACCCGTCAGCGCCCCCCTGGCCTGGCTGCGGGTCCTGGCATGCAGGTGTTCCGACGCTCGGGCACGGTACAGGCACTGGATCGCCTCCGTCGCCTGGCCGATACGTTCCTCGACGTTGGCCAGCTCCAGCCACAAGCGTGCGGTCAGCGCATGCAGCCCGTGCCGGTCCACGCTGTGCACGGCATGCCGCAGAATGCGTGCCGCCGTCTCAGCCGAGCCGTTGGCCAGGTGAACCCGCGTAGCGACGGCCAACCGCAGCCAACCCACCGGCGCCACGCTCGCCGCCCGCTCGGGTGCGGTGACGAGAGGTTCGGCTATCTCCAGTGCGAGTTCACCGTCACCCCTGTCGAGCAGCGCGCACGCCAGCTGCAACACCAGGCGCGACCGCGCGAGCCCGCCATCGGCGCCCGCGTCCGTGAGGTTGTCGAGGAAGCCGATTCCGGTGCGTGCCGCATCTGCGGCCCCGACGAGGTCACCGTGCCTGCGCCGATGTGCCGAGATACCGACTCGCATCATGGCTCTGGCCACCAGCCTGGTGTCCGCATCCATGGTGTCGTCCACGGAGATGAGCCGGTCGCCCTCCATCAGTATCCGGTCGAGTTCGGCTTTGCGGCCCAGGGTGCCGAGGCAGCCCACGAGGTGACACAGTGCCGCCGCGCGCTGCGCCGCCGAAAGCCCACTCACGGTCAGCACCGGACGGAGCACTGCAAGCCCGGTCAGCGGCGCTCCGACGCTGCGGGCACACACCGCCAGGTCGGTCCGCAGCTGCGCGGCCATCGGCTGCTGCCCGGCATCCTCTGCCGCACGTAACGCGGCGACCGCCCTTGCCACCGTCGACGCACGGTGGCCCAAGCTGACTCTGGCCTGCACGACCAGTGTCTCCGCGCGAATCCACAGCTCGTTCCTGCCCGCCGACTCCGCGATCGAGGCGGCTCGCTCACCGAGTACCAAGGCGAGTTCGGGAGCACGCACCTGCAGCAGTGCCGCCTGCCGGACAAGCTGCTCGACCGCGGCGGTCGCCCCGTCCTCACCCTCGCGAACAGCGGGATGGCGACCGTTGGCCGCCTTTCGGCTGGTGTGCTCAGTGGCTCTCACGGGGACTCCGCTCAACGGTTGCTCCGGGTGTTCGCTCAGTGCTGGGGACGCTGGACGTTCACACCGCTGTTGTCAATCGCGGGTCAACTTGCGGTGCGTCACCCGGTGCGGCCGAGCGGCTTCCTGCCCCAACCGGTCGATCTTGTTCTTCTCGTAGCCCTCGAAGTTGCCCTCGAACCAGAACCATTTCGCCGGGTTCTCGTCATCTCCCTCCCAGGCGAGAATGTGTGTCGCCACGCGGTCGAGGAACCAGCGGTCGTGCGAGATCACCACGGCGCAGCCCGGGAACTGCTCCAAGGCGTTCTCCAGCGAACCCAGTGTCTCGACGTCCAGGTCGTTGGTCGGCTCGTCCAGCAGGATCAGGTTCCCGCCGAGTTTCAGCGTCAACGCGAGGTTGAGACGGTTGCGTTCACCGCCGGAAAGCACTCCGGCGGGTTTTTGCTGATCCGGACCTTTGAAGCCGAACGCGCTGACGTACGCCCGCGAGGGCATCTCGACCTGGCCGACATGGATGTAGTCGAGTCCGTCGGACACGACCTCCCACACGGTCTTGTTCGGGTCGATACCGGCCCGCTGCTGGTCCACATAGGACAGCTTCACGGTCTCGCCGATCCGCACGCTGCCCGAGTCCGGCTCCTCCAGCCCGACGATCGTCTTGAACAGTGTCGTCTTGCCCACCCCGTTGGGCCCGATCACACCGACGATGCCGTTGCGCGGCAGTGTGAACGTCAGGTCATCGATCAGCAACCGGTCGTCGAAGCCCTTACGCAGGTGCTCGACCTCGACAACGATATTGCCCAGTCGCGGCCCCGGCGGAATCTGGATCTCTTCGAAGTCCAGCTTCTTGTTCCGCTCGGCCTCCGCGGCCATCTGCTCGTAGCGGTCCAGGCGCGAACGGGACTTCGTCTGCCTGGCCTTCGCGTTCGACCGGACCCACTCCAGCTCGCTCTGCAGCCGCTTGGCGAGCTTGGCGTCCTTCTTGCCCTGCACCTCGAGTCGTTCGCGCTTCTTCTCCAGGTAGGTGGAGTAGTTGCCCTCGTACCCGACGACTCGACCGCGGTCGAGTTCCATGATCCACTGCGCGACGTTGTCGAGGAAGTACCTGTCGTGGGTCACCGCGAGCACGGCACCGGGGTAGTTCGCCAGGAACTGCTCCAGCCACAGCACACTTTCGGCGTCGAGATGGTTGGTCGGCTCGTCGAGCAGCAACAGGTCGGGCTTCGACAGCAGCAGCTTGCACAGGGCGACCCGGCGGCGCTCGCCACCGGACAGGTGTGCCACCTGCTCGTCCCCTGGCGGGCAGCGCAGCGCGTCCATCGCCTGCTCGAGTTGCGAGTCCAGTTCCCAGGCGTCCGCGTGGTCGAGTTCCTCCTGCAGCTTGCCCATCTCGTCCATGAGCTCGTCGCTGTAGTCGGTGGCGAGCTGTTCCGCGATCTGGTTGAAGCGGTCGAGCTTGACCTTGATCTCGCCGAGCCCCTCCTCGACATTGCCGCGTACGGTCTTCTCCTCGTTCAGCGGTGGTTCCTGCAGGAGAATGCCCACGCTGGCCCCCGGCTGCAGGAAAGCCTCGCCGTTGCTCGGTTGGTCGAGCCCAGCCATGATCTTGAGAACGGTGGACTTGCCCGCACCGTTCGGTCCCACCACGCCGATCTTCGCACCGGGGTAGAACGCGGTGCTGACGTCGTCGAGGATCACCTTGTCCCCGACGGTCTTGCGCACCTTCTTCATGGTGTAGATGAACTCGGCCATACAACGATCGTAGAGCGAGCCTGCTGGCTCCCTGACGCCGGTCACCGTCCCGGCACCGACCGTAGGCCGTTCTCCCGCTTCGTGATCGGGCATATACCCACCGCGACGCGCTCATGCCGCCGTCACCCGCTGCCCGGTCCCGGTTTGGTCGCCGCCGGTGGGCCCGAACTCACCGGGCCGGTCACACGATGGGGGACCCGATCGGGTGCCTCGACTGTCTCGCCGCACACTGGCACTGCATCTGGCGAGGTTCGGGCCGATCGCCAGCGCTTCCAGTTCGGGAATCGACCGAGGCTGCCCCTCGGCCTCGTACCGGTTGGTGTAGAGGCGCCCGTTGACGATCACCGGGTCGCCCTTCGACAGCGAGGCGGCCACGGTGTCCGCAATACGTCGCCAGCAGGTCACCCTGATCGAGAAATGCCGCCCATCGGTCCAGCCTCCGCTTTCCTTGTCGAACCTTCGCTCGTTGCTGCGCAGCCAGAAGCTGACCACCTCGTCGCCGCTGGCCAGCGTCTTGCGGTTCAGTTCACTGCACACGTTCCCGACCACGGTCAGGTGTGTCTCGCCGATCGCCACGGTCCTCGTCCCTTCGTTCGCCCCGGTGCTGGGGAGCAGGCTCCAGCCTGCACCGTCGAGGCCCACTGGATCGCGGAGACGCAAGATCTGTGGACAACCGGCCGGTAGTTGAACAACCGGGCCACAGCCGACCGCGATGTGAGGAAGTTGTCGTGGTGGTGTGGTAGCGCAGGCGTCACCTACGTGGCTCGCCTTGCTCGGCCAGTCGCTTCAGCATGGCGTTGTACGCGGCGAGGTCCTGGCCGCCGGTGGCGTCCTCGCGGCGGTCGCGTCGCCGTGCCTCCCTCTCGTCTGCTCTGGCCCACTGCATCAGCAGCGCCACCATCACGATGACGACAGGCAGTTCCCCCGAAGCCCAGGTGATACCCCCGCCCAACTGCTGGTCGGTGAGCAGATCACCCACCCAGGGCAGATTGAGACCCCGGTAGAAGGTCTCACCGATCACGGTCTGCATATTCATCAACGTCACGCCGAAGAAGGCGTGGAACGGGATCGCGGCGAAGACCAGGCCCAGCTTGCCCAGCGGCGGCAACCTGCGTGGGGCCGGGTCGACCCCGATCGCAGGCCAGAAGAAGACGTACCCGGCCAGCAGGAAGTGCGCGTTCATCGCCAGGTGAGCCCAGTGGTAGTTCAAGGCGGTGTCGAACAGCCCCGAGTAGTACAGGCCGTAGAAGGAACCGACGAACAGGAACAGCGCCACGATCGGGTTGGTGAGCACTCTCGCCACCGGCGAGTGGACCGCGGCCAGCAGCCACTCGCGAGGCCCGGGGGCCGCGTCCCTGCCCGCTGCGGGCAATGCGCGCAACGCGAGAGTCACCGGTCCTCCCAGCACGAGCAGTACCGGAACGAACATGGACAGCAGCATGTGGTTGACCATGTGCACGCTGAACATCGCGGGTGCGTAACGTCCGATGCCGGAGGACGTGGCCAACAGCAGCAACGCGGTGCCTGCCAGCCACGCCGCCGTGCGACCCGCGGGCCAGCTGTCCCCCCGGCTGCGCAGCCGCCGCACGCCCGCCAGGTAGAGCACGGCAAGCACGATGGCGGCCGTGCCGTACACCAAGTCGAACCGCCAGTCTGTCAGCAGCCGCACGAAGGTGGGCGGGCCGTGCAGGTCGTAACCGATGAGCAGCTCGGTCGTCGAGGGCTGAGCGTAGATCTCCGCGGGCGGCGGCGTACGTGACAGGGCCGTGGCGAGGCCGATCGTCACGAACATGACGAGCACTTCGACAGCGGCCAGCCGCACGAACTGCCCTTTCGCGGAACCGGAGTCGGCCAATCGCGGCAGTGCGCGCTTGCGATGCTGGTGACCGAACACGCCTAGCACCACGAGGGCGACCACCTTGCCGAGCACGAGCAGGCCGTATTCAGTGCGCAACAACTGCTCCGGAGCCACCCGCACCAGCGCGTTCACCACGCCGGAGGCCGCCAGTGCCACCCAACTGACCAGAGCGATCTTCGAAAACCGACCCGCCGCGAGCGTCAGGTGGTCACCGCCGCGCCGCGCGTGGGCCAGTAGCGCGATCAGCCCGCCGACCCACACCGCGGCGCCGATGAGGTGGTAGAGCAGGCTGTTGGTCGCGACGTCGTGCGAGCCGCCGCTGGCGGAATGCCCTGTCGCCGCGATCGGGATGATGCCGCCTACCGAGACGAAGAACAGCGCGGCCGTCCAGCCCCAGGACAACACCAGACGGCAACCCAAAGCGATCAGCATCGCGACGAACGCGGTGAGCAGCCATGCCTTCGGTTGCTCGATCGCCTCGACGTAGTTGAGCAGCACCTGCGGGTTCAGGACCTCCATGACTGGCCTGCCAGCGCCGTCGGCCGCGGTGAAGAACATCGAGGCCATGGCCAGAACGAACCACAGCCAGGCTGCCGAGCCGGCCGTCCGCAGTGCGGCGTAGCCGTCCACGGCCAACGTGCCCGACCGCTGTGGCGGCACCAGGAAGGCCGCGAGCAGCAGCGAGCCGATGGTGACCGCCGCGGCGACGTCGGCGCCCACACGCACCACCACGATGCCGTACCTGGTGACATCGCCGGGATCGGTCAGCCCCGCGACGGCGTAGCTGAGCCCTCCCGTCAGGGCGACCAGGCCGACAGCGAGCACGGTCGCCAACAACACTGCGACGGCCAGCAGCGGCGCCATGGCCGCGCGGCGACGAGTGGCGGCGGCCGGAGCGGGTTCGGCTGCGGTGGACACGGATACGAGGGTAGGCCGACCTCGCGAAGTCCCGGTCAGCGGACCAGGTCGGCCGCACGCGGCTGTTCCCGCGCGAGCCCTCGCGTGGCGGCGACCGTGGCGGGGGCGATCACGGCAGCGATGACGCCGACGGCCACGAAAGACATCGACAACGAAGTCAGGTGTGCGATGCCACCGATCATGGGTGGGCCCGCGAGGAACCCGGTGTATGCGATGGCGGTGACGAAGGCCACCTCTCGTTCGCCACCGCTGCCGTCCGCACGCTTACCCGCTTCACCGGCGAGCCCGAGCGCGATCGGGAAGCACCCGGCCAGACCCACACCCGCGAGCACGAAGCCGGCGTAGCTCACCGACGGGATACCGACGGCGGCCGCTGCCACCAACCCGAAGCCGGCCAGCGCGGCACCACTGACGAGCACCCGCGCCGGACCGAACCTTGCCTGCGCCCACGACCCCGCGAGCCGCGCGAGTGCCATCGACAGTGTGAAGCCGGCGAACGCGAGCGCGGCGAGGCCCTCTCCCGTGCCTTGCTCGGTGGCGAGCAGCAGCGCGGACCAGTCGGAACTGGCGCTTTCGGCTATCGCCGAGCACAGTGCGATGGCGGCAAGCCACCACAGCGCGGGGCGGCGGGCGGGGCGACCTCGGCCCGTGGCCGCTCCCGTTACCCGTTTCAACTCGCGAGCGTGGCCCGGCAGCCACCTGACGACGGCCATGAGCAACACACCACCCGCGAAGGCGGCCGCGGCGAAATGCCAGGTGGGCGACCAACGCGCGGCGGCGGCCAGCGCTGCCATGCCGGAACCGGCGAGCGCACCGAAGCTGAATCCGGCGTGGAACAGCGGCATGATCGGCTTGCCTTCCCAGCGCTCCACGACGACACCAGCCATGTTCATGGCCACGTCGAGCGCTCCCGACGTCATGCCGAGCCCGAACAACGCGATGCCGAACCACGCCAGGGACGGTGCGTAACCCAGCAACGGCAGAACGCCGCAGACGGCGAGACCGGAGGCGACGATGACGGCCCTGCTGCCGAAGCGCTCGACGAGTCGGCCGGACATCGCCGCCGCGAGCAACATGCCGACGCTGCCCGCCAGCAGAGCGAGGCCGAACCTGCCCGGTCCAGCATCGATCTGCTCCGCGAGCGCGGGCGTGCGCGGTGCCCAACTGCCGAGTGTGGCTCCGTTGAACGCGAAGATCAGCACAACCGACATCCTTCGCGCCACCTCGACACCCCCTTACCCGGCAGTAAGCCTTGCCCCAGCCTGTCTTAAGCGCTTCAGAACCGCAAGGGGGTTTGCGTGTCGACTAGGCTTCGCGTGTGGCAAGCACGCGGCGGAAGCAGCCGACTCTGGACGACGTCGCGCAGGCCGTCGGTGTGTCCAGGGCCACGGTCTCCAATGCCTACAACCGGCCCGATCAGCTTTCGGCGGAGCTGCGAGACGAGGTGCTGCGGGCGGCCAGGCGGCTGGGTTACCCCGGCCCGGACCCGGTGGCGCGCAGTCTCGCGACGAAGCGAGCAGATGCCATCGCCTTCATGTTGGACACCGGCCTTTCCTCCGCGTTCTCCGATCCGGCCCTTTCGATCACGCTCGATGCACTGGCTGCCGTGGTGGACGCCGAGGGGCACGCATTGCTCCTGTTGCCGGGCGGGGATCACGGGGGGCCGCGCGCGCAGCGGGTGCTGTCGGCGCAGGCCGACCTGGCGGTGGCTTACTCGCTGGCGGACGGCGCGCCGGCACTGCGGGCCGTGCGGGATCGAGGGCTGCCGCTGGTGGTGATCGACCAGCCGGTGGTTTCCGGGTCGGCGCGGGTGGAGGTCGACGACACCGGCGGCGCCATGGCCGCCGCGCGGCATCTGGTGGAGCTGGGGCACCGGCAGGTCGGCGTCCTTTCGGCCCAGTGCCTGTCGGAGCCCAGGGACGGCCCGCTGTCGATCGCCGAGGCCTTGAGTAGCCGGTTTCGCGACAACCGCGACCGCCTGGCGGGATACCTCGAGGTCCTGGCCTCGGCAGGGGTGCCGGGTGAAGAGGTGCCCGTGTGGGAGACCTCCGGAATCTCGCGCGAGCAGGCATTCCACGCGACGGTGGGGCTGCTGCGATCGCGACCTCGGCTGACCGCGCTGCTGTGTATGTCGGACGAACTCGCACTCGCGGCGCTGTCGGCCGCGCGGCACCTCGGGTTGCGGGTCCCGCAGGAGCTGTCGGTGGTCGGCTTCGACGACACACCACCCGCGAGGTGGGCGGAACCCCCGCTGACGACGGTGCGGCAGGATCTGGTGCGCAAGGGCACGGTGGCGGGAGAACTGGCGCTGCGGTTGCTGGCCGGACGCAAGCCGCCGAAGCCACTCACCCTGCCGACGGAACTCGTTGTACGGGAATCCACCGCCGCCCCATCCCGTTAGCATTTCGCACCTGCGCGCACCAGCCTTCCATGTTCTTGTGGATAACTGCCACTCGAACGAGTTGCGCGCGTCTACTTATCCACAGTCACGCAAATTTCCGGTGACCCCGCACTCGGCAATTCGGCATCGTTGACTCCACCTGCCAACCCGAACGAATCCATTCCCTGAAGCGACAGGAGGATCGACACGATGCACAGTCATCTTGCATTCCTACGAACCTGGCTGCCCGGTGTCCTGGTGCTGACAACACTGTTGCTGTCCGGATCGACGGCCGCGAATGCGACGCAATCACCGACTCCTTCACCGTCGCAGGCACACTCCTGCCAGAAAGGAGAGTTCTGCAGCTGGCCTGAGCCGGACTACGGCGGAGCCGTCATACGCTTCGACTTGCGCAACACAAACCCCGAGGAGTGCATGCCATTTCCCGACGGTTTCGAAGCGAACGCGTTCGCCAACCACATCGATCGGCATGTGACCGTATATCAGGATCGCGAGTGCTCCACAGAGGCCGACTTCAGCACCTATCCCGGGCCCGGAACGTTCGTGCCACGAAGTCCCTACGTCGTGCGAGCGATCCAGATATGGAACTGACGTCACGGGAGTTCGACGGTACTCGCCGCGGAGCACGCCACATTGCCCGACTGACGGCAGAACCACCGCTGGAACGGATACCGACCGACACGTCAGGTGCTGGGCACGCGGTTGCCGCGAATGGGGAACGGTGAGCGGCCGGGTGCTCCGGGGGGTCGCGAGGCGATACGCCGCGGCCCTGGTCGCGGGCATACGTTCGACCGCCGTATGCCCGCGGCCGCCGTGGCTCGAGAATCGGCGGCCGGTGTGTCATTGCTCACCTGCAGCGACGCCTGACGTCACCAGTATGGGTGAGGGGTGAAACGAATGGCCGGTCTCGAACGATCAGATCGACAGTGGTGGCTAAGCTGGAGTTACGTGGCGTGACCAGCAACGACCGCCACTGGGCCCTCGTAGCTCAGCTGGATAGAGCAAGAGCCTTCTAATCTCTAGGTCGCAGGTTCGAGTCCTGCCGGGGGCACTTACCTGATCAAGCATTTCCGCACGTCAGCATAGCGGCGGGAACGCTAATCCCCAGGTCAGGTTCCGGTCGGCCTCTCATGCAGATACGGCGACCCGCGTTGGCCCATGGCAGCGCGTCGCGCGCGGGTCGGTCTTACGCAGGTACGGCCCCGCGTTGGCCGCTTCGGCGGCCAGGCCGCCCCGGGCTGCACCGGCACGCGCGTCGGACTCCCACGCGCGTCGGACTCCAGCGTCCGCTCGCTCGGCGCCTGATGAGTGCACCGGTCGAGTCAGGTTGGCCGGTCGTGGCCATTCGCGGCGTTCGGTCCGCTGACTGTCTGTCAACTGGCCGGGATGCTGGGTGTAGCGCCCGACCACGGTGAGCCTGGTTGTGAGCGACCGCAGCCGCAACGGGTCTTGTTGTGGCACGAGGACCACGGGGACCACGAGGACGTTGACCGACCGCCGCAGGCGCTTCGTCGACATCAGCCCTGAGAGCCGTCCGGTGATCGCTCAATGGCTGCTGTCTGCGGGTGCCCACGGGCGGCGGCATGCTCTCACCCACTGAGCCCACCACAACAACAGAGTTTCGTCGACACGTCGCTTCGGTACGAGCCGGCCTTCTCGGTCGCAACCGCAGCTGGCACCAGCGGGCGATCAGGAGCACATCTCATGTCCCAGCAGACGCGGCGCCAGCTGCCCACGGGCACTTCATCGGGCACTGTCATCGGCTCGGGCGTAGCTGCAGCGACCCAGTGGCATGCGAGTGCGTCTCCATAGCGCCACAAGGACAGCATGAACGTGATCGACGGCCGCTTCCGTAGCGCTCCGTCCTGTCGCTGAACGGGTCAGCCTCGACTCCGCTTGCGGGCAGCACCTGCCACGCGGCGGGCAGGATGCCGGAGCAAGCTGCGAATCTTCGGTGTGCGAAGCAGATCTGCTTTGCGGTTCGGATGTGTCGGCCGTGTCTCGCGTGGGTCTGCGGGCTAGCGAAGCTGGGAAGGGAGTACCGCGGCCTGGCCGGCGTTCCAGGTTGGTTTGGCGGGCAGGTGGGACGCGTCGGCGCTGCTCTGCTTTCGCCGAACCCACCAGTGGTTACGATCCCCCGCGGGGATCACTTGGCCGGGTGTAGGGTAGTCCGCCTCGTCGCCGTGGACGATCGCACGTTCCTGCTGGGCTTTCGCGATTCGCCGAGGCACCGGTAGTCGCGCACCGAGTTGCTCAGCCGAGGCTGCTGAGTGCTTCGTGGTTCTCGCTGCCGGGTTGCAGGAAGTACACGTACAGCACGTGCCCCTCGGGTCCGGCAATCGCGAAGGTCTCGAAGCTGAGACGGACGAGGCCGACGCCGTCGACGCGCAGCTGTTTCTCACCCGTCACGCGGTCGTGCACGTCGTGGGAGTCCCACAGTGCCCGGAACGTCTCACTGCGCTCACGCATCCCCGCCACGAAGCCGTCAAGCTCCGCGCCACGCGTGGCCGCGGTGGCGCGCAAACCTGCGACGGCCTGCGTGCTGATCTCATTCCAGTCGGGGTAGACCTCTCGCGCCCTCGGGTCGAGGAAGGTGAACTCGATCAGGTTGTGTCCCACACTCCACGCCGGGTTGACCCTGGCGGCGAGCGGGGTGCCGGCCAGCACGTCGCGGCTGGGGCCGACGACGAACGCGGGCATGTCGGCCCACCGCTCCAGCAGGTGCAGAACTCCCGGCCGCACGGTGTGCGCGGAAGCAGCATGGGGGGTGGCAGGCGCCAGCGACGGCATCGCGAGGGACCACAGATGGGCGCGCTCGGTGTCGTTCAGAAGCAGCACGCGGGCCAGGGCGTCGAGGATCTCACGGGACGGATGCCGGTCGCGGCCCTGCTCGATCCGGGTGTAGTAGGACGGGCTGAGCCCGGCGAGCAGCGCCAATTCCTCGCGGCGCAGACCTTTGACTCGCCGTCGGGTCGTGTGAACGACGCCGGCGGAGGCGGCGTCGACCTTCTCCCGCCGGCTGCGCAGGAAGGAGCCGAGCTCGTTGCGGTCGCGTGCCATCCGGAACAAGGTTACCGCTTCTGGCAGTCGTGGCCAGGCGCCAGCCTGTCCCTGCGGGAGCCACCTTCAGCGGGGCCTGGCACGCTCGCGAGCCCACCTGTCCCATGGAGGTATGTCGAACGACACCCACGAATCGACGGTGTGGCTGATCACCGGATGTTCCAGCGGTCTGGGCCGCGCTCTGGCTGAGCACGCCCTCGAGCGCGGTGACCGGGTCGCTGTCACCGCCCGCGACAGCACGGCCGTGGCAGGCCTCGCCCGCAGGTACGGCGACCGCGCGCTGGCCCTGCGGCTGGACGTCACCGACCCGGTATCGGTCACCGCCGCCGTCCAATCTTGCGAAGAGACGTTCGGACGCGTCGACGTCCTGGTCAACAACGCCGGATACGGCTACCTCGCCGCCATCGAAGAGGGCGAGGACGCCGCGGTCCGCTCCCTGTACGAGACCAACGTGCACGGCGTGGTCACTGTCCTCAAAGCAGTGCTGCCCGGCATGCGGGCCCGCCGCTCGGGACGGGTGGTCAACGTCTCCTCCTTCGGTGGCCTCGCGGCTTTCGCCGGAACCGGCTACTACCACGCCACGAAGTTCGCGCTGGAGGGTCTGTCGGAGTCGCTGGCGGCGGAACTCGCGCCGCTGGGCGTCGCGGTGACGATCGTGGAGCCGGGCGGCCTGCGCACCCAGTGGGCAGGACGGTCGATGCGGCAGTCGCCCACGCGCTTGGACGACTACGAGCAGACGGCGGGCAAGCGCCGTGATGCCACACCGGCCGTGTCCGGACGCCAGCCCGGCGACCCTGCACGAGCCGCGGCGGCGATAGCCACCGTCGTGGACAGGGCCCGGCCACCCTTGCGGCTGCTGCTCGGCTCCGACGCACTCGCCGGAGCACGCGCCCGCGTGGACCGGATGCGACGCGAGATCGACGCCGACGAGGCGCTGACCAAGACCGTCGATCTGGAGCAGGCATGAGCGACGCGGGCTCGTTCATCGTGATCGGCGCCGGGCCGGGTCTGGGCAGCGCGGCGGCCCGCCGGTTCGGCCGTGAGGGACATCCGGTCGGGCTGATCGCGCGCAACGCCGATCGTCTGGCGACGGTGGCCGCCGACCTGGACTGCAAGGGTGTAGCGACCGCAACCGAAACCGCGGACGTCACCGACGCCGAGGCACTCTCGGCGGCAGTCGGCGTGCTACGCGAACGGCTAGGTCCGATCGAGGCAGTGCTGTTCAGTCCACGACCGAGCCTTGCGTGGATCAAGCCGGTACTCGACACCGGGCCGTCGGACGTCGCGAGTGCGCTTCGACTCAGCGTCGTCGCCGCCGTGGCTGCTGTCCACGCGGTGCTGCCGGACATGTGCCGGCGAGGACGCGGCACCCTGCTGTTCACCACCGGCGGTGCCGCCGTCGAGCCACACCGCGACCGCGCGGTGTCAGCAATGGCCTATGCGGCCGAGTCTTCCTACGTGCGCATGCTGCACGACGCGCTCGCAGATCAAGGCGTGCACGCCGCGCAACTCACGATCGTCGGGCCCATCGGCCCAGGAGCACGGCACGAACCGGACGCGGTGGCCCAAGAACTGTGGCGGCTCCACACCGAACACGACCGACCGCTCGCCGTCTTGAGGTGAGCCCTGCGCCGGCGCCGCAGCTCCACCTTGGTGCAGGTTGTGCCTGCGTTGGCGGGAGTGGAGACCGGCGAGGGCCTGGTCGCCGGTCTCGCGGTCGCGGACGCACACTGCTCTCCCCGGTTTCTTCGTCCCGTCCCTGGCCGGCTACCAGATCGCCTACGAGCTGTTCCAGCCGGCCCGAGGTTGCCAATGACGCGACTTCCGCAAACCGTAGAAGGCCAACGCTTCCGTCTTGCCTATCCCCACCATCCACATAGTCCACTGTCGGGTCGCAACGCAGACCCACGATGGATACGGTGGATCGGCGTGACCGAACCACGTCGGGCAGCGGTCACGAGGAGCCATGTGGGGAAACGGGGTCGGACAAAGGTTGGCGCCCCTGCGCGAGAAGGTGCCCACGGGCGCGGTCGACATCAACCCTTCGCAGTCGGTGGCGGTGGTGGCGAAGGGTCGCTCAACGTCCGCCCGGGGTCACTGCTCGTACGCCATGTGATCACTGCGGCCGTTGTCGGGCCAGTTTCCATGCCGAGCCCGCGCAGTCGGCGGGTAGCGGCGGCAGCACATTGCCGGCGACGTTGGTGCTCCACCTGTGGCCGCATCCCGTGTCGCATTCGTAGAAACCGCTCACCGGCGTCTGCTGGCCAGGCTTGAACGTCGCATTACTCTCAATGGTTGCCATAACGGCGACATACCCAAAGCCTGCTGTCTCAACACGAATCCCCCACGTGCTGAATCATGCGGTAACGGGCGTCGCGCGTGTGGGAACGCACAGGGTGAGCGCGGCTGCTCGATAGGTGACTGCTCGCCCGGCATTGCGGGAACTGGGGCTGCAGTGACGTTTGTGGCTACCTGGTCGGTGGGTACGTCGATCGGACGACAACGACGGACGCATGGTGTCGCAGTCGCCGTGCGTGGTGGGAGGTGTGGGCCGGTGAGCCAGATCGACGTTTTCGTGCTGGGTCTCGACGAGGCGAATCTTCGCACGCTCGGCGATGTTCCCGGTTCGGTGCGTTATCGGTTCCATCCGCTGCTGAGCCCGGAGCAGCTGCAGCGCGGTGAGATATCGGTTCCCGATCTCCTTGCAGCAGCGCAGGACGAGTTGGACAGCTTCGAAGGCGACATCGGCGCCATTGTGGGCTATTGGGACTTCCCGGTCACCACGATGATTCCGCTGCTGTGCGATCGCTACGGCCTGCCGAGCGCGACACTGGAAGCGGTAGTGAAATGCGAGCACAAATACTGGAGTAGGTTGGAGCAGGCAAAGGTCATCGACGAGCACCCCAGGTTCGGACTCGTTGACCTGGACGCCCCTGCTCCTCCCACCGGCTTGCGTTACCCGATGTGGCTGAAACCGGTGAAGTCGTTCTCATCGGAGTTGGCCTACCGTGTGGACGACGATGCCGAGTTCACCGAGTCCGTGAAACGAATCCGGGCCGGAATAGACCGGGTCGGCAAGCCGTTCGAATACTTCCTCGAACAACTCGACCTCCCTGCGGAGGTCGCGGCGGCCGGTGGCAGGGCGTGCCTCGCCGAGGAGGCCATGTCGGGAGCGCAGGCGGCGACCGAGGGCTACGTGCACGGCGGTGAGGTCACGGTGTACGGCACACTCGACTCGCTGAACTACCCCGAACACCCCTCGTCGTTCCTGCGCCACCAGTATCCCTGTCAACTACCCGCTCCGATGGTACGGCGCATGGAGGACATCTCGGCCCGGATCATCGGCCAGATCGGACTGGACAACTCCACCTTCAGCGTCGAGTTCTTCTGTGACACCGAAACCGGCGAAGTCAACGTGCTGGAGATCAATCCCAGACACTCACAGTCACATGCCGAACTGTTCGAGTATGTCGACGGCGTTCCCAACCACCATCTGATGATCAGCTTGGGACTGGGTGAGAACCCCGACCTACCGAGCAGGACCGGGCCGTACGAGCTCGCCGCGAAGTGGTACTACCGTCGGTTCCGCGACGGCGTCGTGCGGCGGGTACCGAGCAAGGCCGAGGTCGACCAGGCTCAGCTCGAGATTCCGGGCGTGGTGATCGATGTCATCCCCGCGGCCGGCGAACGGCTTTCCGAATTGGACGGACAGGACAGTTACAGCTACGAGCTCGCACACATCTACGTCGGGGCCGACAGTGAGGCGGAGCTGCAGCGCAAGTACGAGCAGGCGGTTCGGCTGCTGCCTTTCGAGTTCGATGACGACGACGAGTTCGACGACGACGAGGAGGAGGCCGGCCGCTGAATGCGCACGGTTTACTCACTGCCGTACGACATCGTCGAGGAGGACAACGTCTCGATTCCGGTGTCCGACGGCACCCGTCTCGCCGCGCGGATCTGGCGCCCGGTGGCGTCCGACCACGATCGCTTCCCCGCCATCGTGGAGTACATCCCTTACCGCAAGCGAGACTTCACCGCCGTTCGCGACTCCATTCACCACCCCTACCTGGCGGGCCACGGCTACTGCTGTGTCAGGGTGGACCTGCGCGGCACCGGCGAGTCGGAGGGGGTCCTCACCGACGAGTACCTGGAGCGGGAGCAACTCGACGCCGAGGACGTGCTGGAGTGGGTGGCGAGCGCGCCATGGTGCACCGGCAGGGTGGGGATGATGGGCATCTCCTGGGGTGCGTTCAGCGCGCTGCAGGTGGCGGCGCGTCGACCGGCGAGTCTGTACGCCATCGTCATCGCCTCGTTCACCGACGACCGCTACGCCGACGACATGCACTACATGGGCGGCTGCCTGCTGTCGGACAACCTCGCCGAAGCTGGAACGATGTTCGCGCACAGCACGCTTCCGCCGGACCCGGCGGTGGTCGGCGAGCAGTGGCGGCAGATGTGGCTGCAACGGCTGGAAGGCGCGAGACCCTGGGTGACCGAATGGCTGCGCCACCAGCACCGCGACGACTACTGGCGGCACGCTTCGGTCTGCGAGAACTACGGCGACGTGCGCTGTCCCGTGCTCGCCTCGAGTGGCTGGGCGGACGGCTACTCCAACGCCGTCATGCGGCTACTGCGGCAACTGGACGTGCCGCGAAAGGGGCTGGTGGGCCCGTGGTCGCACAAGTTCCCGCATCTGGGTGAGCCGGGCCCTGCCATCGGCTACCTGCAGGAAGTGGTGCGCTGGTGGGATCACTGGCTCAAGGACATCGACAACGGCGTGCTCGACGGCCCGATGCTGTACGCCTGGATGCAGGACAGTGTGCCGCCGTCGACGTCGTACGAGCAGCGCCCGGGACGCTGGGTGGGGGAACCGTGCTGGCCGTCGCCCCACGTCCGGTCGCTTCGGTTTCCGTTGGACCGTCACCGGCTGGCCGAGCGGCGCGGCCAGGTTCCCGAGCGGGAGCTGCGAATCAGCTCACCGCTGTCGGTCGGGCAGTTCGCGGGGAAGTGGGCCTCCTACAACGCGCCACCCGACCTGCCGTACGACCAGCGGGAGGAGGACGGCGGCTCGCTGGTGTTCGAAACCGACCCGCTGCCGCAGACCTGCGAGATCCTCGGTGCCCCCGTGGTGGAACTCGACGTGTCGGCGGACCGCCCCACCGCGATGATCGCGGCGCGGCTTTCCGACGTCGCGCCCGACGGGCGAGCGACGCGGGTCAGCTACGGGTTGCTCAACCTCACGCATCGAAACGGCCACGAGCGGCCGGAGTGCCTGGAACCCGGCAGGCGGTACCGGGTGTCCATCGAACTCAACGCCGTGGCCCAGGCCTTCCCGCCCAGCCACCGGATCAGGCTGTCGCTTTCCACCTCGTACTGGCCGTTGGCGTGGCCGCCTCCGGAACCGGTTGTGCTGTCCGTCCATACCGGATCCAGCGAGCTGGTGCTCCCGGTGCGCCCGGCAGAAGAACCGGACGATGCCCCGCGCAACCCTTTCGGTGAAGCCGAAGGCACGGCACCGGTGTCCACCACCCGGGTGCGGCCGGGGCGACACCGCTGGGATGTCACTCGCGACCTGGACCGTTCGGTGTCAGCGTTGGAGATCGAGAAGGACTCGGGTACCGTTCGCCACGACGCGATCGGGCTGGAGGTTTCCCGCGCCGCTCACGAGCGCTACACGAGCACGGCCGACGATTTCGAATCGGCCCGAGGCGAGACCACCTGGACCGTTGCCTTCGGTCGGGGTGAATGGCAGGCGTGCACGGTTACGCACACCACGTTGTCCTGTACCGAGAGCGAGTTCGTCGTCGACGCGCGGCTGGATGCCTACGACGGCTCGCGCAGGCTGTTCTCCCGCGACTGGCACGACGTGATCCCGCGAGACCATGTCTGACGGTGCCGCGGGCGGTCACTGCCGCGCGCGGTCCAACGCGAAGACCACCCCGCTACGGGGGCGAGTCGGCACCCTGGACACGTCGAAGTCGAGATCCTGCGGTGGCATTACGAGCGGCAGCCGCGCCAGACTGCGCGTGGCGACCGCGAGCATCGCCAGCGTGGCGTCCTCGCCGGGGCAACGGTGACCGGTGTCGACCTCGCCACCGCCCTGCGGCACCAGGGTGTCCTTGTCGACGGTCCCGGTGAGGAACCGGTCCGGGTCGAAGCGGTCGGGGTCGGGCCACCGGGCAGGGTCGTGGTCGGTGCCGTGCACGTCGAGCACGACCAATCCGCCACGCGGCACCTGGAAGCCGAGGACGTCCTGCTTGCCGCGTGCCCGCGCGGCAAGCACCGGCACGAACGGGTAACAGCGACGGGCCTCCTGCACGAACGCGTCGAGGGCCGCGCGGTCGCCCTCCGCGATGCGGCTGCGCCACTCGGGGTGCTCGTGCAGCGCCTTGCCCGCGAACGCCACGAACCACGAGACGGCCACGGTCGGGCGCACCACGTTGAGAAATGCGGTCGCCGCGACCCTCTGCGGCAGCGGGTTGCCGTGGTGGTCACGGGCGGTGGCGGCGGTATGCAGTGCCGTGCCGGGCTCTGGGTGAAGTTGCTGCCTTCTGGTGCGGCGAACCAGCCGCTTGGCCCACCTGCCCAGTCGCAGTCGCGCCACGACAGCCCGCAGGTAGGCGCGGCCCGGCGTGGCGAACCCGTCGAGCACGTCGGCCAGTTGCCGGGCGCGGCGTGGTAGTTCCCTCGGCGCGTGCGGTACCCCCGCCCACGGCAGCACGGCAGCGGTGAGCACCTGGACCGCCTCGTCGAACAGCACGACACGCTCGCGGCCCTGCCAGCGCCGCGCGGCCAACTCCCATTCCCGCTCCGCTCGTTCGGCGAGCCCGGCCACGGCGTCGGGAGTGAGCAACCGCAGGTACATCGCCTTGCGTTCGTGGTGCTCGGTGCCGTCGAGACCATGCACCGTTCCGGGGCCGAACAACACCAGCTTCAGCGGCAGCGGGAACGCCCCGCTGCGTCGCAGTCTCGGGTCGTAGAAGCGGCGCACGCCGTCCGGTCCGCCGACCACGACGGCGGCGCGTCCGAGCAACCTGCTGGGCACGGCGGCCGCGGTACCCCTCAACCTGCGTCCCCACGGGTAGCCTTCGCGCAGCAGCTCGAGCGAGCGATCGGTTCTCAT
This sequence comes from Saccharomonospora marina XMU15, assembly GCF_000244955.1. GTDB lineage: Bacteria > Actinomycetota > Actinomycetes > Mycobacteriales > Pseudonocardiaceae > Saccharomonospora_A > Saccharomonospora_A marina. The sequence goes on along the minus strand of NZ_CM001439.1, from coordinate 1,652,426 downwards.
ACCAGCGGACTACCCTGCCGGGGCACGGCCCTACACCGCTTCGCCGTCTCATGAGGCTACCGCCCGAGATTCTCATTGAACGAGAGCCGGGCTGTCGCCATCGCGTCCCCGCGCCGCATGCTGCCCGCAGTCGTGCGAGGAGGCATGAGGTGAGACAACTCAAGGCTCAGCGCGCCACGACGGCGCGGGCGGCCAACGCGGTGCCACTGGTCGTGACCGCGAAGCAGGAGGCGGCCGAGGGTGTGGTGACGCTGTCACTGGCGCGCCCCGACGGCGCGCGCCTGCCCGACTGGACGCCCGGTTCGCACATCGACCTGATACTCCCGGGTGGGCTCACCAGGCAGTACTCGCTGTGCGGCGACCGGTGGGACGCCCACACCTACCGCATCGGTGTGCTTCGCGAGCAGGCAAGCCGGGGTGGCTCCGCCTACGTGCACGACGCGCTCCGCATCGGCGACCAGGTCAGGGTCGGCGGGCCCCGTAACAACTTCCCGCTCGTACCGTCGCAGGACTACGTGTTCATCGCGGGTGGCATCGGCATCACTCCGCTGCTCCCGATGATCCAGCAGGCCGAGTTGCTCGGCGCGCGGTGGTCGCTGCTCTACGGAGGCCGTAAGCGCACGTCGATGGCCTTCCGTCGGGAACTGGCCGCCTACGGCGACCGGGTACAGGTCGTGCCCGAGGAAGAGCAAGGTCTGCTCGATCTCGACGCCTGGCTCGGCGAGCCCCGACCAGGTGTCAAGATCTACTGCTGCGGACCCGCACCGCTGCTGGCGGCCGCGGAGCGAGCCTGCCGCGACTGGCCGCCGTACGCTCTGCGCACCGAACGTTTCACCTCGGCGGCGCAGGACGCGCCCGCACGAGACGAGCCGTTCGAGGTCGAACTGCGTCGCCGCGGGGTAACCCTCACCGTGGGGCCGGACAGCTCCGTGTTGCACGCCGTGAGGCAGGCAGGCGTCGACGTGCTGTCCTCGTGCGGGCAAGGCATCTGCGGCACCTGTGAGACGACTGTCCTGGAAGGACAGCCCGAGCATCGCGACTCGATTCTCGCCGACCACGAACGCCGCGAGGGAGACTGCATGTTCATCTGCGTCTCACGCTCGCGCAGCGACCGCCTCGTACTGGACCTTTAGCCCACACCGCACGGAGACCACGACGATGACCGATGTTGCGACCGTCCCCACCAGCGACCACGACCCGTTCGGCCCCGACGCGCTGGAGGACCCCACGCGAATGCACGCGCAGCTGCGCGAAGCGGGGCCCGTGGTGTTGCTGGCTCGCTACGGCGTCTACGCCATGGCGCGCTACGAGCAGGTGCACGCCGCCCTCGTCGACTGGCAGGACTTCCAATCGGGCGCGGGCGTGGGGTTGAGCAACTTCCGCTACGAAAAGCCGTGGCGCCCACCCAGCCTGCTGCTGGAGGCCGACCCGCCTCGCCACGACGCGCCGAGGCGGGTGCTCAGCGGCATTCTCGGGCCTCGCGCATTGCGCCGGTTGCGGGATCGGTGGTTCGCCGAGGCGGAGGCCCTCGTCGAGGAGGTACTGTCCACACCGGAGCTCGACGTCGTGCCCGCGCTCGCCGAGGCGTTCCCGCTGCGGGTCTTCCCCGACGCCGTCGGGGTCGGGGAAGAAGGGCGGGAAAACCTGTTGCCCTACGGCAACTTCGTCTTCAACGCCTTCGGTCCGCCCAACAGTCTCGTAACCGAGGCGATGCCGGACATGCCGCGCTGGTCGGAATGGGTCAACGCACAATGCGCCCGCGAGGCACTCAGCGGCGACGGGTTCGGCGCCGCGATCTGGGCCGCCGCCGACCGCGGTGAGATCACCCACGACCAGGCACCGCTGGTGGTGCGGTCGCTGCTCACCGCCGGTGTCGACACCACGGTGCACGGCATCGCGGCCATGCTGTACGCGTTCGCGACGCATCCTCAGCAGTGGCGCAGAGTCAGGGAACGACCACAGCTCGTCCGTGCCGCGTTCGACGAGGCAGTGCGCTGGCAGTCACCCGTGCAGACGTTCTTTCGCACCGCCACGACCGACACCACCATTGGTGGCGCCGTCATCCCGGAGGGCAGCAAGATCCTCATGTTCCTCGGTGCGGCCAACCGCGACCCACGCCATTGGACCGACCCGGACACGTTCGACCTGGAGCGCGACCCGTCCGGGCACGTCGGTTTCGGGATGGGCCTGCATCAGTGCGTCGGGCAGCACGTCGCCCGGCTTGAGGCGGAGGCTCTGCTGACCGCGCTGGTGCGCCGCGTCGAGCGACTGGAACTCGTCGGCTCCCCGCTGCGCCACCACAACAACACGCTGCGTGCGTGGGCTCGCCTGCCCATGCGGTTGCACACCCAACCCGATTGACGGTGCCGGGTTCGACCCCGTCGAACCGCCCACAACCTCGTAGGATGCGGATATGGCACGCTCACCGAGCGGTGAGTCACTGCTCACCCGTGCCGTGCGCATCCTGGAGGCGTTCGACGCCGACACGCCGGTACTGACCGTGACGGAGATCAGCCGTCGCGCCAAACTGCCGCTGGCGACCGCGGCCCGGCTCGTGGACGAGATGGTGCGGCACGGCCTGCTCCGCAGGGACGCACGGCGGACCGTGCGGATCGGCGTCCGGCTGTGGGAACTGGCACAGCGCGCCTCCCCCACACTCGGCCTGCGCGAAGCCGCGATGCCGTTCATGGAGGACGTGCAGGCGGTCGTCGGCCACTCCACCCAACTCGGCGTGCTCGACGGCAGCGACGTGCTTTTCGTCGAGCGGCTGTCATCCCCTGGCGCGGTCATCAACCTCACGCGCATCGCGGGGCGCATCCCGCTGCACGCGTCGTCGGGCGGGCTCGTACTGCTCGCGCACGCCGACCCCGCGCTGCAGGAGCGGGTAATCGCGCAGCCGCTGCGGGCATTGACCGATGAGACCATCACCGATCCGAAAGCGCTGCGGGCCAAGCTCGCCGAGGTGCGAGAGCAAGGCCATGCGCTGTGCGCGGGCCACATTCACCCTGACGCCACCGGAGTCGCGGTACCGGTCCGTGGCAGGGCGGGGCAAGTGATCGCCGCGCTGGGCCTCGTCGTCCCCAACGACGGCCAGGCATGGGCGAGCATCCCGCTGCTGCGTGCCGCCGCGAGGGGGATCAGCCGCGCGCTGGCCTCACCGCGGACCGCGGGCGGCTCCACCGCGGCACCAGCGACGGAGTAGCCACACGGCCGCGGCGCGGCCGATCGGCGACTGCTTCATTCAATGAGAGTCCGGCTTGTTCCCTCGGCAACGCGCCCGCAAGCTCTTGCGCCTGCTCCCGTTCACCTTCGGATTCCAGTGAGGCAAACCGAATGAGCATTTCGCTTCGGGCTCGCATCGACGCGAGTCCCATGTCCGCATTCCAGTGGTCCGCTATCGCGATCTGCGTACTGCTCAACGTCTTGGACGGCTTCGACGTTCTCGTCATGGCCTTCACCGCCAACGGCGTGTCACAGGAATGGAACCTGTCGTCCTCGGCTCTGGGCCTACTACTCAGCGCAGGTCTCGTCGGCATGGCGCTCGGTTCCCTCGCCCTCGCGCCGCTCGCCGACCGCATCGGCAGGCGCGCCCTGATCCTGATCTGCCTCGTGATCGCCTCCAGCGGAATGTTCTTCTCGGCAGTCAGCCAGGCGCCGGTCCAGCTCGGACTCACCCGCGTGCTCACCGGCATCGGTATCGGTGGCATTCTCGCGAGCAGCAACGTGATCGCCGCCGAGTTCGCCAACGCTCGCTGGCGCGGGCTCGCGGTGAGCCTCAACTCCACCGGCTACGCGATCGGTGCCACAGTGGGCGGTATCGTCGCTGCCCTGTTGCAGCAGGAGTCCGGGTGGCGCTCGGTGTTCGGCTTCGGCGCCATTGCGACGGCGTTGCTCATCCCCGCCGTGCTGTGGCGGTTGCCGGAGTCGCTCGACTTCCTGCTCACGAAACGATCGGCGAGCGCGCTGGAGCGGATCAACAGACTGCTGACGGCCATGCGCCATCCTGCGCTGGAGTCGATGCCCGCCGCGACGACCACCGCCGAACCCTCCTCGGTCGGCAACATCCGCAGGCTCGGTTCGGCGCGGCTGCGACGCAACACGCTGCTCACCTGGCTGAGCTTCTTCATGGTCATGTTCGGGTTCTACTTCGTCACCAGCTGGACTCCGAAGCTCCTCGTGGAGGCCGGGCTGTCCGCGACGCAGGGCATCACCGGCGGTGTGCTGCTGAACCTCGGCGGCATCTTCGGCACCACCCTGCTGGGCTTCCTTGCCACCCGCATCGCGCTGAAGCACGTGCTGGTGGGATACACGGTTCTCACCGCGGTACTGCTCACGGTGTTCGTCCCCGCCACCGCCACACTCGTGACGGCCTTCGCCGTTGGCGTGCTGATCGGGCTGTTCGTCAACGGCTGTGTCGCCGGTCTGTACGCGCTCACGCCGTCGATCTATCCTGCCGACGTTCGCGCGACAGGCGTCGGCTGGGGCATCGGGATCGGCCGCATCGGCGCCATCCTCTCCCCGGTCGTGGCGGGTTGGTTGCTCGATGCGGGTTGGGGGCCGGGGCAGGTGTACCTGCTCGTCGCGGCGTTCCTGGTCCTCGGTGGTGTCACCGTACGCGCACTGCGGGTCGACACCGCCCCGACACCGAAGCAGGTCGCCACGCAGCCCTGAAACCGCGTGTCGTTGGAACGGCCCCGGTGGTCGAAGGGCTGCCGGGCCTTCCACCATCGGGACCGACGATTGCGGCTGCCACCTCACGGCGGTAGTTCCGTCGGCGGCGCGGTGCACGGCGAGCTTGGCACGACTCGACCGCGGTCATACCTGGCTTCGCGAAGTCCTCACCGACACGGGCGCAGCCGTCATCGAACGACACGGGCGCAGCCGTCATCGAACACTGTGGACTCGTTCACGTCGGCGGGAACTACGCGGGCGACCCACCCGACGTCGTCATCGACCTGTCCGACGCCCACATCCGGGACGCCTGCACCGTCGCGTACTCGACGCCATCACCACCAAGTACGAATCGCGCGGCACCCCCGTCACCGTCGTCGGCATGAACCCCGACAGCAGGCAGCGGCACAACACACTGGCAGGCACCCTCACCGGCTCGCATTGACGTGCCCGCGTCGAATGCGAAAGGCGGCGACTACCCGGCCACCGCGATCGCGTCGATCTCCACCAGCCAGTCGGGTTGCGCCAGCCCTGCCACCTGCAGCAACGTGTCGGCCGGGTAGGGCTCGGTGAAGTACTCCTCGCGTAGCCGGATGATCTGGTCCAGGTAGCTCATGTCGGTGACCATGATGGTCACCTTGACGACCTCGGCGAGGCTGCTGCCTCCCTGTTCCAGCACGGTCGCCAGGTTGCGCAGCGCCTGGCGTGCCTGGGTTTCGAAATCCCCGACACCGACGGTCCGACCGTGCTCGTCGATCCCGGCCTGGCCGGATACGAAGATCAGACCGTTGGCCTTGATCGCCAGCGAGATGCGGTAGGGCTCGTACCAGTCGGGGTCGTGTTCCACACGTTGCAGCAAGGTCATGGGGAAAGCCTCGGCCTTGGCTACGATCAGAACAAGTACGGTCTTTGATGACCAGTACTATCAGGCTGGATAGTATCGAGGTCAGGGGAGGCTCACATGGCTGCCCGTATCGAAGCGTTGGCCGAGGAATGCATGGTCGAGGCCGCGCTGGAGGTCATCGGCGGCAAGTGGAAGCTGGTGATTCTTCGACATCTGCTGCAGGGCACCATGCGCTTCGGTGAACTCGACAGGGCGCTGCCTGGCATCACCCCTCGGATGCTGACCAGGCAACTACGGGAACTGGAAGCCGACGGGCTGGTGCGGCGCACCGTGTACCCGCAGGTGCCGCCCAAAGTGGAGTACTCGGTCACCGCCATGGGAGCGAGCCTGCGCGACATCACAGCGCAGCTCGAGCGCTGGGGACACCACTACCGGGCATGGAAACTCGGCGGAGACGGAGATGGCGCCGACGGCTGACCGGGGCCCCCGCGGCCTCCCGTGGGCACCGGCGGCTCCCGACGTCACCGGTCGCTGCCTCCCCCGGCCCGCGGAACTGGCCGGAGCGCAAGTCGGTTGAGCCCGCCTGCCGCACGCGAGCATGATGCGGTCCATGCAACTGCCCGGCTCACTGTTCGCCTTTGCCACCGCTGTCGTGCTGATCTCGGCCTCGCCGGGCCCGGCCATGGCGCTGATCCTGCGGCGTGCCGCGCTGCGGGGGTTCGCGGGCGCGGTACCCACGGTGCTGGGACTGCAGGCCGGTCTCTACCTGTGGGCGCTGCTGGCCGCGGGAGGGCTGGCCGCGCTGGTCGCCGCATCCGAGGTCGCCTTCGTCGTGCTCCGGGTGCTCGGTGCCGGGTTCCTGCTGTACCTGGGCGTCAGGATGTGGCGTGAGGCATGGCTCGGCCGCGGGGACGAACCCGCGACCGATGTCGGTGCGCGGGTGCCCGCCGACGTCGAACGGGGATGGCTCAAGGCGTTCCTCGAGGGTTTCGTGGTGATGCTGGCCAATCCCAAGGCGGCGGCGTTCATGGTGGCCTTCTACCCGCAGTTCATCCCGGCCGAGCACCCGCTGTTCGCCACCACGGCGGTGCTGGCGCTGCTGCAGGTGGCGATCGAGATCGTGCTGTACCTCGGGCTCGCCGCCGCGGTCGGCCGCGCGAGCGACTGGTTTCGCCGACCCGTGATCCGGCGCAGGCTGGAAGCTGTGAGCGGGACCGTTCTGGTCGCTCTCGGCATCCGTATGGCCGCCGAAGGCCGCTAGCAGCCGCGGCGGCAACCATGGTCGATCTGGGCGAGAAAGCGTCGGATCTCGGGGCCGAGTGCTGCGGCGAGATCGTCGGCCGTGCGCAGGTCGGCCGAGAACGCGTCCGGAACGAGCCGGGCATCGGGCAGCACCTGCGCGACGCGCTCGGCCAGCGCTGCCGGGTGGCGCCGATCTATCCCGGGAAACACCAAGGTCGGCGCGGTGATCGGCGCGAGTTCGGCGACGTCACGAAAGGCGCGGTCGCGCCCGATCGCCGCTGCCGCCGCGACGCTGTCCTGGTCCGACCGTGGGATGGCGTCGCGGACCAACGTGCCGATGATCGGGGCGAGTCCCGGCAGGATCGGGGCCCATGCCGCCTCGACGCCCTGGGTGCGCACCCGCTCGGCGAAGGCGTCCATGAAGGCGATCTCCTCGGCTTTGGCGGCATCGTCCTCGATGTCCTCGACGCTGACGAGGATGGCGGCACTGACCCGGTCGGGGTGTTCCAGCGCGGCGCGCAGCGTGATGGTGGCGCCGAGGCCGGTTCCTCCGACGGCGGCCTGGTCGAGGCCGAGTTGATCGAGCAGGGCCACCACGTCCTCGGCGTAGCTGGACCAGGTGTGGCGAGCGGGATCCGCGCAGTGTGAGCGACCGTAACCGCGTACATCGGGAAGCACGACGGTGTGGGCGGCGGCCAGCTCATGGGCGAGCGGAAGCAGGCTGTGATGGTCGGGTCCGCCGCCGTGCAGCAGGACCACTGCGGGTCCCTCCCCGACCGTGGTGGCGAACAAGCGACAACCGTCGCGGCCTCGGTAACCGAACTCTCTCACCGGCACTCCAATCCAATCTTGTCTTTGTCAAGATAGTCTGGGAGGGTGGCCTGGTCGAGGCCGGATCGAACGCGGGAGGCACCGTGGTGGAGGGACCGAGCGTCGAGCGCCTGATGTGGTGGCTGCTGGAGCCCATTCACGCGGTGCTCTACTACGCACCGGAAGGCTTCGAACAGGCCGCGGCGCTCGGGTACGACATCACGCAACGCTGGCCGAGCTACTTCGCGTGGCGGGCAGCACCGCTGGGTGCCGCCGGAGTCGAACTCGTGTCGGCCACGTTCTACAGCTTCAGTCCGAGCATGGTCGCCGAAAACGTGCCCGCCGCGTGGCGGACAGCGACACCGCAGCGCGTGCTGGACACCCGGTTGCGGGCAGTGGAGGCGATCTACAAGCGGCTGCTGGGCGCCGACCGCGACGAGGCAACGGTGCGGGAGGCCGCACTGCTGGCATGCAGGGCCGCCGAGGCGGCACCGCTGCACGGCCGCCCACTCGCCGCCGCGAACGCCGACCAGCCTTGGCAGGACGACCCATGCCTGGTGTTGTGGCAGGCAGCCACCATCCTGCGCGAGCACCGCGGCGACGGGCATCTCGCGGCACTGCTTGCCTTTGACCTCGATCCCGTCGAGTCGCTGGTGTCCTTCGCATCGGTGGATGCCGCTCCCGCCGAGACCTTCGCAAGTAGGGGCTGGAGCGAGCGGGAATGGTCGCGGGCGCGGGAGCGACTCGCGGCGAGGGGGCTTGTCGGCTCCGAGGGAAAGGCCACCGATCGAGGGCTGCGGTTACGCGCGGACATCGAGCAGCGCACCGACGAACTCGCCCGCGCCCCGTGGGACGCACTCGGCCCCGACTCGACGGCCAGACTGGCCGAGTTGCTGACTCCGATCTTCGGCAGCGTTGTGGGCTCCGGAGTCTTCCCGGAGAGCAACACGCTTGCCGTCGGCAAGCGGTTCGACCGGTAGTGCGGCGTCGCGTCGACAGCCTGTGCCTGGCGAGCGAGGTCAGGCAGGGTCCCCAGCGCTGCTGCCCGGCCTGAGCGGTGGAGCCCAACCCGAAGGCTTTTTGGCAGATGTTCAATAAGCTAGCCTTTGGGTCGAGTGCCCCAACACCACGAGGAGGTGGTGACGATGGCCCGCGGGCCCATCCGTGTCGCGAACTTCTCCGGATATCTCGGCGACCGATTCACCGCCGTCGACGAAGCCATGGCTGGTGACCCCGTCGACGTGCTCGTAGGTGACTACCTGGCCGAGATCACCCTCGCCGCACTGGCGGCGAGATACCAGCACGACCCGACCAAGGGTTACGTCGGGTACTTCCTCGACCAGATCCGTCCGCACCTCGCGGCGCTGGCCGAGCGCGGGATCAAGGTCGTCACCAACGCGGGCGGCTTCCACCCGGCAGGGCTCGCGACCGCCCTGCGCGACCTCGCCTCGCACGAGGGGGTGCAGCTACGCATCGCCCACATCGAGGGCGACAACGTAGCGCCCGACCTGCCGCGGCTGCGCGCGGAGGGCCACCGGTTCGAGCATCTCGACACCGGGCAGCCGCTCGACAGTTGGGGCCTGGAGCCGATCGCGGCCAACGCCTACCTCGGTGGCTGGGGCATCGCCGCCGCGCTGGCCGAGGGGGCCGACATCGTGGTGTGCGGGCGGGCGACCGACGCCTCGCTCGCCGCGGGCGCCGCCGCCTGGTGGCACGGGTGGGATCGCGGCGACTGGACCGCCATGGCGGGCGCCGTCACGGCCGGACACATCATCGAGTGCGGCTCACAGGCGGTGGGCGGCAACTTCTCCGGCTTCACCCGCATACCCGACATGACCACCCCCGGCTTCCCCATCGCCGAGATCGCCGCCGACGGCACGAGCGTCATCACCAAACACGCCAGGGACGGCGGCGCCGTCACCGTGGACACGGTCACCGCCCAGTTGGTGTACGAGATCCAGGGCCCCACATACCTCAACCCGGACGTGACGGTTCACTTCGACACGCTGCGGCTCACCGCCCTCGGCCGGGACCGGGTCGGAGTCGGCGGAGCCACCGGAAGCCCTCCCCCGCCGACGACCAAGGTGGCCGCCTTCGCGCAGCTGGGCTTCGCAATCGTGGACACCGTGTTCGTCACCGCGCCCGACGTCGACGACAAGATCGAACTGCTGTGTGCGCAGGTGGGCAAGGACCTGCCCGATGGCGTGGACCAACTCGAGTTCACCCGTCTGGGTACAGCCGCCACGGACCCGGAAAGCCAGTGGGACGCGACCGTGGCGGTTCGCGTCGCGGCGACCGCACGACAGCGGGAACCACTCGTGCGGCTCGGCCTTGCCCGCAGGCTCGCCGGCCTCTATCTGCAAAGCATTCCCGGCTTCTTCCACGACGCCGACGCGGCACCGGCCACCAAACCCAAACCACGGATCGACTACTGGCCCGCCCTGCTGCCGCAGGAAGCGGTCGCGCACCGAGCCGTCCTCGACGACGGCAGGGTCGTGCGGATCGATCCGCCCGCCGACACCGCCGTCAGCGAGCAACCCCGCCACCCCGAGCCCGCGGCCGCACCACCTGCCACCGGTACTCGCAGCGCTGCACTCGGTTCGGTGGCCTACGCCCGAAGCGGCGACAAGGGCGGCAACTGCAACGTCGGAGTGTGGGTGCCCGACGAGCGGTCGTGGCCATGGCTTCGGCAGGCGCTGTCCACCGAGGAACTGCGCAGGCTGCTGCCCGAGGTGAAGGACCTCGACATCGTCCGCCACGAACTACCGGCGTTGCGAGCCGTGCACTTCGTGCTGCGCGGGTTGCTCGGTACCAGCGCCTCGGCCAACACCCGCGTCGATCAGGCGGGCAAGGCGGTGGGCGAGTACCTGCGAGCCAAACACCTGCCGATCCCGGAAGAACTGCTCACCTCTTGGGAACACGATGCTGCTCACTGAACGGCTGACGAGCGCGCTCGCCCGCCCGGCCACCGACGACGCCTTCGACCCGCACGCCGCTCTCGCCGACGTACTGGCGGGGCTGGGAATGAGCGCCGCCGACACCGGCGGGACGATCACCTTCACCGGCGCCGACCCCGTCGTGCCCAGCACCCTGCGGTTGGGTGGCGCGGCGGCCGTCGCACTCGCCGCGAAGTCCGCGGCCGTGGCCAAGCTGTGGCGGCTGCGCGGCGGCAGCGGTCAGGACATCGCCGTCGACCTGCGGGTGGCACCACACCGGCTGTGCCCCTTCTACGACCGCAAGTGGGAGTTGCTCAACGGCTACCCGCCCGGCACACAGGCGAACGCGACCCAGGCGCTCGGCCTGCGGTTCTACCGCACCGCCGACGACAGGTGGGTCCTGCCGCTAAACCCGTACCCCAAGATCAAACTAGCCGCCCAGCGGCTGCTCGGGGTCCCCGAGGACACCAAGGCCGTCGCCGCCGCGATCGCCCGCTGGCGCGGCAGGGAACTGGAGGAGGCGGCGGTGGCGGCGGGCACCGTGCTGCCGATGCTGCGCACCACCGAGGAACTGCTCGCCGAGCCGCACTACACCGAAGCACTCGCCGACATGCCGCTGGTGGAGATCACCAAGATCGGGCAGAGCAAGCCCGAGCCACTCACCTCGGCCGCCGATCCGCTGTCCGGTGTGAGGGCACTGGGCATGGGTCACGTCATCGCAGGCGCGGGCGTGGGCAGGGCGCTGGCACTGCACGGCGCCGACGTGCTCAACCTGTGGCGGCCGGAGGAACTCGAGCACGACGCCATCTACACCACCGCGAACGTGGGGGTGCGTTCGGCGACCGTCGACCCGTACCGCGAGGACGGCCACGCGCTGATCCAGCGGCTGCTGTCCGGTGCCGACGTGTTCTATGCCAACCGCCGCCCCGGCTACCTTTCCCGGATCGGACTGTCCGCGAAGCAGGCGGCGACGAGCAGGCCCGGCATCATCCACGCCACCGCGTCGCTGAACGGCGAGCGAGGACCGTGGGCCGACCGCATCGGGTTCGACCAGACGGCGGGCAGCCTCGTCGGGATGATGCACCTGGAAGGTGACGGTGACCGCCCGGGCCTGCCACCGATCATGGTGGTCAACGACTACATCGTCTCGTGGTTGCTGGCCGCCGGGATCGTGGAGGCACTCACGCGTAGAGCGCGGGAAGGCGGCAGCTACCGGGTGCACGTCTCGCTCACCCGCGCGGCACTGTGGATACTCAGTCTCGGCGTCTTCGACAAGGAATACGCCGTGAACACCGCGGGTCACGGCGAGGACCACAGCTATCTCGACCCGAAGACGTTCAGCGCGCGCACTCCACTCGGCCACTACCAGGGGGTCACCGAACAGGTGTCCATGTCAAGAACCCCGGGCCGATACCCGTTCGTGCTCGTACCCCGAGGCTCCTGCCGTCCGGAGTGGACCGAGTAGCCCGGAAGGGCGAACACCGGCACTCCACTACCGTCAGACCTGCCGCTACGTTGCCCAGGTGCGCCTTGCCCGGTAGCGTCCGTTGACAGGTCGCATGACCCTTCCGGCCCAGTCCTCGCCGGGTAAGCGACGTCGACGACGAACTGGGCGGAGGTGCCGTGTTGACCCTGCACGACTACTTGCAGGTTGCACGCGAACGCTGGAAAACCATCCTGGTAGGCCTGCTGCTCGGCATCGCCACAGCCGCGACCGTCACCTGGACCATGGTGCCGCAGTACTCCGCGCAGGCGACTATCTACATCTCCTCGCACGCCACCGGCGATCTGACCGACGCATACCAGGGCAACCGCCTGTCCGCCGACAAGGTCAAGTCGTACACACAACTGCTCACCAGCCGCAGGATCGGCCAGGACGTCGTCGACCGACTCGGACTGAACGTCCCCGCCGACGAGGTGGCCGGACAACTGAGTTCGTCGTCGGAGCCGGAAACGGTGCTGCTGAGCGTTCAGGCGACCGATCCCTCACCGGCACGGGCACGCGATCTCGCCAACGCCGCGGCGGGCTCGTTCACCGGGCTGGTCGGGCAACTCGAGCGGCCCGCTGCCGGCGGGCCACCAACCGTGACCGCGCAGGTCGTCGAGTCCGCCCGCATCCCGGGCGGTCCGGTCAGCCCTCGACCGGTACTCAACATCGCTGTCGGTGTCCTCCTCGGCCTGCTCGGCGGCTACGGCGCCGCCATGGCCAGGCACCTGCTGGACACCAGCATCAAGTCCCAGCAGGACCTGGCGAAGATCACCGACACACCTCACCTCGGGAACGTCGCGTTCGATCCCGAGGTGCCCAAGCGGCCGCTGACCGTACACACCGACCCGCAGTCGCCACGCAGCGAAGAGTTCCGAAAGATCAGGACCAACCTGCAGTTCGTGGACGTGGACAGTCCGAACAAGGCGATCGTGGTGACGAGCGCGATCCCCGACGAGGGCAAGACCACGACGCTGTGCAACATCGCCATCGCGGTGGCGCAGGCGGGCAGCAGGGTGCTGGTGGTCGAGACCGACCTGCGGCGTCCGCGAGCGGCACACTACCTCGGGGTAGAGGGCGCCGTCGGTGTCACGAGCGTGCTCTCCGGCCGCGTTTCGCTCAGCGACGCCGTGCAGCCGTGGAACTTCAACATGCTCGACGTACTCGCCAGCGGCCCCATCCCGCCCAACCCGAGCGAGCTGCTCGCGTCGCAGCAGATGAGCACCTTGCTCAAGGAGCTTCGTGGCCGGTACGACCTCATCATCTTCGACGCACCGCCGCTGCTTCCGGTGACCGACGCGGCGGTGCTGGGCGCGCAGTGCGACGGGGCCTTGATCGTCGCCCGGCACGGTAAGACGACGACGAACCAGGTGAAGGCCGCGGTTTCGGCCCTGGAAGCCGCCTCGGTGCGGACGCTCGGCACGGTTTTGACCATGGTTCCGCAGCCGAAATCGACGTCCTACTACCACTATTACTACTACTCGGAGGAACGGCGGCCCGCGGCAGCCCGCCCGGCGCAGCGCGGCGCCGCCACCGAAGTGGGGCAGACCACCACGAACGGCCATGGCGAGCAGCCGGGACAGCAGCAGCCCATCCCGGTACCGGAACAAGGCTGGCGACACGAAAGGCACCACGTCCGGTGACCGTCACGAGGTGATGCAATGACCACCAGCCACACCGGGCAGAACTTTCGCATACTGTTCGTCTGCACCGGAAACATCTGCAGATCACCGTTCGCACAGTTCCTCACCGACAGCCTCATCAAGGCCAGACTCCGCCCCACCGATGCAGACCGGTTCGTCGTCGGCAGCGCCGGGGTGGAGGCGTTACCCGGTGCGCGGATCGACGTCCTGGCACATGCCGAACTGGCCAGGCGGGGCCTTGCGGGTTCGGCGGCGCAATTCAGGGCACGGCGGCTGCAGCCGGAGACCGCGGCGAACGCGGACCTCGTGCTGACGGCCGACCGCGAACACCGTTCCGCGGTCGTCCATCTCGCGCCTTCGGCTCTGCGCAGGACCTTCTGCATCCGCGAGTTCGCGAGGCACATCCAGGACATCCCTGCGGCCGGGCTTCCCCCGCACCCGGTCGATCGCGCGGCGCGGCTGGTGGCACTGGCGGCCCAGCGTCGCGGTGCCGTCTGCTACGCCACCGAGCACGACGACACGATTCCCGACCCCCGCGGCCGGTCGGCCGCCGTTCATCGCAGCATGGCCGAGACCATCGCGGGCGCCATAACACCATTCGTAGGAAGGTTGGCCGAACCTGTTATGGAATCCCCGGCGCGGGAAACCGTATGAAAAGCAATTCAGCCGGCCAGACAATTACCCGAATGGTTCAACGGGCACGACAGCACAATGCGAGGCCACAAGCAACGGTGCTAACGTGACCACGTAACCGGATCACCTCCCCGGACCCTCCCGGACCACGCGATTCCCCGGGGAATCAGCGACGCCTGAATCAAAGAAGACACCGCCGGAACCAACAGCGGCGTGATTTCCGTCCGGGCCGATATCGCCAGTTCCAACTGTCCGGCCCTGCGGACTCCCGCTCGCTGCCCACCGGGTGAATGTCGTCCCCCGGCAGTCGGTTCACCCTCGGGTCGCGCGATGCCCGCGTCCAGGAGATCAGAGTGCGAGGTAGCACCATGCACGACCTTGTCATGGCCTTAACCGCGCCATGGCGGCGAAAAACCGCCCTGCTGGCAGCCGTCGACGGATTCTCGTGGCTGCTCGCGATTTTGCTCGCCAGTTGGCTGAGATACGAGTTCACACTCGATCAGGTCTACGGCGGCGCGCTTGTCCGGGCGGCGGCGGTCGCCGTGCTCGCGTCGTGGCTCACCGGCTCGGCGAGTCGCCTGTACTCCGGTGGATATGCCGTCGGCAGCCTCGACGACGTTCTCAACCTCGCGAAATCCACGATCATCGGCGGATTCGCGCTGCTGATCGCTGTACTGCTGGGGCTGACCCCGTCGATCCCGCGGTCGGTGCCGGTCATCGCGACCCTGCTGGCACTGTCCATGTCGGCCGCAGCGCGGCTTCTCGCCCGCGTGTACCGTGCCCGCAGGCTGCGACCGCGGCAGTCTCGCGCACGGCGGGTCATCGTGTACGGCTCGGGGCCGCAGGGCGAGCAACTCATCCGCTCGATGCTCTCCGGCACGGCGGGCGAACTGCTCCCGGTGGCAGTACTGGACGACGACACCGAAACGCCGAACGCGCGGGTGGCGGGAGTACCGGTACGCGGCGGCACGGGACAGCTGGAAGCAGTCGCTCGAGAGACCCGCGCGCAACTGCTGATCGTCGCGATGGCGAACCCCGACCCTGCCGCCATGCGTTCACTGGTCTCCGCCGCCGCGAACACCTCGCTCGACGTCAAGGTGCTGCCACCGCTTACGGAACTGCTTCGGCCGTGGGCCGACTTCTCCGATCTTCGCGACCTCAACCTCACCGACCTGCTCGGCAGGGCACCGGTCGACACCGACGTGGATTCCATCGCCGGATACCTCGCCGGGCAACGCGTGCTCGTCACCGGCGCGGGCGGGTCGATCGGTTCGGAGCTGTGTCGCCAGGTCGACAAGTTCAAGCCTGCCGCGCTCATGATGCTCGACCGGGACGAGTCGGCGCTGCACGCGGTGCGACTGTCCCTCTACGGCAAGGCCGACCTCGACTCGCCGGACGTCATCCTCGCCGACATCCGCGATGCCGACCGGATACGGGAGGTGTTCCTGCGGCACAAGCCGGACGTGGTGTTCCACGCGGCGGCACTGAAACACCTCGCCATGCTGGAGCGGTATCCCGAGGAAGCGTGGAAGACGAACGTGCTGGGCACGATCACGCTGCTGGACGCGGCATGCGAGTCGGGAGTCGGCAAGTTCATCAACGTGTCCACCGACAAGGCCGCCAACCCCTCCAGCGTGCTCGGCCGGTCCAAACGAATCGGTGAGCGCCTGGTGGCGGGCACCGCCGCCCGCTGCGGCGGCACCTTCCTCTCCGTACGGTTCGGCAACGTCCTCGGCAGCCGAGGGTCGGTACTCACCACCTTCGCCGAGCAACTCTCCTCCGGTTCACCGCTCACCGTGACGCATCCGGAGGTGACCCGGTTCTTCATGACGGTGCCGGAGGCGGTCGAGTTGGTCATCCAGGCAGCCGCCATCGGCCGCTCGGGTGAGGCGCTCGTCCTCGACATGGGGGAACCGGTGCGGATCACCGAGCTTGCCGAGATGCTGATGGCGCTGTCCGGGCGCCAGTCACCGATCGTGTACACCGGCCTCGGCCGTGGGGAGAAGCTGCACGAGGAACTCTTCGGCTCCGGCGAGTTGGACAGGCGGCCGGTACACCCGGCGATCTCCCACATCCGGGTGTCCGGAATAGACACGGCGACCGTGCGCACCGTCGGCTCCCAGCTCGACGTCGCTCGCGCGATGACCGAACTCGTCGACAGCGAGGTGTCCATCCCCCGGGTGCGCGAACCGCAGCCGGTGGAGTTTCGGCCGACCGCGCGGTCCGAGACCCGCGATCACGTGCACGTGACATCCAACCACCACTGGGATTCAGGCACCTCCACACCGCAGAGGGGGCATCGGTGAGCACGGTCGCGAAATCGCCGGGGCGGCTTGTGGTCGTCGGGCAGGGCTTCGTCGGGCTTCCGATCGCGATGCGTGCCGTCGAGGTCGGTTTCGACGTGGTCGGTGTGGACGTCGACGTCGTCAGGGTGTGGTCGCTTCGGGACGGCCGTTCCTATGTCGAGGACGTGACCGACGACGAGCTGAAACGAGCGCTGTCGTCGGGCAGGTACCGGCCGACCGACGACTATGCCGACGTCGAGGGGTTCGACGCCGCCATCATCACGGTACCGACGCCGCTGCGGGACTCCTCCCCCGACCTCAGCTTCATCGAGGCAGCGACGAGCAGCATCGCGCAGCACGTCCGCCCGGGTGTCACCGTGGTGCTGGAATCCACCACCTACCCCGGTACCACGGAAGAGCTGGTGGTGCCGCTGCTGGAGAAGGGCAGTGGGCTGTCGGCCGGACAGGACTTCCTGGTCGGGTACAGCCCCGAACGCATCGACCCGGGAAACACCCGCTGGCGGTTCGCGAACACGCCGAAGGTGGTGTCGGGAGTCGACAGCCGCTCGCTTGCCGCCGTGCGGCGACTGTACGACCGGCTCGTCGAGCAGACCGTGCCGGTTACGACGCCGAAGGAGGCCGAGCTCGCGAAACTGCTGGAAAACACGTTCCGCCACGTGAACATAGCGCTGGTCAACGAGTTGGCCGTTTTCGCCCACCAGCTGGGTGTCGACATCTGGGAGGCCATCGACGCGGCCACGACCAAACCGTTCGGCTTCATGCGGTTCACGCCGGGACCGGGTGTGGGCGGGCACTGCCTTCCGGTGGACCCGACCTACCTGTCCTGGCGCGTGCGTCGTGACCTCAAGCGGGACTTCCGGTTCGTCAGCCTGGCCAACGATGTCAACGACCACATGCCGGACTACGTGGTGCAGCGGCTGGGGGCGTCGCTGAACCGCATGCGCAAGCCTGTCAACGACAGCACGGTGTTGCTGTTGGGCCTTGCCTACAAACCCAACACCGGCGACATCCGCGAGTCACCAGCGCTGCGGATCACCGAGTTGCTCACCGAGCAGGGCGCGAACGTGCAGGCCGTCGACTCCCATGTGGAACCCCACCGATGCCCTTCGACCGTGAAGCTCGTCGAGCTGTCCTGCCAGGTGGTGCGGGACGCCGACGCCGTGGTGCTGCTCACCGACCACGACGATGTCGACTACACACTGGTGCAACGCAACGCCACCGCCATCCTCGACACCCGGCGCCGACTGTCCGGCGCGAACGTCGAGTACCTGTGACGGTGGCCGACCTTACCGCGACGGCTGTGGAGCGCGGACGCCCGCATCCGCACTGCGAAGCTTGATCAGGTACTCCATGAGCGTGACCAGCGCGTGCTTGCTGAGTTCCTTGTCCCGCGCATCTGTGAGGGTAATGGGAACCTCGGGGTCGACGTCGAGGGCGGCCCTGACCTGTTCGACGTCGTAGACCGGCGCGCCGTGGAAGCAGTTCACCGCCACCATGAACGGCACCCTCCTTCGCTCGAAGAAGTCCACCGACGCGAAGCAGTTGTCCAGCCTGCGGGTGTCGGCGAGCACGACGGCACCGAGCGCTCCCCTGGCCAGTTCGTCCCACATGAACCAGAATCGTTGCTGGCCGGGCGTCCCGAACAGATACAGCACCAGCTTGGGATTGATCGTGATCCTGCCGAAGTCGATCGCGACCGTCGTGGTGGTCTTGGCTTCCACCCCGGAAAGGTCGTCGACACTTGCCCCGACCTCGGTGAGCATCTCCTCGGTACGCAGTGGTGGGATCTCGCTCACCGCGCCGACCATCGTCGTCTTGCCTACACCGAATCCTCCGGCTATGAGGATCTTGACCGCGGACGCGAGCGCGTTCGTGCCGATCCGCTCAGAGCCTTCGAATACCATCGAGAACCGCCTGCAGTAGCTGTGGGCTGGGAATGTCGGTCGTGGTCGGAGGCGAGCGGAACACGAGATACCCGCGTTCGATGAGGTCGCTCAACATCACCTTCACCACGACAATGGGCAGATCAATCTTGGCGGACACCTCGGCCACGGACTGGGGTTGCTGGCACAGGCGCACGATCTCCGCGTGTTCCGGTCCCAGCGCTCCCCTCGCGTCCACGGTCGTCGCCACGACCAGACTGATCAGCTCAAGATCGTGCCGTGTCGGGCGGGCCCTACCCCCGGCCAGGAAGAACGGACGGACCAGCGGGTCCGCGGGTGCTTCCTCCCAGGGCTCGCCGTACCGGTTCATGGCGATGTGCTACCTCGTGCTGCTTCCTGGGCGGGGGTCCGCGGCGCCGCGGACAGCGTCGCACCGACCCGCTTCACGAGCCGGTTCATCTCGTAGGCCACCAGCCCCAGGTCGGGCTGCGCGTTCGTCAACGCCGCCAGGCACGCGCCACGGCCTGCAGCCGTGACGAACAGGAAGGCCTCGTCCATCTCCACCAGCGTCTGCCGTACCTCGCCGCCGTGGAAGTGCCGCGCCGTGCCACGGGACAGGCTCTGGAAAGCCGACGCCACGGCCGACAGGTGCTCGGCCTCCTCCTCCGTCAGGCTGTGCGAACGGCCGAGCAGCAGGCCGTCTGTCGAGAGGACCACAGCGTGGTCGATTCCGACCACCCTGCGGACGAAGTCGTCGAGCAGCCAGCTCAAATCAACCGTTGTCGTCATCTTCCGATCCACCGCCAGTTCTTGTCGATCAGCGTGCCGAGATTATCTATGGACGCCACGGGCCCTGTTCCTCGGCGCGGCCACGTTCCGTTCCTCGCTGGAACGCGCTCATTACATTGCGCGCCTGCGCCGCCCGTTGATCGAAGTCGGGCTCTGCCGACTCGTGCTCGGGCTCCGGTTCCTGGTCGGATACCGGGTCGTCCTGCAACTGTGGCGCCAGATGGGTTTGCCTTCGGCGTCTCGGCAGCGGTGGCAGGTCACCCTCCGATTGCGACGGCCACTGCGGTTGGGGCGGCGGCGGCACCTGGTGTTGCGGCACCTGGTGTTGCGGCACCTGGTGTTGCGGCGCCTGGTGCTGCGGCGGCCCCTGTGGCTGCGGCGGTACCTGCTGCGGTGCCTGTGGCGGTGGCTGAGCCCCGGGCCTGCGCCTCGTCCGGAACTCTTCGTCCACGTGAGCCTCCCCCGCGCCGTTCGTGCTCGGCTCGGCGCCGGGATGTGCCACCTTGCCGTTGCCCTGGTGTTCGGCGAACAGCGACGACTGGCCGTTGGATACGCCCGCGGCGGCCGGAACCCGAGGGATGGCACGCAGGGTGGCGTCGTCGTCGGCCGGGTCACTGTCCTGCGTGGCCGCCTCCACGGCGGTGAGGTTGGTGGGCAGCAGCACCACCGCCCGCACGCCCCCGTAGATGGACTCGAGCAACGTGATCTTGATCCCGTGCTCGTGCGCCAGCTTCGCCACCACGAAGAAGCCGATGCGCGAGTCCTGGGTGAGCGCCATCACGCTGAAGTCCGGCGGCTCGCGGAACATCGCGTTGTAGTCCTCGCGGTCCTCCAGATCGATGCCGATGCCCTGGTCCTCGACCTCGATGACAGTGCCCTTGCCCACCGGGTTGCTCCGCACCTCGATGCGGGAACCGGGGGGCGAGAACTCGATGGCGTTGTCCACCAGCTCGGCCAGCAGGTGGATGACGTCCGCCACCGCTCGGCCGACCAGAGTCATGTCAGGGATGCGGCCGATGTTCACGCGGTTGTACTGCGAGGTCTCCGACACCGCGCTGCGGACCACGTCGATGAGCCTCGCGCCGTCCCGCCACTGACGGCCGAGCTGGCCGCCGCCGAGGATGATCAGGTTCTCGGCGTTGCGCCGCTCGCGGGTACTCAGGTGGTCGAGCTGGAACAGCAGCTCCACCTGGTCAGGGTCCTCCACGGCACGCTCTGCCTTGTCCAGCACCTGCAACTGGCGCTGCACGACGGCCTGGCTGCGACGCGCGATGTTGAGGAACACCGCGTTGGTGCCTTCCCGCAGCTGCGCCTCCTGCACGGCGGCGTTGACAGCGGTCTGCTGTGCCTTGTTGAACGCATCGGCCACCTCGCCGATCTCGTCGTATCCGACGTGCAGTTCGGGAACCTCTTCGGAGACGTCGACCGGCTCGCCGTCCCTGATTCGCTGCACGACCGAGGGCAGTCGCTCGTCGGCTCGCAGCGTGTCGTCCCGGAGCCTGCGAAGCCGCCGCACGACGCTGTTGCCCATCCGCATGGCCAGCAACAGCACCGCGAGCGCCAGCACCAGGCTCGCCACCGCGATGAGCACCGAGCGGGTCAGCTGGTCCTCGGCCGCTTCCTTCTCCATCGCCGCCGCGGCCGTGCCCAGCTCACCGAGGCCCATGCTGCTGAGCTCGGTCGCGCTCTCCCGCGCCGCCGCCTGCCACTCCTGGTCGCTGAGCGGCAACTCGACGTCGGAAGCGGTCGGGTCGAACTGGCCGGCCGGGTCGACGTAACCAAGTATCTGGGCCTGCTCGTCGAATTCCACGAAGCCCTGCGTGACCAGAGCTGTCTCCATCCGGCCCAGCTGCTGCCACTGCGGGGAGTTCTGCAACTCCTGGAGTTGTCGCTGCTCCTCGTCGGGCAGCCTGCTGCCGACGGAGGCCAACTCGGCACGATAGGCGCGCGTGAGCGAGCTGAATTCCTCCAGCTCTGCCCTGGTCATGCCGCCGCCCTGCATCGAGGCGGCCGCCAGCGAGTTGCTACGCACCAGCCAGTCGGAGATCCGCATCAGGTCGGAGGCGGTGGAGCGGTAGAGGGCCGTTTCCTTGTCCGTGGAGTCGCGGCCGATGGAGTCCGCCGCGACGATCATCGCATCGGCGATCTGGTTGAACGCCTGGTACACCTGCAACCGCGAGATCCTGCCGCTGTCGACGTTTTGCCTCAGCTCCATCATGCGCGGCATGGCGGAGACGAATCTGGTGATCGCCTCCTTCGCGCGCTGCGGCATCGCATCCGCCACCTGCGAGGAGATGCTGCTGAACCGCGACATCAGCTGATCCATGCCTTGCCGTGCCTGCGCGAGGGCTGCTTTGTTGCGCTGCGACGGATTGGCCACTACGGCGAGGCTCGCCCTGCGTTCCTCACTCATGGCCGGCATAAAGGGAACGGCCATGTTGTAACCGTCGGCCAGCAGTTCCGCGGTATCTCGTTTCTGTACGGCCTCAATCAGTGCGTAGGTATTGAACCCGACCCCCGCGGCCAGCAGCACGAAGCTCGGGACCAGCGCGATCGCGAGCACGCGAGCCTTCAAGGAGATGCCGGGCTTACGCCCGCTGGAGCCGCTCATGAAGCTTCGCTTTCTGGAGTATTCGGACAGTTCGGGGCAGTCGCCGCAGGACGGAGCCCGCGGGACGTGATCCCCGAGTCACGACGGCGGCTCAGGTTACATCACGGCTTTGAAACGGTCACCATGCTCCCGCGGAAGGCGGGTAGAATCCCGCGACCGGTATTGATTTCCGAATGGCTCTGCCTTACTGTGCCTCGCGGACTCGGGCGGCGCTGTGACCCAGCGGACCGGTGTCCATTTTTGGTTTTCCATTCCGCTACCTTCCGCGAGCGCATGTTCGCGCACAGTGACAGGAGACAACGTGTCCGACACGATCCCCGCGACCGCCGACGTCACGCAGGTCAGCCAACTGCTGCAGAACGGTTCGGGCGCGCGACTGATCGACGTCCGGACGGAGGCCGAGTTCAACCAGGCGCACATCCCCGGCTCCCGCCACGTACCGCTGTCGACGCTGCGCAAGAACGTGGATGAACTGGCGAGCACGCCGCAGGACCACCTGGTGCTGGTTTGCGCGGCCGGGCCTCGAGCCGAGCAGGCCCGGCAACTGCTGCAGACGGCCGGGTTCAGCAGGCTCACCGTGCTGCGTGGTGGAATCAACGCCTGGGAGCAGAGCCAGGCACCGCTGCACCACGGAAGCTCGACCTGGACGATGGAGCGTCAGGTCCGCCTCGTCGCGGGCATGCTCGTGCTCATCGGTGTGTTGTCGAGCCTGGCGTTCGAGCCGCTGAAGTGGATCGCCGGGTTCGTCGGCGCCGGACTGACCTTCGCCGCGCTGAGCAACACCTGCGCGATGGCCAAGGTGCTGTCCTTGCTGCCGCACAACCGCGCGAGGCGCTGCGACTGCTGAGCGCGCTCCGACAGGTCGGCTCCGTAGCGCTGTGGGTTGCGTCACATCCACCGCGCGACGTGTGTACTCTCCCGCTGCCCGCGGGTCCCTCGCTTCCACCACCGCACCCGTCAGGCGACGAGTGACGCAACGGAGCCGAGCGGGGACTCGCGGGCAAGCGCTGTTCATCGGCGCCGCATACACCGCCCACTACGCTTCCTACATGGACAGACCGGCCTCGGATTCCGCGCCCGAACGCCTGCGAACACTGCCGAGTTGGCTGCTCTCCCAGACCGCGGTGCCCGCGCACCGGCTGGTGTCGCAACGACTCGCCGCGGTGGGCGCGCGTGGCTACCATTTCCGCCTGTTGGCCGCCCTCGACGATTTCGGCGCCGCCAGCCAGGCCACGCTGGGACGGCGAAGCGGTATCCACCTCAGTGATGTGGTCGCCGCCGTCAACGAACTCGCCGAAGGCGGCTTCGTGCGGCGTAGCCCGGATCCGTCCGACCGCCGCCGCAACGTCATCACGATCACCGAGGCGGGCAGGCAGCGCCTGCGCGAGCTGGCGGACGTGCTCGCCACCGTGCAGGACGAGTTGCTGGCACCGTTTTCCGTGCCGGAACGCGAGGAGTTGGTGCGGCTGCTCACCGTGCTGCTCGAGCACCACGGACGAGGCTGAACCAACCATCAAAGATCGGATGTATTCTGGCGGCATTCTCGACCAAGGGAGTGCCGATGCCGCAGATCGCCCTGCACACCGTACTGAAGCCAGGAAGGGAGCTGGACTACGAAGCCCTGCACGCCAGCATCCCATCGGATGTCGCGGCGGCGCTTGCCGAACACGGCGTGCGGGACTGGCGGATCTGGCGGGACGGCAGGCACCTGTTCCACCTCGTCGACGTGGCCGACTACAAGGCGATGCGCGCCGCCTTGCGCGACCACCCCGGCAACATGCGCTGGCAGGCCACGGTGGGGCCGCTGCACGAGAAGGCGGACGACTACTCCGGCGGCGACGACGGCATCGCCTTGCTGTGGAGCCTCGCCGAACAGCTCGGCCTCGGCCGCGACCGGGGCGAGTGAAGGGGCTAGGCACCATGTCGGTCACCGACGACGCGATCGAGGCGATCAAGCAGATGATCGTCGACGGGGAGTTGCGCCCAGGAGACCGGTTGCCGCGCGAGGCCGACCTCGCCGACCGGCTCGGACTGTCACGCAACTCGCTGCGTGAGGCCGTCCGCGCGCTGTCGCTCATTCACGTGCTCGACGTCCGGCAGGGCGACGGCACATACGTGACGAGCCTGGAACCCGCGCTGCTGATGGACGCGATGGGTTTCGTCGTGGACTTTCACCGCGACGACACCGTGCTGCAGTTCCTCGAGGTGCGACGCATCCTCGAACCCGAGGCCACCGCGATGGCCGCACTCACCATGCCCAAGCACGACATCGACGAACTGGCCGTGCTGCTCGACTCGCTCGGCGACCGGCCCACCGTGGAACAGCTGGTGGTCAACGACCTGGAGTTCCATCACCGCATCGCGGCGGGCTCAGGTAACCAGGTGCTGTGCTCGTTCGTCGACAGCGTCTCCGGCCGTACCCAGCGCGCACGCACGTGGCGAGGCATCACACAGGAGGCCGCGGTCGAGCGCACACTCACCGAGCACCGCGCGATCCAGCGGGCGCTTTCGGACCGGCAGCCCGACGTGGCACGGGCGTGGGCGACCGTACACATCGCTGGCGTGGAGCAGTGGATCCGGCAAACCCTGGTGGAACAGATCTGAGTGTTCGGGTCGTCAGTGGCGTGGGCGCGGCCGCAGTTCCTGCATCCCGCCGTCCACGGCCAGCCCCACACCGTTGGTGGAGGACGCCAGTGGGCCGGCGAGGTAGGCGACGGCGTGCGCGATCTCTTCGGCAGCGACCAGCCTGCCGTGTGGTTGCCTCGCGCGCAGCGCCGCCCGCTCGGCGTCGGGATCGTCGGCGGCGTCGAGCAACCTGGCGATCCACGGTGTGTCGGCGGTTCCGGGATGGACGCAGTTGACGCGAATACCCTCCGGGAGGTGGTCGACCGCCATCGCCCGGGTCAGCGCGGTGACGGCTCCCTTCGTGGCGCTGTAGAGCGCCCGCTGCGGCAAGCCCGCCGTCGCCACGATTGATCCGATGTTCACGATGGCCGCGGCCTTCGACCGCCGCAGGTGCGGCAGCGCCGCTCGGCTGGTCCGCACCACGCCGAGCAGATTGACGTCGAGCACCCGCAGCCACTCCGCGTCGTCGTTGTCGGCGACCGTGCCCTGTGCCCCCACCCCGGCGTTGTTGACCAGGATGTCCAGGCCGCCGAACCGCTCCACCACGGCGGCGATCCCCGCGCGGACCGAATCATCGTCGGTGACGTCGGCGCGCACACCGAAGACGCCCTCGGCATCGACCGGCGACACGTCCAGTGCCGCGACTTCGGCACCCCGCTGCCGCAGTTCGGCCACCACCGCGGCGCCGATCCCCGATGCGCCACCGGTCACCGCGGCAACCAGTCCCGTGAACTCGGCCATGGCCTACTCCTGTTCTCCCGCCACGAATCGTTGCCGCTGCCTGCCGAGGCCCTCGATCTCCAGTTCCACCACGTCGCCCGGCCGCAGGTAGGGAAACCGGCCGGACAGCGCGACGCCCTGCGGCGTTCCCGTCATCACCAGATCACCCGGTTCGAGTGCCAGGTAGGCACTGATGTGCCACACGAGGTACTCCACGCCGAACACCATGTCGGCGGTGGTGGAGTCCTGCCTCGGCTCTCCGTTGACCCAACTGCGCAACCGCAGCCCGGTGTGGTCCACCTCGTCGGGGGTGACCAGCCACGGACCGGTCGGCATGAAGCCCGGGGCGCACTTGCCCTTGCTCCACTGCCCGCCGGAGTCCTCCAACTGGTGTCGCCGCTCGGAGACGTCGTTGCCGATGACGAATCCGGCCACGTGTTCCATGCTCTGCTCGACGGAAGCCAGCCGGTAGGCGCGCTTGCCGATGACCACGCCCAGTTCGACCTCCCAGTCGGTGCGCTCGCTGCCGGGTGGGATGGCGACCGGGTCCTCGGGACCGACGACGGTGTTGGGCGTCTTGAGGAACAGGATCGGTGTGCTCGGCGGCCGCGAGCCCGACTCGGCGGCGTGCTCGGCATAGTTCATGCCGACGCAGATCACCGCGCTCGGCCTGGCGACGGGCGCCGCGACTCGTGACCGCGCCTGCTGCGGCAGCACCGGCAACTGCCGCTGCGCCAGCGCTGTGCGCGCCCGCTCGATGCCACCCGAGGCGAGGAACGCGCCGTCCACGTCGGCGGTGAGCCCGCCGAGGTCGTAGACCTCTCCTCGATCGAGCACGGCGGGACGCTCCGCACCCTGCGGTCCGAACCGGGCGAGCTTCACAACAGACCCTCACCTTCATTGGTCGGGTGTCTTCCCGAACCGGACTCTAGATCATGAACGTCCACAGCGACAGGGATGAACCTTGACGGTATATACATCGGATGTCTAGGGTTCGCCGCAGTGACAGAGACCATACGACGAAGGCGGTCGGTCCGTGGCGCGAATCATCGCACTGCAAACGCACGACATTCGGTTCCCGACGTCGAAGACGCTGGACGGATCGGACGCGATGAACCCCGACCCGGACTACTCCGCCAGCTACGTGCGGCTGCGCACCGACGCCGCCGACGGCCTCGAAGGCCACGGCTTCGTCTTCACCATCGGCAGGGGCAACGACGTACAGGTCGCCGCGCTGCGCGCGCTGGAAGGTCACCTCGTCGGCCGCGACGTCGCCGAAACCCTCGACGACCTCGGCGGCGTGTGGCGGGAGTTGGTGCACGACTCCCAACTGCGCTGGCTCGGCCCCGAGAAGGGGATCATGCACATGGCGATCGGCGCAGCGGTGAACGCGCTGTGGGACCTCAAGGCCAAACGCGCCGGGGTTCCGTTGTGGCGGCTGCTTTCGTCGCTCTCGCCGGAAGAGATCGTCGACCTGATCGACTTCCGGTACCTCACCGACGCGCTCACCAGAGAGGACGCGCTGGCCCTGCTGCGGTCGGCCGAACCGGGCCGCGCCGAGCGTGAGACGCGGCTGCTGGCACAGGGCTACCCCGCCTACACCACCACACCGGGCTGGCTCGGCTACGACGACGACAAACTGGCCAAGCTGTGCCGCGAAGCCATCGAGCAGGGCTTCACCCACATCAAGCTCAAGGTGGGTGCCGACCTCGACGACGACCTACGCAGATTGCGCATCGCACGCGACATCTGCGGGCCCGACATCAAGATCGCCGTGGACGCCAACCAGCGCTGGGACGTCGCGGAGGCGATCCGCTGGACGAAGGCACTGGCACGATTCGACATCGCGTGGGTCGAGGAACCGACGAGCCCCGACGACGTGCTCGCGCACGCGGCGATCGCCAAGGCAGTGGCGCCGGTGCCCGTGGCCACCGGAGAGCACATCGCCAACCGGGTGGTGTTCAAGCAACTCCTGCAGTCGGGAGGGCTCAGCGTGCTGCAACTGGACGCCACCCGGGTGGCAGGTGTGAACGAGAACATCGCGATCCTGTTGCTGGCCGCGAAGTTCGGTGTTCCGGTGTGCCCACACGCGGGCGGGGTCGGCCTGTGTGAAGCGGTGCAGCACCTGGCGATGTTCGACTTCGTCGCCGTCTCGGGCAGCCTCGACGGCCGCGTCATCGAGTTCGTCGACCACCTGCACGAGCACTTCGTGACACCCGTCGATGTGCGTGGCGGCCGCTATCTCGCTCCGGCGGCACCGGGTGCAGGCACCGAGATGTACCCGACCTCCATCGCGGAGTACACCCATGCTTGACCTCGGCCGCTTCTCGCTCGGCACGGCGGGCCTTGGCAATCTCTACGAGCCGATGTCCGACGAGCAGGCATGGGCGGTGCTCGACGCCGCGTGGGAGTGCGGCGTCCGTTACTTCGACACCGCACCGCACTACGGACTCGGCCTCGCCGAACGCAGGCTCGGCGCGTTCCTTGCCACCAAGCGGCGCTCGGAATTCGTGGTCTCGACGAAGGTGGGCAGGCTGCTGGTGCCCGACCCGGCCGGCGCCGACCGGCTGGACCTGGCCAACCACTATGCGGTTCCCGCGGACGCCCGCAGGGTCTGGGACTTCACATCCGGCGGGGTGCGCCGCTGCCTCGAGGAGTCGCTGCTTCGCCTCGGCATGGAGTCCGTCGACGTGCTCTACCTGCACGACCCGGACGAGTACGAACTGGCACCCGCACTGGAACAGGGCCTGCCCGCACTCGCCGCGCTGCGTGAGGAAGGCGTGGTCTCGGCGATCGGCGTCGGTTCGAAATCCACCGACGCGCTGGTGCGGGCGGTGCGCTACGAGCTGCTCGACCTGGTGCTGGTCGCGGGCCGGTTCACGTTGCTGGAGCAGCCCGCGCTGGAGGAGTTGATTCCGCGCTGCCGCGATCACGGTGTCGCGATCGTGAACGCGGGCGTGTTCAACTCCGGGCTGCTCGCCGCCACCTGGCCGTCGGCCGACGACAGGTACGAGTACGGTCCGGTGCCCGCCGACGTGCTGGCCAAGGCGCGCGCCATCGCCGAGGTCTGCGCCGAGCACGGAACGGACCTGCCCACGGCCGCGCTGGCGTTCTCGCTGCGCGAGCCGCTGGTCCGTACCGTTCTCACCGGCGCGGCCGCGCCCGATCACGTGCGCGCCAACCAGCGGCGGCTGGCCACCCCGGTTCCGGAGGAACTGTGGACCGTACTGCGGGACAAGGGACTGACGCGGCTATGACCGGCGACGTCGGCACCATTGTGGACACCCACCTGCACCTGTGGGACCTGCAGGTGAGCGAGTACGGCTGGCTGCCCCGTGGCAGCCCGCTGCATGCCACCTTCACCGCCGAGCAGGCGAAAGCGGAACTGGACGAGGCCGGGATCGGCTCGGCGATCCTGGTGCAGGCCGAGGACTCCGCTCGTGACACCGAGTTCATGCTGCGGCAGGCCGAGGCGCAGCCGTGGATCACCGGTGTGGTCGGCTGGATCAAGCTCGACGAGCCGGGAACCGCACAACGCCAGCTGGACAATCTGCTGCCACATCCGGCGTTTCGAGGGGTTCGGCACCTGGTGCACGACGACCCGCGCGCCGACTTCCTCGCCATGCCGAAGGTCAGGCGCTCGCTGTCGCTGCTTGCCGATCACCGGGTGCCCTTCGACGTGCCGGACGCGTGGCCGAGGCACCTGGCCGCCACCACCGAACTCGCCACCGCACTTCCCGCACTTCGGATCGTGCTGGATCACCTCGGTAAGCCACCACGCGGCGACCGCGAGGGCTTCGCGGCGTGGCGCGAGGCGATCGCCGAACTGGCCCGGCGCCCCAACACCGTGGCCAAGGTGTCGGGACTGCAACTGGCAGGCCAGCCACTGACCGTGAGCGCGCTGCGGCCTGCATGGGAAACGGCGCTCGAACATTTCGGCCCCGGCCGGCTGATGTACGGCGGGGACTGGCCGATGACCGTGCCACACGGCGGATACCAGCCGATGTGGCAGGTGCTGAGCGAACTGATCGGCGAGCTCGCCCCCACCGAGCGGGCCCGGCTGCTGCACGCAACGGCACACGCCGTCTACGGCCCCAGGGAGGTCGCGCGATGACCGAGCCTGCCACGGTCCCGCTGCTGGAAGTCGAAGGTGTGCACAAGAGCTTCCCCGGCGTGCGGGCCCTGCGGGACATGCGGCTGGAACTGCGGCACGGCGAAGTACTCGCCCTGGTCGGCGAGAACGGCGCGGGCAAGTCCACGCTGATGAAGCTGCTCACCGGCATCCATACCGCCGACGCGGGCACGTTCCGGCTCGACGGGAGGCCGCTCGCCGTCGGCAGCCCCAGGCAGGCGCTGGAACGAGGAATCAGCATCATCCACCAGGAGTTCAACCTGGTGCCGCACCTGACGGTGGCACAGAACATCTTCATCGGCCGCGAACCGCGCAGGTGGCGGATGTGGCTGGACGAAGGCGTGCTCAACCAACAAGCCGCGGCGCTGCTGACCGAACTGGGGATGAAACTGGACCCCAAGGCGGTGGTCGGTGGGCTGACCGTCGCCAACCAGCAACTGGTGGAGATCGCCAAGGCGCTGGCCCACGAGCCGAAGGTGCTCATCCTCGACGAGCCAACGGCCGCGCTGAACGAGGCCGAGGTGGCCACATTGCACGAGCTGATCCGGGCGTTCGTCCGTCCCGGCACCGGCGCCATCTACATCTCCCACCGCATGGAGGAGCTGCGACGGATCGCGGACCGGGTGACGGTCATCCGCGACGGCGAGTACATCGACACGCTCGACGCCCGATCGGCCACCACCTCGCAGATCATCTCGCGGATGGTGGGAAGGGGCGTGGACACCGACATCGGACCGCGGGATGTGCGGCGCGACCGCGACGTCGTGCTGCAGGTGCGAGGGCTGCGAACCAAGGAACTGCTCAAGGACGTCTCGTTCGAGCTGCGCCGCGGCGAGATCCTGGGCTTCGCCGGGCTGATGGGAGCGGGACGGACCGAGGTGGCGAGGGCGCTGGTCGGCGCCGATCCCGTGACAGGCGGCACTGTCCGGTTGCACGGCGAGCCCGTGCGCATATCGAATCCGGCCGAGGCCGCGCGGTTGGGCATCGGGTACCTGTCCGAGGACCGCAAACGGTACGGGCTGCTGCTCGACCACGACGTGGCCGCCAACATCACGCTCGGCTCTATGCGCCAGGCGTTCACCACCGCCGGGTTCGTGCGCGACCGGGCGGCGAGGGCTGCGGCGGCCGAGTACGTCCGGACCCTGCGGATCAAGACCCCGACGCTGGAACAGCAGACCAAGCACCTCTCCGGCGGCAACCAGCAGAAAGTGGTCATCGCCAAGTGGCTGGCCAAGGACTGCGACGTGCTCATCTTCGACGAGCCGACCCGCGGGATCGACGTCGGCGCGAAGGAAGAGATCTACGGCGTGCTCAACGAGCTCGCGTCGCAAGGCAAATCGATCATCATGATCTCGTCCGAGCTGCCGGAGATCCTGCGCATGTCACACCGCGTCGCCGTGCTCAGCGAGGGACGACTCACCCGCGTGCTCGACGCCGACGAGGCGAGTCAGGAGAACATCATGCATTACGCGACATTGCGGCCCGACGAGAATCCCGCCGACGCCGCCGAACTCGGCCTGGACGGCACGGGGCCGGTAAGGGAGGCGTGGCGGCCATGACAGCGGTCAAGACCACGAGTTCGGCGCAGCAGCGGCAGCCGCGAGGTGGGCTCGCCGCCGCGCTGAAGAGCAGGCTGCAGCAGTTGCTCGCGTTCGGCAGCCTCGTCGTCATCTACGCGTTCTTCTCGCTGGCCAGCCCGTACTTCCTCAGTTACGGCAACTTCATGGCCATCCTGTTCTCGACGGTGGTGATCGGTACGCTCGCCATCGGCACCACGTTCGTGATCATCGCGGGCGGCATCGACCTTTCCATCGGCACCGGGATGGCGCTGTGCGCGGTGATGTCCGGGGTGTTCCTCGTCAAGCTGGGGCTGCCACTGGCGCTCGGCGTCCCGGCTGCGATCCTGTTCGGCGGCCTGATCGGGCTTGTCAACGGCCTGAACGTGGCACTGCTGAAGATCCCGCCGTTCATCGCGACGCTGGCGATGATGCTGGTGGCCGAAGGGCTCGCGCTCGTGTTGTCCGACAGCACGCCCATCTACTTCAACGACGTGCCCGGATACGTCGAACTGTCGACGGGCAACCTCGTCTCCGGGCTGAACTTCCCCAACGCGGTGTTGATCCTGCTGTTGGTCGCGCTGCTGGCTGGTCTGCTGCTCACCAAGAGCGTGCTCGGCCGCTACACCTACGCGATCGGGAGCAACGAGGAGGCCACGGAGCTTTCCGGTATCGCCGTACGTCGCTGGAAGGTCGCCATCTACGCCTTCGCGGGGCTGTTCACGGGACTGGCGGGTGTGATGATCTCCGCCCGTCTCGGTTCCGCCCAGCCCGCTACCGGGATGGGCTACGAGTTGCAGGCGATCGCGGCCGTGGTGATCGGAGGCACGTCGTTGTCCGGGGGTAAGGGCTCCATTCTGGGCACGCTGATCGGGGCACTCATCATCTCGGTGCTCAACAACGGGCTGCAGATCATGTCCATCCCCCAGGAATGGCAGAACGTGATCCTGGGCTGCGTGATCCTCGTGGCCGTCTACACGGACAGGATCAGGAAGAAAGCGGCATAACGCGGATACGCCGTCGCGCGCCCGCAACCAGAACAAAGGAGATCTGGTCATGAGGATGAAACGGTTCGTCGCGGCGATCGCGCTCGCCACTCTGACACTCACGTCGGCGGCATGTGGTTCCGGCGGTGACTCGGCAGGTGGTGGAGAGCAGCCCTTCGTCGCCATCGTCTCCAAGGGGTTCCAGCACCAGTTCTGGCAGGCGGTGAAGAAGGGCGCGGAAGAGGAGGCCGCCAAGCAGGGCGCCAGGGTCACCTTCGTCGGCCCCGCCACCGAACAGGAGGTGGAGGAGCAGATGAACATGCTCACCAACGAGCTGGCCAAGAGTCCCGACGCGATCGGATTCGCGGCACTCGACAGCCGCGCCGCCGCACCGCTGCTGCAACAGGCCAAGTCGCAAGACATCCCCGTGATCGCGTTCGACTCCGGAGTGGACAGTGACGTTCCGGTGACCACCGTCGCCACCGACAACAAGGCGGCAGCCGCGGAGGCCGCCAAGCACATGGCGCAGCGACTCGGCGGCAAGGGCAAGGTCGCCATGGTGGTGCACGACCAGACAAGCAAGTCCGGCACCGACCGGCGCGACGGGTTCAGGGAATGGATGCGGCAGAACGCGCCGGGCATCACCGTGCTCGACGCCCAGTACGGCGGTGGTGACCAGCTGGAGTCCGCGAACATCACCAAGTCGATCATCTCGGCGAACCCGGACCTGGCAGGCATCTACGCCTCCAACGAGGGCTCCGCCATCGGCGTGATCAAGGGCGTGCAGGAAAGCGGCAGGAAGAACATCACCGTGGTCGGCTTCGACTCCGGCAAGGTGCAGATCGACGCGATCAAGAACGGTGTGATGGCGGGCGCGGTGACACAGGACCCGATCGACATGGGTCGCAGGCTGGTCAGCTCGGCGATCAAGGCGATCAACGGCGAGCAGCTGCCCAAGAGCATCGACACCAACTACTACTGGTACGACAAGACCAACATCGACGACCCGAAGATCCAGGCGGTGCTGTACCGGTGATTCGCCAGGCGCCGCTCGGCACCGCGCCGCGGGGATCCCGGCCCGTGCCGAGCGGCCGCAAGGCTTCCACTGAACGAAAACGGCCTGGACCTCGGCTACCCGGATGTCCAACCGTGGGGCCGGTGAGAACCGAGTTGTTCACCGAGGAACACGAACTGTTCCGCGGCAGCGTGCGAACGTTCGTCGAGCAGCGGATAGCGCCGCACCTGGAGGAGTGGGAGTGGGCGGGCCGGATCGATCCCGATCTGTGGCGGTCCGCCGGTGAGCTGGGCCTGCTCGGCCCGGCGGTGCCCGAGAGCTACGGCGGTGGCGGGTCGACCGACTACCGCTTTCGCTGCGTGCTGATGGAGGAACTGGCACGGGTGGGCGCGGCGGCGGTCAACGTGGCACTCGGCGGCTTCGACGACCTCGTCGGACCGTACCTGGTGGATCTCGGCACCGAGGAACAGAAGCTGCGCTGGTTGCCCGACCTGTGCGCGGGCCGCAAGCGGGCCGCGATCGCGATGACCGAGCCGGGTGCGGGCAGCGACCTGCGCGGTATCCGCACCACGGCCACCCGCGACGGCGAGCACTGGGTACTCAACGGCAGCAAGACCTTCATCACCAGCGGCGCGGGCGCCGACCTGGTGATCGTGGTCGCGCGCACCGACCCGCAAGCGGGTGCGCGCGGGTTCAGCCTGCTGGTGGTCGAAGCGGGCATGCCGGGCTTCACCAGGGGCAAAGCGCTGGACAAGCTCGGTCAGCGGGCGGAGGACGTCTCCGAACTGTTCTTCGACGACGTGCGAGTGCCCGCGACGAACCTGCTCGGCACCGAGGGCGGTGGCTTCGGCCATCTCATGGAGCGGCTGCCGAAGGAACGGCTTTCCATCGCCTACTACGGGCTCGCCGCCGCGGAGTCCGCGCTGGAATGGACACTGCGGCATGTCGGCCAGCGCACCGCGTTCGGGCAGCCCGTCGCGCAGTTCCAGGCCACGAAGTTCAGCCTCGCCGAGATCGCAACCGAACTCGAGGTGACCCGCGCCTACGTGGACCGCGCCGTGCTCGCCCTCAACGCGGGCACCCTCTCCGCGGTGGACGCGGCCAAGGTCAAGTGGTGGGCGACCGAACTGCAGCAGCGGGTGCTCACCCGTTGCCTACAGTTGCACGGCGGCTACGGCTACATGCGCGAGTATCCCATCGCGCGCGCGTTCGTGGATGCCCGCGTGCAGACCATCTACGGCGGCACCACCGAGATCATGAAGGAGATCATCGGCAGGGACCTGATCCGTCCCGCCCGTAGCTGACCGGTTGCCGCAACAGCTCGACCGGGCACTGCGGCGGGCTGGAGCGCAGGACTCGCGGGCAGGAGCGGGGGACTCGCGGGCAGGAGCGGGGGACTCGCGGCGGGTGGGGGCGATTAGAGTCGCTGGTCGTGGTGGCTCTGCAATTCCGAGGTCGCGCGGTGAACCGCGACCGTCCGCTCGTCATGGCGATCGTCAACCGGACCCCGGACTCCTTCTACGACCGTGGCGCCACCTACGAACTCGACCAGGCGCTGCGCGCGGTGGACGCCGTCGTGGCCGAAGGGGCGGACATCGTCGACATCGGTGGTGTCAAGGCCGGGCCCGGCACCGAGGTGGACGTCGACGAGGAGATCCGGCGTGTGGTG
This sequence comes from Saccharomonospora marina XMU15, assembly GCF_000244955.1. GTDB lineage: Bacteria > Actinomycetota > Actinomycetes > Mycobacteriales > Pseudonocardiaceae > Saccharomonospora_A > Saccharomonospora_A marina. The sequence continues at coordinate 1,617,869 of NZ_CM001439.1, read as the reverse complement.
CCGGTGGTGGCGGCCGTCCGATCCCGGCATCCCGACCTCGTGATCAGCGTGGACACCTGGCGCGCGGAGGTGGGCAGGCAGGCGTGCGAGGAGGGCGCCGACCTGATCAACGACACCTGGCAGGCGGCCGATCCAGGGCTCGCCGAGGTCGCCGCCGAGTACGGCGCGGGGTACGTCTGCTCCCACACCGGCGGCGCGGCGCCGCGCACCCTGCCACATCGCGTGCACTACGCCGACGTGGTCGCGGCCGTCGCGCAGGAGGTCACCGGCAAGGCCGAGCGACTCGTACGGCTCGGCGTGCCGCGTGGGGGAATTCTCGTGGACCCGACACACGACTTCGGCAAGAACACCTGGCACGGCCTGGAACTGCTGCGCAGGCTCGACGAGCTGACGGCAACCGGGTGGCCGGTGCTGCTCGCGCTGTCGAACAAGGACTTCGTCGGCGAGACACTCGGTGCTCAGCTCACCGACCGCGTGGACGGCACACTCGCGGCCACCGCCGTGGCCGCATGGCAGGGCGCCGCGGTTTTCCGCGCCCACGAGGTCCGGCGCACCAGGCAGGTGGTGGACATGGTCGCAAGCATCGCGGGCACCCGCCCGCCCGCGCTGTGCCTGCGCGGCCTCACCTGAGCCTGCAGGCACTCTGCCTGCTCGGTCGCGCCGCACCTGCGTACTCGCATATCTTTTCCCGGCCTGGGTACCTCAACGGCATGACCGAGTTCGAGCACCGCAGGACCATACCCGCGCGAGCGCGGACCGTGTTCGACGTCGCGGCGGCAGGCCCGACGTTGAACGCCTGGACCCCGGACGGCGTCGAAGTGGAACCGGAAGGGCCCGGCACGCTGCACGCGTGGGTGTCCAGCGGCAGCGAGGTGTACGACGCCACGGGTTATGTCGAGGCCGACCCTGACGCGTTGCGGCTGGAGTGGGGCGGCACCGAACACGACTACGAGGGTTGGCTGCAGGTCGAGCCCGACGTAAGCACCCCGGACCGCAGCGTCGCGACACTGCACCTCACCTTCGGCGGCGAGCAGCCCGAGACGCTCGGCGGTGAGGCGAGCGAGCAGGCCGACCGCAGGGTCGCCGAGGCACTGGACCGGCTCGCGGCACTGGCCGTCGAGCGCGCGGGAGGCGGATCGCGATGAACCAGGCGAGGACCGACGGCTTGCGCGTCGTCGTCACCGGAGCTACGGGCAACATCGGGACGAGCGTGGTCGACGCGCTCAGCGAGGACTCGCGTGTCGGATCGATCGTCGGTATAGCACGCAGGCAGCCGGAATGGACGCGGCCGAAGCTGCTCGTCGAGCCGCTGGATCTCTCGACAGCGCCACGGGACCGGCTCGACGCCGTCCTCGACGGGGCCGACGTGGTGATCCACCTCGCCTGGCTGTTCCAGCCCACACACGACCCGGCCGCCACCTGGCGCGCGAACGTGATCGGCGCTATGAGGGTGTTCGAAGCCGTCGCACGCTGCGAGGTGCCCGCGCTCGTGTACTCCTCGTCGGTCGGCGCCTACTCCCCCGGTCCCAAGGATCGGCCGGTGGACGAGCGCTGGCCGACCCACGGTTGGCCCGGCGCCGCCTACACCAGGGAGAAGGCATACCTGGAGCGGGCGCTGGACGCCTTCGCCGCGTCCCACCGCGACACCAGGGTGGCTCGACTCCGACCGGCGTTCGTGTTCAAGCGAGAGTCGGCGCAGCAGCAGCGCAGGTTGTTCGCAGGCCCGTTCGTGCCGGGTTTCGTCGCCCGGCCGGAGCTGATCCCGTTCGTGCCGAACGTGCCAGGACTTCGGATGCAGGCGGTGCATTCCGCCGACATCGGTGAGGCGTTTCGCCTCGCGGCACTGAATCCGGTGCGGGGGGCGTTCAACATCGCGGCGGAACCGGTCGTCGACGCGGCTTTGCTGGCACAGTTGCTGCACGCGCGCACCGTCACGGTTCCCGCGGGCGTCGTGCGGGCCGCGGTGGCCGCCGCGTGGCGGATGCACGCCGTCCCCGCCTCGCCCGACCTGTTCGACGCCGTAATGCGGATCCCGATCATGGACACCACGCGCGCCCGCACCGACCTCGGCTGGCACCCTCGATACTCGGCGCAGGACGCGCTCGGCGACTTCCTCGCGGGGCTACGCGAACGTGGCGGGCTGGACACCCCACCACTGGCACCGTCGGTGCGGGGTGGGCGACTCGGTGAGGTCGCCACCGGTGTCGGCAGCAGGCACTGAGACTCCGCTGAGACGGACTACGCTGAGACGACCGAAACCGGTGCTCCGACGGACAGGCAGCGGTTCGGCGCGCGCCCGCACTCTGTCAGATCCGTCGCCCCGGTGGCCGCGGTGCGGTGAGGTCCGAACCACCCTGCCTCCAGCCCGCGTCCATCCCTCGTAGGGTCACCACCCGGCTGATGTCGGTTGGACTGACGATGCCGACGAGCCTGCCGTCCTCGAAGACCAACGCCCTGCCGTCGGTGCACCCTTCCATGCGGCGCAGCAGGTCGGTCAACGGTTCCTGAGGTGTCGCAGTGGGGATCTGCTCAGGCGGGCAGGCCGCCTGCCGCAACGGTGTCGTGTCCCGCTGCTGGGAAGGTACGGAGCGCAGCCGGTTCAGGGTGACCAGCCCTTCCACCCCACCGCGAGCATCCAGCAGCGGAAACGCGGAGTGCTTGCGCGACAACGCCACCTCGTCCAGGAAGCGCCGCACCGACATGTCGCCGTCAGTGGTGTCCGGGTCACGGGTCATCACGTCGCCGACGGCCACATCCGCGAGCATCGCGCCCACTTGCGCCTGCCGCTCCTCAGCACTGGCCATGCTGGTGATGAACAGCCCGATCAGAATCCACCACAGCCCGTCGCCGACACCCGCGAACAGCAGCCGCCATGCGCCGAGCAGGATCAGCGCGAAGCCGAAGATGCGGCCTGCCCTCGCGCTCCACACAGCGGCGCGCGTGCGATCGCCGCGCCACGCCCACAACGCGGCTCGCAGCACGCGTCCGCCGTCCAGCGGCGCGGCGGGCACGAGATTGAACGCGGCCAGCACCACGTTGATGAGTGCGAGGTAGCCTGCCGTCGCCACGAGCAGGGTGGTGGCGTCGGCGGCCACCAGCAGCCAGGTGATCAGGCCGAACAGCGCGGCGGTGAGCAGGCTCGCCAGCGGGCCCGCCCCCGCGATGCGCAACTCCGCGCCGGGGGTGCGGGCCTCGCTGCGCAGTTTCGCGACGCCCCCGAGCAACCACAGCGTGATGTCCTCCACCGCGATCCCGTTGCGCCGCGCGACGACGGCGTGCGACAGCTCGTGTGCCAGCAGTGAGGCGAGGAAGAGCAACGCCGCCACAACGGCGGCCAGCAGGTACACCCATGTCGAGTAGCCGGGCACGAGTAGCGGCCACCGTGCGAAACCCAGCGCGAACACGAGCACCAGGAGGATGCCGAGCACGCTCCAGTGCAGTCCGACCCGGACGCCCGCGACCGTGCCCAGCTTGATCGTCGGGTTCATACGTTGCGCTCCTCTGCTTCCGCGCGGTTAGCCCCTCGCACGGCGGGTTACCCGAAAGCAGGACATGCCAGACGTGTGGAGGCAGCCATGGTGACCGAAAGTGGTGACCTGCAACGCATGACGATGGCGGAGTTGGCACGGGAAGCACACCGGGTAGGCATCGCGAACGTGGAGCACATGAGCACCCAGGAGTTGATCGAGGCGATCGAGCAGCAGCGCGAAACCAACGAGCTGCAGCCGTTGGAGCCGCCCCCGCGGGACAGCTGGTCCGAGGACACCAGCATGCCGCGGGGCTGGGAGAACTTCCCCGGCTGAGTTGTCGGCTGAGTTGTCGGCTGAGTTGTCGTCGCCTCGCCGGCCGCGCTGGTCGGCCGCGCCGCTGCCGCCGCTGCCGCTACTGCTTGGCCAGATCCACACTCGCCGCCTGCGCGACCTGCAGTTCGCGGCCGAGTGCGGAGCTCATCCGGTGTGCCCGCGACAGCGCCGAGGTCACCTCGAAGATCGATTCGGTCAGTTCGTCGTACCCGGCCGCTGCCGGGGTGCTCCCGCCGAGCGTGCCCGTCCACAGCCGTTCCTCGAGCCAGATCCCCAACTCCGGCAGACACCTGGTGATGCTCTCGACAACGAGCTTCAGCGAACCGAGCACCTCGTGCATCTCGCCTGCGCTTGCCAGGCTGTCGGCGTCCACAGTGCTCGATGTGCGCAGGTAGAGGGCCCGGGCGGCCTCCTCGGCTCGGGCGGCCAGTTCGGCGGGTGTGTCATCGACACCGCTGTTACCGGTTAGGTCCATCGTCGGCATGTCCCTTACATCAAGCGGACTCGCGCCGGGTGACTACCCGGTACCCACCGTGGCCAAACCGCTCAACTCCCCCGATTCTCGCCGAGTTCGTCAGCAATCGGATGCCCAGGCACGTCCTTCTCCTGTTGAGCGAGGCCGGGCTTGTCGTGCATGCGCCGCCGCGCGGCCTCCTCGCTCGCGTCCGGACCAGGATCGAACGACACCGACTGCTCCACTTCGGTGAGGTTGGAGTACACCACGGGTGGGATCGCCCGCAAAGCCTTCAGTGTCGCCCCGTCGGCCTCGGCGCGCTCGGCCTGACGCAGCAGTTGCGACTTGTCGGCCGGGAAGTCCGCCTCGGACAGCGCCGTGCGCAGCCGCTCGACGGTGGTTGCCATCGTGCTCACCTCCGGTGATCGCCTACCCCGCACCCGCTGGGGCGAAACGCCGCCACCGAGGGTCCATGCGGGACTGTGTCGGGCTGATCCGACCCAGCCGCAGCCGGACGCGGGAACGCAGCAATCGCGGGCAGGAACGCAGGACTCGCGGACAGGAACGCAGGACTCGCGGGCAGGAACGCAGGACTCGCGGGCAGGCGGGTGGTGCTAGTCGACGGCGTGCTCGTCCGGGTCGGAGTCGGCGAGCGCCGCGAGCGCGTCCAGTGCCGCCGCCAGTGTCGGCAGCGGCGGCGAGGCCAGGGCGAGCCGCACCGCGCTTGGCGCGTGCGCGGATCCGACGGCGAACGCACCTGCCGGGCTGACGGCGATGCCCCTGCGCGCGGCCGCGGCGACGAACGTCTCGGCGCGCCACTGCCCCGGCAGTTCCCACCAGCAGTGGTAGGCGGCGGGATCGGCGCGCACGCCGAACCTCCCGAGTCGCTGGTGGACGATCGACTGCCTGCGTTCGGCGTCGGCCCGCTTGTCCTGCTGCACGCGAGCCGAGGTCCCGTCCTCGATCCAGCGCGTGGCTGCGGCCAGCGCGAATCCTGGCGCCGCCCACGCGCCCGAACGCAGCGCCGAGACGAGCGACTCCTTCAGGCCCGCGGGCGGCGCGAGGAAGCCGACCGTCAACCCGGGCGCGAGCCGCTTGGTCAGACTGTCGACGACAACCGTGCGCTCCGGCGCGTAAGCGGCGAGTGGGCGCTCCTCACGCAGGAACGCGTACACGGTGTCCTCGATCGCCGGTATGTCCAGCTCCCGAAGCGTTCGCGCCAACTCGGCACGCCGCCGAGGCGGCATGGTGACGCCGAGCGGGTTGTGCAGCGTGGGCTGCACGTACACCGTGTGGGGCGCGGCCTGCCGCAGCGAGCCCGGAACCAGGCCGTGCTCGTCCACCGCCAGCGGAACGAGCGTGACACCGAGCCTGGCCGCGATGCCCTTGACCACGGGATAGGTCAGCGCCTCCACTCCGAGCCTGCCACCTGCCGGGACCAGCGCGGCGATCGCGGCCGCGATCGCCTGCTTTCCGTTGCCCGCGAACAGCAGGTTGTCGACGTCTGCGACCCAGCCCGCACGTGAGAGCAGCGCCGAGGCGGCGGCGCGGGCGGCGGCGGTCCCCACTGCCCCGACCGGTCGCAGCGCGGCGGACAGTGTGTCGTCGCGGGTCAGTTCGCCCAGTCCCCGCGTGAGTTCGTCCGCACGCCCCGGTGGCATCGGGATGTTCAGCTCCAGATCCACGCGCCCTGCCGGATACTCCGCCGGTTCGGCCAGGGCCGGTTCGGCCGGCGGCTCACCCGCCCGCACGTAGGTTCCCCTGCCGACTTCGCCTACCACCAGTCCACGCCGCACCAGTTCCGCATAGACCCGCCCCGCGGTGGAAACCGCGATGCCGTGTGTGCGCGCGAAGCGGCGCTGCGTCGGCAGCCGCTGACCCGGCCTGAGCTTGCCCGTGGTGATATCCCTGGCGACGGTGTCAGCGAGTGCGCGAAAGTCCACGTCAACATTATTGCACCGACGTCAATGTTTTCATTGCACCGATCTGATGTGCTCGTTAGCGTCGTTGTCGTGACCACGATGACGGTGAACGGGCGCACGATCGGATACGACGACGAAGGCAGCGGTCCGCCACTCGTCCTGCTGCACGGACACCCCTTCGACCGCACCATGTGGCGGCCGCAGGTGGAACGGTTCAGCGCGGAAGGCTGGCGCGTGATCGCACCGGACCTGCGCGGCTACGGCGAAAGCGGTGGTGTCGAAGCCGTCACACCGTTCGAGGTCTTCGCAGGCGATGTCGCCGAGTTGCTGGACGCGCTCGGCATCGACCGGTTCGTCCTGGGTGGACTGTCGATGGGCGGGCAACTCGTCATGGAGTGCCAGCGGCTGTTCCCCGAACGCATCCGTGGCCTGCTGCTCGCGGCGACCTCGCCTCACGCGGAAACCGCACGCGGCAGGGCCGATCGAGAACAGCAGGCACGCAGGCTGCTGCGCGAGGGCATGGCGGGCTACGCCGAGGAGGTGCTGCCGAAGATGCTGGCACCGCACAACATCGCGGGACTACCAGCGACGGCGCGGCACGTGCTTGGCATGATGCGTGCGACCTCTCCGCAAGGGGCGGCAGCGGCACTGCGGGGACGGGCGTTGCGGCCCGACTACGTGGCCATGCTCGGCCGCATCGAGGTGCCCACGTTGATCGTGGTCGGCAGACTGGACGAGTTCACGCCCGTGGCGGTGGCGCGGGAACTGCACGAGCACATCCCCAACTCCACACTGGCGATCATCGAGAACGCCGCGCACCTACCCAATCTGGAGCACGAAGTGCGGTTCAACGACATCGTGGTGAAGTTCCTGCGCGAACTCCCGTGACCGGTAGCAGCCGACATCCCTACCGAGAACCATCGCCGGGAACCGAGTATCCACAGTAGACGCTGAGCCACATCGCGGCCGACGCCGCCGACGCCGCCGACGCGGGCGTCCGGCCGGACGAGCCGCATCGCGGTGGGGGCGCGGAACCGGGCGCCCCGCCGCGATGCAAGCGCTGCGTAACAGCGACTGTCGCACACCGTGACCGGACCGCAATGGGTGCTTCGCGGGCCGCGGCCGACGCCGTAGCGCCTGTGCGATCCCGGACAATTCCCCTATGTCGGTCATGATCTAGGGTATGACCGGTTCGGCTGCTTCCGGTGGCGAAAGGGCACCCCGGTGGACTACGACGTGTCGGTGACACGGCTCTCCGACGGCGAAGGCTGGGACGACCGGGTCCCGCCGGAGCCGAGTTCGCGCCTGCGCGTCCTCGCCGTCATGGGGGCGGTGGTGATCGGCTGCGGCGTCGCGGCGTTCTTCGTCAGTTCCATGCCGGACGACGAGGTGACCGCGCCCGATCCCGACGACGCGGCCATCATCGTTTTCCCCGACGACCCCACCTCCGAGGTCTCGTGGCCGAGTTCGACCCCGACCAGGCGCGCCACCTACGAATCCTCCTCGACGACCACCACCGCCGAGGTCTCCACCACCGAGGAGACCACCACCACGACGCAGTCCCAGGCGACCACCACGACCACCGAACCGGTATCCAGTTCGGTCGAACCCACCGGATCAGCAACTGACGATCCGCCGCCACCACCACAGTCGTCGCCACCGACCACGACGACTACCACCACCACGACCACGACCGAGCCCGAGGACGACTGCCCGTGGTGGTGGATCTTCTGCTGAGCGGCGGCACGGCGGCAGCTCAGCGCCCCGTGGCCGACCGCGCGGCGTAGCGGACAACGCGTTCCTTGATGGCGGCCGCGCCGCTGCCGGTAACGACCTTCTCATGTGGACTGTCGTCCCCGGCGACGAACTGGATCAACCCGTCGCGCCTGCCGAGGCTGACGCACTGGATCAGGTACCGAAACCGCAGCTCGCGCGGACTCCTGCCGTGAAGCCGCGCGGCGATCACGTCGGCCGCGTAACGCCCGAGCGGCAGCGCCGTCGCGCACGACAACCGCATCGGCCGCCCGCCAGGCCCGTGAGCGGCGGCACTGTCACCGACGGCGTAGACGTCGCTGTGCGAAAGCGACCGCAAGCTGGAGTCCACGGCGACCCGCCCGCCGTCGGCAACGGCGATTCCCGCCCGCTGCGCCAGGTCCGGCACGCCGAACCCGCTCGCCCACACGGTGAGCCCGGCCTCGACCCGCGCGCCGCCTGCCAACTCCACACCCTCGGGGTACACGGCGACCACCTTCGCCTCCGGACACACCTCCACGCCGAGTCGGTGCAGAGTGGCCAGCACGTGGCGGCGGCCCCGATCGGACAGTGTCGATCCCGGCTCGCCTGCCGACAGCAGGCGCACCCGCAACTCGGGGTGGCTCTCGGCCAGTTCGGCGGCGGTTTCGATCCCGGTGAGGCCACCGCCAACGACCGCGACCGTGCCTCGCTCGCGGGCGAGCGAGTCGACGCGGTCGCGCAGCAGCCGCGCCTGCCCCGGATCGGCTACGGTCACGGCGTGCTCGGCCGCACCGGCTGGACCGGCTTGGGCGACGCTGCCCAGCGCGTACACCAGCGTGTCGTAGGGCAACGGCTCGGCAAGGGTGTCGACCCCCAGCAGGCGGCCGCGCGGGTCCAGCGTCTGCGCCGTGCCGACGACGAACTCGGCGCCGTCGGCACGCAGCAGGTCCGGCAACGCGTACTCGCGCGGGCGGTAGCCCGCGGCCACCTGGTGCAGCCGGACCCGCTCGACGAATTGCGCGCGCGGGTTGACCACGGTCACCGACGCCTCGGGCAGCGACCGCGCGAGGCGGCGTGCCGCCCTGAGTCCGGAATAGCCTGCGCCGACGACCACGATGCGATGAGCCATGTTCGCTCTCCTTCTCAACTGGTACGGACACCGGTTGAACCGGATGAGGCGCGCGAAGCTGACAGCACCCGGCTGTGACCGTGCTCATAGCAGTTGCGTGGAAAGGAAAGCGAGCTTGTCGGGATTGGCGACGATCTTGATTCCGGTGATGCGGTCGGGCCCCGGCTCCAGCACCACCGCCAGCAACACGTGCTCTTCCACCACCGCGACCAGACCCGGCTGGCCGTTCAGTTCGGTGACGACAACTCGCAGCCCCGGTTGCTCGCGGCTCATCCAGCTCAGGTAGCGAGCCACCCGCTCGGCGCCCCGCACCGGGCGACGCGCCGCCGAGGCCATGCCGCCGCCGTCGGCCCACACCACCACGTCCGCGGCGAGCAACTCGCGCAGCGCGTCGATGTCGCCGCCCCTGGCAGCGGCCAGGAATCGCCTCGCCAGTTGCTGCCCGTGCTCGGCGGAGGCGGCGAACCTGGCGCGGCCCGCCGTAACGTGTCCGCGCGCACGGTGGTACAGCTGCTGGCAGTTGGTCTCGCTCAGCCGCAACAACTCGGCTATCTCGCGGTGGCTGTAACCGAAGGCCTCTCGCAGCACGAACACCGCACGCTCCGGCGGCGTCAACCGCTCCAGCAGTACGAGGACCGCCATCGAAACCGATTCCCGCTGCGCCGCGTTCTCCAGCGGGCCCAGATCCGCCCGCGTGGTGTCCACCGGTTCGGGCAACCACGGCCCCACATACCGCTCCCGCCGCGAACGCGCCGAGGTGAGCCGATTCAGACACACGTTCGTCAGCACCCTGGTCAGCCATGCCTGCGGTGTCCGCAGCGCCTCGCGATCAGCCGCGTGGAACCGCAAAGCCGTGTCCTGTACGGCATCCTCAGCGTCCGACGCCGAACCGAGCAGCCGGTACGCCAGCGCGAACAGCCGGGGACGCGCGTCCTCGAAAACCCGCCACTGCTCCGGCCCCGTGGCCACGCCCGCAGCATACTTGCCGAGCCTTCACAGCGGGCGGGCTCGCCTGCCGCCGTCGCGCGCTCACGTACCACGTAAAGGTGTACCGGCGCGCCGCCGCGGGTAGCCCAGCGACGTGCGGATTCCGACACCCACGGCGACACCCTCGGCGCAGGCCACCGAGAACGAGGCGATCCCGGCTCTGCCGCTACCGCGAGGGCCGCACTCCGCGGCGATCGTGACCGCCCTCGCGGGGAGTCCGCGTGCGCGGCACCGGCTGCCGACCGACGTCACCGGAAGCCACCCCTACGGCGATGACGTGCAGTTGGCCCTACAGATCTGCTACGAGCTGCACTACCGCGGTTTCGCGGGCGTCGACCCCGACTGGGAGTGGCACCCGGCGCTGCTACGCACCCGCGCCGCGCTGGAGGGGCGGCTGCTTGCCGCGCTGCGCGCCGATGTGGCAGGAGGCGACGACGTGGCGGGCGTGCTCGACGACCTGCTCGTCGAGCCGGTCAACGGCGGCGGCGTCACCCACTGGCTGCGCGACGAGGGCACCTGGTGGCAGCTTCGCGAGTACCTCGTGCACCGCTCGATCTACCACCTCAAGGAGGCCGACCCGCACGCGTGGGTCATCCCCCGGCTACGCGGGCAGGCCAAGGCCGCGCTGGTGGCGGTGGAGTTCGACGAGTTCGGCGGCGGCCGGTACGAGCGGATGCACTCGCGGCTGTACGCCGATCTGCTCGAATCGGCGGGACTGCGCACCGGCTATCTGCACTACCTGGAACACGTCCCGCCGCAAGCGTTCGCGCCGGTCAACCTGATGTCGCTGTTCGGCCTGCACCGTAGCCTGCGTGGCGCGCTCGTCGGGCACTTCGCCGCGGCCGAGATCACCACCGCGCCCAGCGCGACGCGCATCGTCGCGGCACTGCAGCGGCTCGGCGCGCCCGCTGGCTGCCTGCCGTTCTTCACCGAACACGTCGAGGCCGACGCCGTGCACGAGCAGGTGGTGCGCCGCGAGGTGATCGGCGACCTGCTGCGGCGCGAACCCTGGCTGGCCCCCGACGTCGTGTTCGGCATACAGGCGACCGACCTGCTGGAAGGCCACCTCGCCCAGCACCTGCTCTCCCGCTGGCGCTCGGGTGAGTCCTCGCTTCGGCTTCCGCTGCGGTAGCGGGCAGCGGCCGCGGCACTCAGCGCTTTCGACGGTGGCTGGTATCGCAGAACGGGTAGGTCTTGCTGCGACGGCACGCGCAGATGGCCACCTGGAAGCGTTCCGAGACGACGGTGGCGGCGCCGTTGCCGTCGTCTCGCCCTCCGGCTTCGCGGCCGTGCTCGCCGGTCGGCTGCACCCGGATCTCCACGGGTCCCTCCACCAGGATGGGCCCGCCCGGTACGACGGTGACTCGCCTCGGCTCACGCCGACGGCTTGGTTCGGTCGGCACGGATCACCACCAGCTCCTCTTCGCGCTGTCCGGGTTCGATGAGCCCGGCCCGTTCCAGATAGGCCCTCCTGCCGCGCAGCACGGACCCGAACGGCAGGTGGCGGCGCGCCACCACCGACGTCTTCAGTCCCGACCCGCGAAGCCGGTCCTCGGTTCGGTCCACACCGCACAGCGTCGACTGCACCAGCAGCAGGAAGCCGTGCGGTGCCAGCAGTTCGGGCATGCCGACGCACAGCGGGTCGAGTACCGCCCTGCCGTCGGGCCCGGCGTCCCAGCGCAGGCAGCGCCGCCCTTCGCCGGGCCACGGCACGTACGGCGGGTTGGCCAGCACCAGATCGAACCGGCCCAATGGCGGGCGATCGGCGACCTCACCGGCGTCGCCCCTACGGGTGCGCACCGGTAGCCGCCGAAGCCGCGCGTTGACCCATGCCGTCGCCAGCGCACGGCGTGACACGTCGAGGGCCACCACCTCGGCCGCCCCGGCGCGGGCCGCCCGCAACGCGAGCGCCCCCGTTCCGGTCCCGATGTCCAGTACCCGGCCACGCGCGGGCACGGGGGCGGCCAGCATCGCGTCGCAGAGCAGGTGGGTGTCCTCCTGGGGCCGGTAGACCCCAGGTGCCCTCAGCAAGACCACGCGACTACTCGTCCCCGTCGTCCCCAGGCCAGGAGCCGGTCGCCTTCTCGTAGCCCGCGGCTCCGGCGCGGTCCACGGCGGCGCGTACCGCCCCCGCGACAGCGCCCTGCATCGCGGCGGCGGCGACCACCTCCCAGATCGAGAACCGGCGATCCGTGGGCTGGGGCGCCTCGTCCTCGCCGCTGACCAGTCGCCAGACCTTACGGAACACGGCACCGGCGAGCAGTGCCCCGCCCGTGCTCACCAGCAGGCTCAGCGGCCGGTAGAGCACCTTCATCGCTTCATCCTCCAGGTCAGCACCCCGCCGACGACGAGTGCGGCGAGTGCGCCGACAACGGCCAGCGGTACGGCGTTCTCACGCAGCCTGCTCACCGCGACCGACGACCGCATCCGCACCTGTTCCTTGGTGCGCTGCGGCACGTTCAGCTTGTGCGCCAGCGCCTGCGCGGTGTCACCGAGTTCCTCGCGGGTCAGCTCGATATCTGTGCGGGCCTGCTCGACCGTTTGCGGGAAGTCTTCTGGCGTGCTCATTGCCGGAACCGCTCCCTGACGGTGTCGATGTCCTTGCGCACGCTGTCGACCGCCTCCCTCGGCACCGGCGGGCCGGCTCGCCGCACCTGGCCCTTGCCGATCAGTCCGATCAGCCCGGCGAGCAGCAACAGGCCACCACCGATGACGAGCGCGGCCGCCCATGCGGGCAGAACGAGGGCGAGCGCGAGGACGGCCGCGGCGAGCATCGTGCCCGCGCCGAAGAACGCGATCACTCCCGCAGCACCCGCCAGTCCGGCTCCCACTCCGAGGTGCTTGCCCTTGCTCTGCAACTCTGCCATGGCGAGCTTCATCTCGTCCCGGACGAGCCTGCTCGTCTGCTCGGACAGATCAGTGACAAGCTGCGCCACCGAACGCTCGTCGACCATGGCGTCGTGCCGTTGGTAGACCATGGTTGTTCCTCCCCTTCGTCCCGGGCTTCACGCGCGGGCGCTGGTGAACGGTTTGCCCCGCCGGGGAGGGGGACAAACATCCCGCCACAGGTCACTCGCAGTGGTGTTGTCGCGCTACCGCCGGGTATCCGAACAAGACCATGCACAAGCGTGAACTCGCCGACTGGCTCGGCCCCAGGACCAGCGGACACGTCGAACTCCGCGTCTCCGCGGAGCCTCGGCTGCTGCCGTTGCTGAGGTCGGTGGCGCGGATGGCCGCCTCGGGTGAAGGGCTCGACCCGGACGCGGTCACCGACGTCACCGTGGCCGTCGACGAGGCGTGCGCGAGCCTGATCCAGCACTCGGTGCCCGGAGCCGTGCTCACGTGTCGTTACGTCGTCGCAGGCGGTTGCCTGTGCGTGGCCGTCTCCGCCACGACGAGCCACGGCTCGGTGCCCGACAGCCACACCTTCGGCTGGCGGGTGCTGGACGGGGTCACCGACGCGGTGTCCGCATGGCGGCTGGAGCCGGACGCCCTGCGTGCGATCGATCGCGTCGTGCACATCGACTTCGCCAAGCAGTTTGCCCACGGCCGCCCGGGGTAGGCGCAGGATGTAGGACCCTGTAGGTCCCTGTAGGACCCAACCGCAACCATCGGGCAACGATCTGTGCGGCGGGCAACCTGCCGCACGAGGCGCTGGTGTCGACCATGAGCGATGTTCCGGTCAACGTCGGCCACGGGTGGCGTCCGCGAGTCCCGTGGCTACAGCTCACGGCCCTGCTCATCGGATTGTGGTACCTGGCGTTGGGCATAGCCGGATTCGTCACTCACGGCACCACCATCGGGCCGGACGATTCGCGGACGGTGTGGGGTTTCGCCAACAGCGCGTTGCTCAACTTCTGGCACACGCTCATCGGCCTGCTCGGGGTGTTCGGGGCGTACCGGGAAGGGACCACCCGGGTGTTCGGCGTGCTGACGTTCGTCGGGTTCGCCGGACTGACCGCCTACAGCATCCTCGCCACCGTCCTCACCGATCAGGCCGACCTCGCGAACGTGGCGGCGTCGAACACGTGGTTGTACGGGTTCACCGCGCTGGCCGGGCTGCTGCTCGCTTTCCTTCCGGTACGGCAGGAGGACCCACGACGACGTCGCTAGGCGTTTAGCCACGGCTACCCCCGGGCACCTTGCCAAGCATGAGGCTGCTCGTGTGGCACGTGCACGGCTCCTGGACTTCCGCATTCGTCCGGGGCGGGCACACCTATCTGCTGCCCACTGTGGACACAGGCGGGCCGTGGGGAAGGGGCCGCTGCGGCAGGGACTGGCCCGATTCCGCCGTGGAAGTGCCCTTCGAGCAGGTCGGTGACGCGGGTGTGGACGCGGTGGTGTTGCAGCGGCCCGAGGAGATCGAACTCGCGCAGCGCCTGCTCGGCAGGCGAATCGGCAGCGAAGTTCCCGCGGTCTACGTCGAGCACAACACCCCGCGCGACCATGCCGCCACGAGCAGGCATCCGCTCGCCGACCGCGGCGACATCCCGCTGGTGCACGTCACGCACTTCAACGAGTTGATGTGGGACAACGGCATCGCACCCACCGTTGTCATCGGGCACGGCATCGTGGACCCCGGCTACCGCTACACCGGCGAGCTACCGAGAGCGGCCGTGCTCATCAACGAGCCGGTGCGAAGGAACCGGATCGTCGGTACCGACCTGCTTGCCGCCTTCGCCGAGGTCGCCCCGGTGGACCTGTACGGCATGGGACTCGACGAGTTGTCCATCCGCGGCGTCACCCCGGTCGGCGATCTGCGCCAGGAGGAGCTGCACACGAGGATGGCGCGCGACCGTGTCTACGTGCACACGGCTCGCTGGACCTCGCTGGGCCTGTCCCTGCTCGAAGCCATGCATCTCGGCATGCCGGTGGTCTCGCTGGCGACCACCGAGGCCGCCACCTCGGTGCCGCCGGACGCCGGGTTCGTCTCCACCGACGTCACGGAACTGACCTCGGCGGTACGCACGCTGATCGAATCTCCTGACCTCGCAGCGCGGATGGGCAAGTCGGGGCGCGAGCACGCCCTCGCACAGTTCGGGCTCGGTTCCTTCCTGCGCGAATGGGACGCCCTGCTCGGCAGGCTCGTGCCGTGAACTCACAGGAGGAAGCATGAAGATCTCCATGGTTTCCGAGCACGCCAGCCCGCTGGCCGCACTCGGCGAGGCCGACGGCGGGGGCCAGAACGTACATGTCGCCGAGCTTTCGGCAGGTCTGACCAGGGCCGGACATGAGGTGACCGTCTACACGCGGCGTGAGGACGACGTCCAGCCCGACGAGGTGCACATGCCCGCCGGGTATCGCGTGGTGCACGTACCCGCCGGGCCACGCAGGCACGTGCCCAAGGACGAGTTGCTGCCGCACATGGGTCAGTTCGCCCGCTTCCTGGAGCGCGAATGGCGTGGCAGCCGGCCGGACCTGGTACACGCGCACTTCTGGATGTCGGGCGTGGCCTCGCTGCTCGCGGCCAAGGAAGTCAACGTCCCGGTCGTGCAGACCTACCACGCCCTCGGCGTGGTCAAGCGGCGCAACCAGGGCCCGGCCGACACCAGCCCGGCCGACCGCATCCACCTGGAACGCCTGGTGGGGCGCAACGCGGCCAGGGTGGCGGCCACCTGCTCGGACGAGGTGTTCGAGCTGG
Source organism: Saccharomonospora marina XMU15 (assembly GCF_000244955.1). Taxonomy (GTDB): domain Bacteria; phylum Actinomycetota; class Actinomycetes; order Mycobacteriales; family Pseudonocardiaceae; genus Saccharomonospora_A; species Saccharomonospora_A marina. Next base: position 1,602,199 of record NZ_CM001439.1, on the reverse strand, counting down.
TGCGGATGGGGTTGCCTCGATCCCGCATCTCCGTGGTGCCGTGCGGGGTGGACCTGGAACGCTTCACCCCGCACGGCGAGCGTGCGCGAAGGGGCGGCGACCGCCACCGCATCGTGGCCGTCGGCAGGCTGGTGCCGCGCAAGGGGTTCGACATCGCCATCGCGGCGCTGCGCCACCTTCCCGACACCGAACTGATCATCGCGGGTGGGCCGCAGGAGGGCAGGCTCGCCGAGGACGAGGAGGCGCTGCGGCTGCGAAGGTTCGCCGAACAGCACGGTGTCGCCGACCGGGTTCGACTGGTCGGTCAGGTGGCGCGGCCCGACATGCCCGCACTGCTGCGTTCCGCCGACGTCGTCGTCACCACGCCGTGGTACGAGCCGTTCGGGATCGTGCCGCTGGAGGCGATGGCGTGCGGCGTGCCGGTGGTCGCTGCCGCCGTCGGCGGCCTCATCGACACCGTCGTGGACGGCGTCACGGGCATCCACGTCCCCCCGAGGCAGCCGGACGCGGTGGCGACGGCGGTGCGCAAGCTGCTGTCCGACGGCGCGCTGCGCGACGCCTACGGCATCGCGGGCGCCGACAGGGCCCGCTGCCGCTACTCGTGGGACCGCATCGCCACCGACACGCTGCGCGTCTACGAACGCGCCGTGCCCAGCGCCGCGCTGGGCGAGGAAACCGGCTGAAGCAGGCCGTGCGCCCGCGGGCCGGGGAGTGCGCGGCCCGCGGGCGCCGACCTCGCACTCAGGCCGGTGTCCTGCTGGAGACGTCGAACGTCAGGTGGCCGTCCCGGACGGCGATGCGCACCCGGTCGCCCTCCGCGACCTCTCCGTTGAGCAGCATCCGCGACAGTACGTTGTCCACCTCACGCTGGATGGTGCGGCGCAGCGGGCGGGCACCGTACTCCGGCTGGTAACCCGCCTCAGCCAGCCAGCGCACCGCCTGCTGGTCGAACTCGACCTCCACGGCCTGCGCGTGTGCCTTGCGTCGCGTCTCCTCCAGCAGCAGCGAGGTGACCTGCTCCAGCTGCACCGCCGACAGCTTGCGGAACACGATGATCTCGTCGATGCGGTTGAGGAACTCCGGGCGGAACGTCTCCCGCAGCCGTCGCATCAACCGCTCCCGCAGCGGCTCGTCGGTGTCCTCCTCGCGGGAAGGGGCGAACCCGAGCGCGCCCTGCGTGCCGCTGAGCACCAGCTCCGACCCGACGTTGCTCGTCATGATCAGCACGGTGTTGGTGAAGTTCACCGTGCGGCCCCGCCCGTCGGTGAGCCTGCCGTCGTCGAGCACCTGCAACAGCATGTTGAACACGTCGGGGTGCGCCTTCTCGATCTCGTCCAGCAGTATCACCGAGTAGGGCCTCCTGCGCACCGCCTCGGTGAGCTGACCGGCCTCCTCGTAGCCGACGTAACCGGGTGGCGCGCCGACGAGCCTGCTCACCGTGTGCCGCTCGCCGTACTCGGACATGTCGAGCCGGATCATCCTGTCCTCGCTGCCGAACAACGCCTCCGCGAGCGCGCGGGCGAGTTCGGTCTTGCCGACCCCGGTCGGGCCGAGGAACAGGAAGCTGCCGGACGGCCGGTTGGGCTCGGCCAACCCCGCCCTTGTCCTGCGCACCGCCTCCGAAACCGCTGCAACGGCGTCGTCCTGGCCGACGACCCTGCCGTGCAGGTGCTCCTCCAGGTGCAGCAGCCGCTCCCGTTCCTGCTGGGTCAGTTGCGCCACCGGAACGCCGGTGAGCCGCGAAACGACCTCGGCGATGTCGACGGCACCCACTTCCGGCGCGCCCGCCACCCCGTTGCCACGCTTGGCCTCGGCGAGGCGGCCACGCAGGTCGTTGATCTCGTCGCGCAACGAGGAGGCCCGTTCGTAGTGCTCCTCGCTGACCGCCTGGTCGCGGTCGCGGCACAGTTGCTCCAGCCGCGCCTCCAGCTCACGCACCTGCTCCGGCTCCCGGCCCGCGCGCATCCGTACCCTCGCGCCCGCCTGGTCGATCAGGTCGATCGCCTTGTCCGGCAGGTAACGGTCGGTGATGTAGCGGTCGGAAAGCGAAGCCGCAGCGCTCAGCGCCTCGTCGGTGAAGCTCACCTGGTGGTGCGCCTCGTACTGATCGCGCAGCCCGTGCAGGATCGCCAGAGTGTCCTCAACGTTCGGCTCCGGCACCAGGATCGGCTGGAACCGCCGCTCGAATGCCGGGTCGTTCTCGATGTTCTCGCGATACTCGTCGAGCGTGGTGGCGCCGACGATATGCAGCTCTCCCCTTGCCAGCGCGGGTTTGAGCATGTTGCCCGCCCCCATCGAGCCCTCCGACGCCCCCGCGCCGACCACGGTGTGCAGTTCGTCGATGAACACGATGAGCCGGTCCTTGTTCGACCGGATCTCGTCGAGCAGCTTGCTCATGCGTTCCTCGAAGTCGCCCCGGTAGCGGGTACCGGCCACCATGGCGGTGAGGTCGAGCTGGATCACCCGCCGCTCGCCGAGCGTCTCCGGCACCTGCCCGTCGGTGATGCGCTGCGCGAGGCCCTCCACGATCGCGGTCTTGCCGACACCGGCCTCGCCGATGAGCACCGGGTTGTTCTTGGTGCGCCTGGAAAGCACCTCGATGGTTTGCTCGATCTCGTCGTCGCGGCCGACGACGGGGTCGATCTCGCCGTCGCGGGCCATCGCGGTCAGGTCGCGGCCGTAGCTGTCGAGTGTCGGGGTGTCGCTGCTGGGCTGCTGCTGGCCCGCCCGGACGGCACCGGGCGTGGCGGTCGGGTCGGTGAAGGCGCGCTGCATCGCCTCCGGTGTCACGCCCGCCTCGCCGAGGAACCGGCCTGCCTGTGACTCGTGGTTGGCCACCAGCGCCAGCAGTACGTGCTCGGGACCGATGTAGGACGAGCGCAGCCCCCTCGACATCTGGTGGGCGTCCAGCAGCGTGCGCTTGGCGGCCGGGGTCAGCACCGGGTGGGCCGCGGTGCGCCCGTGGCCACGTCCCGCTTCGCGCTCGACCCTGTCGGCGAGTGCGTCCGGGTCGGCCCCGGCCCGCTGGATCAGCTCCCTGCTGCCCGGGACCCGGGTCGCCGCCCACAGCAGGTGCGTGGAGTCCAGTTCGTTGCCGCCCCACTCCTCCGCCTTGCGCACGGCCGCCGAGACCAGCGCCAGCGCCTGCTCGCTCATCAGGCGCGTGATACCGACCGCGGAGGGGCGCCTGCCCGGCACGGCGTTGCCGAAGAACTGGGCGAGCAGCTGGTCGAACGGGCTCGGACCTGGGTCGGCCCCGAAGAAGCCGGTCATGGACACACTCCTTTGGCGAACGGTTGCTGACCGGGGCCTACCCGGTCGCCCCTACCGTCAACCCACGTAACGGCGCGCCACGGAGCTTCGCTGCGCGTGCTCGAGCGCACGCAGCCCCCGTTCCACGCTGTCGGGCACGACCCGCCGCTGCCTGAGCACCCACGGCAGCCCTCGCACCGCCTCCAGCACGGCCGATGCGGTGGCGAGGTCGGCGGGTGCGGAACGCAGCACGTCGGCGGTTCTGCGCGCGGCCCCTGGCACCGGCCTTCGCAGCCACAACGTCCACAGCGTGTTGCGGATGCCCAGTTGCCTGCGGCGCCTCGGGTCCCGCAGCCGCGACGGCGCGTGGTGGATCACCACGTCCTCCGCCCAGCACATCCACCAGCCACGCGAGGCAAGGTCGAGCGCGAGCAGCTCCTCCTCACCACCGAGCCACATCCTCGGGTTGAACCCGCCCACCTCACGAAACGCCCGCACCCGCAGCGTGGTCAGGCCTGCCATGATGCCGAGCAGCGCGGGCCCGGGCAGCCAGTCCGGTCCCCGCACCGGCGAGTACCGCAGCTCCGGTGTGATCGGGTCCTCGACGAGGTCCGGCTCGACGAGGCAACGCCCTGTCACCGACGCCAGCCCGGGGTGGGCGTCCAGCAGGTCGGCGGCGCGGGTGAGCGACCCCGGCTGCCAACGGGTGTCGTCGTCGCAGAACGCCACGTAGGGGGTCCGTACCTGCTCGACAGCCACGTTGCGCGCCAGCGCACCAAGGTTGGTCTCGCAGGCGAGCAACGACACCTGCGGGTGGTGACGCGCGATCGCGTCGGCGGTGCCGTCGGTGGAGGCGTTGTCGGCGACGATCAGCGGCGCGGCGTCCGGCAACGTGGTCATCACCTCGAGCGTCCGCAGCACCTCCTCGCGCCGGTTGTGGGTGATCAGCACGACGGTGACACGCGGATCGCGGCTCATGTCAGCTCCCTGATCTGCGCTTCGACGTGCCGGGGAAGCCGCCTGCGCCTGCCGAGGGCGTGCGGCAGCCTGCGCAACGTGCCCGCCGCGGCGGCGGGCTCGTTGAGCAGCGGGCCGAGACTGCGCAGCAACCCGGGTACCGGCCTGCGCATCAGGGCGATCAACGCGTTGTTGCGCAACTCCAGCCTGCGCCGCCACCGCTCGCCAGGCCGCGTCGTGGAGGGATGGTGGTGGGCTCGCAACTGCTCCACATAGCTCAGTGCCCACCCGGCTGCCGCGAGGTCGTAGGCAAGCAGTGTCTCCTCCGCCCCGAAGTGCAGCAGCTCACTGAAGCCGCCCACCTCGAGGAAGGCCTGCTTGCGCACGATCGCCGAGCAGGCGAGGAAGCCCAGCACCAGCGGACCCGGCACGTCCGGCGCGGTACCGAGTGGGCTGTCGGCCATCAGCTCGCACACCGGATCCGGCTCGGCCTGTGGACCCACCAGCGTGGTCGCCGCGAGCAGGCCCACCCTGGGATAGGCGTCGAACAGGGTCTCCGCCCTCGGCAGCGCGCCCTGCTCCCACCAGGAGTCGTCGTCACTGAACGCGACATAGGGTGTCTCGGCGCGCCGCACGCCGATGTTGCGTGCCGCCACACCGGCGTTGCCTGCCAGGCTCACCAGCCGCACTTCCGCAAAGTCCCGCCGTACCAGCGCCGCGGTGTCGTCGTGTGAGCCGTTGTCCACCACGACGATCGGCGGCGTCGGCCGCAGCGCGCGCAACTGGCGCAACGAGCGGGCCAGTTCGGCCGCACGATTTCTGGTCGCGATGACAACGGTGGTGCGCGCCTGGCTCATCCGAGCACCTCGCGAAGCAGCCCTGACACCAGTTCGGCACCGTCGGCGCGGCCGCGCGCCGCCTCCTGCCGCGCGGCAGCCGAAAGGCACCACCGCCACCACGGTTGGAAAGCCTCCGCGCCCGCGTCCTCGGCCGCAACCACGGCGGGCCAGTCGAGCGCGTGCCCCTGTGCGCTCACCTTGCCGCCGCCGGTGACCGGATCGACGGCCAGCGCGGGCACCCCCACCGACAGTGCCAGTACCAGGCCGTGCATCCGGGTGGTCACCACCACGTCCAGCCGCTGCACCAGGGACAGCAAGGCGTCCGGGGTGGCGCAGTGTCGCCAGTCGGAGGTCGCCAGCCGCGTCGACAGCGGAATCCGCGCGCAGTCCAGCCCCTCGACCCAACTCAGCAGCGCCTTGTGCACCTGTTCGTGCCTGCGGCGCTCGCCGTACTCCCGCTGACCCGGCGCAAGCGCGATCCCCGCGACCGGTACCCGCGACGAGCGCGCCGACACCGACAGATCCGGCACGCCGCCGCCACCGTCGCCGTCCCTGGCGAGCACGCGGTGGAATCCGGTGACCGCGGCAGCCGTCGGGTCGATCACCGACACCCCGACCGCGATGCGGCGGCAGCGCGCGTACCGGTCGTGCAGCCACTCCACCTGCTCACCGTGGACGGGTCCACACGCGAACACCAGGTGTGTGTAGTGGGCGGGGTCGGCGTCGTCGAAGTGCAGCACGCCAGGGCGGTACCCCGGACTCCACACCAGATCGGTGGGAACGCCTGCAGCACGCAGCGAGTCGGCGACCCGCCGCATGCTCAGCACGTCGCCTGCCGTGGCCTCACCGTGCAGGAAGCTCGGCCAGCCTGTCACGAGCGCACGCATGCCGCGCGGACTACCCGTTACGGAGCGGTTTCACACCGGGTATCCGGGGTAGTCGAGACGCCATGGCGAATCGGTTCGAGCACGCGCTGGTCACCGGCGGCGCCGGGTTCCTCGGCTCACAACTGTGCGAACGGCTACTCGGAAACGGTCACCAGGTGACCTGTGTGGACAGTTTCGCGACCGGAACACCGGACAACATCGCGCACCTGCGCGAGCATCCTCGGTTCGAGTTCGTCGAACACGACGTCACGCGGCCGGTCGAGGGCAGCGCCGTAGCAACCGATGTGGACCTGGTGTTCCACCTGGCGTCGGCGGCTTCGCCGAAGGACTACCAGCGGCTGCCGATCGATACCCTCCGCGTCGGCGCTCTCGGCACCGAACACGCGCTGCGGCTCGCCACCAACGCCGGTGCCCGGTTCGTGCTGACCTCCACCAGCGAGGTATACGGTGACCCGCTGCAGCATCCGCAGCGCGAGAGCTACTGGGGCAACGTGAACCCGATCGGTCCGCGCAGTGTCTACGACGAGGCCAAGCGCTACGCCGAGGCACTCACCATGGCATACCTGCGCGAGCACGGCACCGACGTGGCGATCGCGAGGGTGTTCAACACCTACGGGCCCCGGATGCGCGCCGACGACGGCAGGGTCATCCCCGCCTTCATCACCCAGGCGCTGACGGGCAAACCGCTGACGGTGGCGGGGACGGGCGAGCAGACCCGCTCGGTGTGCTACGTCGACGACACCGTCGGTGGTCTGCTGAGCCTGGCATACAGTTCGCTGCACGGTCCCGTGAACATCGGCAATCCCCACGAGCTTTCGGTACGCCGCCTCGCCGAGGAAATCCTTTCCCTGACAGGAGCGTCGGTGCCCATCACGAAGGTGGAAGGTGCTGTCGACGACCCCAGCCGCCGCTGCCCCGACATCACACTGGCCCGCGCGGAACTCGGCTGGCTGCCTCGCGTCGGGTTACGGGAAGGGCTGAACCGCACGATCGCCTGGTTCGCCCGAAACGGCGTCGCCGACCGCTTCTGCGCGTAGTCATCAACCCGGCAGCCGCGTGTTCTCGTTCACAGCACGTAGCGACGTCCTGGGCTTTCCCACCACAACGGTTTAGTCGTCGCTGCACCGGGTAGCGGTTTAGTGGCGGTCGCGACCGCGACCGGCCTGCCAGAGGCGGGAGGTAACCAGGTGCGAATACTCGGCATCAACGCCGTTTTCCACGACCCGGCCGCCGCACTGGTGGTTGACGGCGAGATCGTCGCCGCCGCGGAGGAGGAACGGTTCAGCAGGCGCAAGCACGGCAAGGAAGCCGTTCCGTTCTCGGCGTGGGAACAGCCACAGCACAGCGCCAACTGGTGCCTGCGGCACGCCGGTCTCACGGCGTCCGACCTGGATGCTGTCGCCTACTCCTACGACCCGACACTCGTCGACGAGACACTGCCCGGAACCGACCAGGGCGGCTGGGAGAAACTGCGAACTCTCTACGCGCGCCGCGCACCCGCCTTCCTCAAGACCGCGCTTCCCGGCCTGGACCCGGGCAAGGTGCGGTTCGTGCGACACCACGTGGCGCACGCCGCCTCGGCCGGGCTCGCGGCTCCGTTCGGCGACTGCGCCGTGCTGACCTCCGACGGACGCGGCGAGTCCGAGTCCTATGTAGCCGGTGAGTACCGGGAGGGAAAGTTCGTCGAATTGGCGAACCAGGTCCTGCCCCACTCGCTCGGTCTGACCTATGAGGACGTGACACAACACCTGGGGTTCAAGCGTTCCAGCGACGAGTACAAGGTTATGGCGCTGGCCTCCTACGGAACGCCGATATTCCTGGCGAGGCTGCGGGAGCACATTCACGCGGGCGCGGACGGCGGGTTTCGCGCCGACCCGGTCGACTGGAGCCAGTTCGCCCCCGAACGAACCCACGACGGCGAGATGCTGCCCGAACACGCCGACCTCGCCGCCAGCGTGCAGCGTGCCGTGGAAGAGGTGTTGCTGGACCTCGCCCGCTGGCTGCACGAGCGCACCGGCCACCGCGACCTGGCGATGGCGGGCGGCACCGCGCTGAACTGCGTGGCCAACACCCGGCTGCACGCGGAAAGCCCGTTCGAACGGGTCTGGGTGCAGCCTGCGGCGGGCGACGCCGGAACCGCACTGGGAGCCGCCCTGCAACTGGCCGCCGACCTCGGGGAGTCCACCCGGCCGATGCCGGGAGCCGACCTCGGCCGCGAGTGGCCGCAGGAGCGACTGCGGGAATGGCTCGACACCGCCAGTGTCGCCTACGAGCGGCCACCCGACATCGCCGAGACCGTCGCCGAAACACTTGCCGAGGACGGCATCGTGGCGTGGTTCCAGGGCCGTTCCGAGTTCGGCCCGCGCGCGCTCGGCCACCGCTCCCTGCTCGCGCATCCGGGCAGAGCGCAAAATCTCGAGCGCCTCAACGACGTGAAGGGCCGCGAGCAGTTCCGTCCCGTCGCGCCGATGGTGCTGGCCGAGCGGGCTGCGGAGTTGTTCACGCGCGGACCCGTTCCCAGCCCCTACATGCTGTTCGTGCACGACGTGGAGCCCTCGTGGCAGGACCGCATTCCCGCGGTGACGCATGTGGACGGTACCGCCCGGATCCAGACCGTGGACAGTGAAGCCGAGCCACTGCTCGCCAGGATGCTGCGTGGCTTCGAGCGGCGAACCGGGCTGCCTACCGTGGTCAACACCAGCCTCAACACCTCGGGACGCCCGATGGTCGACGACCCCAGGGACGCGCTGGAATGCTTCGGGTCCGCGCCGATCGACCTGCTCGCGATCGGACCGTTCGCCGTGCGGAGGACCGCCTGATGGGCGGCGGGCAGGCGGCCGTCACGGTCGTCATCCCGACGATGGGCCGCGACAGCCTCGCCGCACTGTTGCGTGCGCTCGACACCGCCACCGGCCCGCCGCCGGTCGAGGTGCTGGTGGTCGACGACCGCAACGGGGGGCAACCGCTGTCGCTGCCCGAGACCCGGCTCGCGGTGCGCGTGCTGCGCTGCGGCGGCAGGGGGCCCGCGGCCGCGCGCAACACCGGCTGGCGAGCGGCGCGCACCGAGTGGGTCGCCTTTCTCGACGACGACGTGCTGCCCGACGACGACTGGCCGAGCGCCGTCGCCGACGACCTCACCGGACTCGACGACGATGTCGCGGCCTCCGTCGGCAGGATCGTCGTGCCGCTGCCGAGGCACAGGCGGCCCACCGACGACGAGCGCGACACGCTGGCGCTGACCCGCTCGCGCTGGATCACCGCGGACATGGCCTACCGGCGTGCGGTGCTGGTGGAGGTCGGCGGCTTCGACGAGCGATTCCCGCGCGCCTACCGCGAGGACGCCGACCTCGCGTTGCGGGTGCGGCAGGCGGGTTACTCCATCGCGGAGGGCACGCGGAGCACGACCCACCCGCCGCGAAACGGCGACTTCTGGGCCAGTGTACGCAGGCAGCGCGGGAACGCCGACAACGCGCTGATGCGCCGCAAACACGGCCCCGGCTGGCGCGCCAAGGCAGGCGAGGGCCGCGGCAGGCTCGGCAGGCACGCGCTGACCACGCTCGCGGGTGCCGCAGGCCTCGGACTGCTCGCCACGGGACGTAGCGCACCCGCGGCCATGGCCTGTGGCGTGTGGGCAGGTCTGACAGCGCAGTTCGCCGTCAGGCGCGTGGCCGATGGCCCGCGCACGCCCGCCGAGATCAGCCGCATGGCCGTCACCAGTGCCGTCATCCCGCCGGTCGCGTGCGCACACCGGTTGCGTGGTGAGCTCGGCGCCGCAGGGCACAAGGCGGTGTTGTTCGATCGCGACGACACCCTCATCGAGGACGTCCCCTACCTCGGCGACCCGGAGAAGGTACGGCCGATGCCGGGTGCGGAGCAGGCGCTGGACCTGCTTCGCCGGGCGGGCGTGCTGGTCGGGGTCGTCAGCAACCAGTCCGGCGTGGCTCGTGGACACATCACTCGCGAGGAGCTGCGGGCGGTCAACGAGCGGGTGGACGAATTGCTTGGCCCGTTCCACGCGTGGCAGGTTTGCCCGCACGCACCCGACGACGGCTGCGTGTGCCGCAAGCCGAAGCCGGGCCTCGTGCTGCGCGCCGCGGGCGCCCTCGGGGTGCGCCCGCGGCGTTGCGTCGTGATCGGTGACATCGGTGCCGACGTGGCCGCGGCCGCGGCGGCAGGGGCGCAAGCCGTGCTGGTACCCACCGCCCGCACGATGCCCGGCGAGATAGCCGAGTGCCGCCGCCACGCCCACGTAGCGGCCGACCTGCCGTCGGCCGCCCGGCTGGCAATGGAGTTGCTATGAGCGGCAGGGTGCTGGTGGCGCGGCTCGACAGCGTGGGCGACGTCCTGCTGGCGGGCCCGTGTGTGCGAGCCGTCGCCGAGGGGTCCGAGCACGTGACCCTGCTGGCGGGGCCGAGGGGCCGCGCGGCCGCGCAGTTGCTTCCCGGCGTCGACGAGGTGATCGAGTGGTGCGCTCCGTGGATCGACCCCGATCCGCCCGAGCTGACCGCCGAGTCGGTGGAGGCACTCACCAAGCAACTGCGCGACCTGCGGCTGGACGCGGCGTTGATCCTGACGTCGTTCCACCAGTCACCGCTGCCGCTGGCGGTTGTGCTGCGCATGGCGGGCGTGCCCTGGATCGGTGGCATCAGCGAGGACTACCCGGGTTCGCTGCTCGACCTGCGGCACCGCGTGGCAGGCGACCCGCCCGAGGCACAGCGCGCGCTGTCGCTGGCACGCGCAGCGGGGTACGAGCTGCCGGAGGGTGATCGCGGACTGCCCGCGGTGCGGGGTCCGCTTCCCGACACCCGCGAGCTGACCGGCCCGCCCGGCTACGTCGTGGTACACGCGGCCGCGTCGGTGCCCGCCCGGCAACCCACGGCCGAGCGGACCCGCGCGTTCGTGCGCGCACTCGCCGAAGCGGGTCACCGCGTGGTGATCACCGGATCGGCTGGGGAGCGCGAGCTCACCGCGTTCGTGGCCGACGGTCGGGCCACGGATCTCGGCGGGGCCACCGACCTGCGCGAGCTGGCCGCCGTACTCGCCTCGGCCCGCGCCGTGGTGGCACCCAACACCGGCCCTGCGCACCTGGCCGCCGCCGTGGGCACGCCGGTGGTTTCGCTGTTCGCGCCCGTCGTGCCCTCCGCCCGGTGGGCTCCCTACGGCGTCGCGACGATCCTGCTCGGCGACCAGGAGGCTCCCTGCAAGGACACCAGGGCCAGGCGCTGCCCCGTCGAGGGGCACCCGTGCCTCGCGATCGAGGCCACCGAGGTGGTCGACGCCGTCGCCACCCTCGGCAACGCGCACGACGACCGTCGCGTCGCAGGACCCACTGGAGGTGTGTCGTGATCGAAGAACACTTCACCGCCCTGCGCGGTGCGCTGGACAGGACGCGGACCGCGGCGCCGACGATCGAGCTGTGGGGTGCGCACCTCGCCACGGTGCTCGCGGCCGGCGGCAGGCTGCTCGCCTGCGGAAACGGCGGCAGCGCCGCCGAGGCGCAACACCTCACCGGCGAACTCGTAGGCAAGTTCCTCGGCGACCGGCAACCGCTGTCGGCGATCGCGCTGCACGCCGACACCTCGGCAGGCACGGCGATCGTCAACGACTACGGCGAGCACGAGTTCTACGCCAGGCAGGTGCGCGCCCACGGCAGATCCGGTGACGTCCTGGTTGCGCTGTCCACGAGCGGCCGCAGCCAGAACGTGGTCGCCGCCGCGAAGGTCGCCCACGAGCTCGGCATGGTCACCTGGGCACTGACCGGCCCCGCGCCGAACCCGCTCACCGCACTGTGTGACGACGCCATCGCGGTGGAGGCCGACAGCGTGGCGACGGTGCAGGAGGTGCACCTTGCGGTGGTGCACGCGCTGTGCGCGCGGCTGGACGAGTCGCTGGAGGCACGGGCATGAGGCCGCTGGTCGTTGTCGGCGACGCGTTGCTCGACGTCGACGTCGAGGGCCGCAGTGACCGGCTGTGCCCGGAGGCTCCGGTTCCGGTCGTGGACGCCGAGGGTGAGTGGGTCCGCCCAGGAGGTGCGGGCCTTGCCGCCGCGCTGCTGGCCACCCGGACGACACCGCAGACGTTGCTGGTCACCGCGCTCGGCGACGACGAGACGGGGCGGCGCCTCGCCGAGTTGCTCGCCCACGACGTGCGGGTGCTGCGGCTGCCGTTGGAAGGCGAGACGGTGCGCAAGACCCGGGTCAGGGCGGCAGGGCAGTCGCTGGTGCGTCTCGACACCGGCGACGGGCGTGCGGCGCAGGCGCCGCTGCCCGCGAACGTCGAGCGCTCGCTTCGCGAGGCGGGCGCCGTCCTCGTCTCCGACTACGGGCGCGGTGTCGCGGCCCACCGGCAGTTGCGGCGGCTGCTGGCCGACCTTGCCAACCGCATCCCCGTGGTGTGGGACCCGCACCCGCGTGGACCGGCCCCGGTTCCTGGGGTCACCCTCGTGACGCCCAACGATCGCGAGGCGGTGAGTTTCGCGCCCGGTTGCACCGGACCCGAGCAGGCTGCCGCGACGTTGCGCCGGGAGTGGGCGTGCTCGGCGGCGGCGGTCACCGTGGGCGCGGACGGAGCCGTGCTCGCGCACGACCGCGGCAGCGTACGGATTCCGGTGCCGCCCGGTGCGGCCGCGACCGGCCAACGGCCGGACACCTGCGGGGCGGGCGACCGCTTCGCCAGTGCCGCCGCCGCGGCGCTGCTGGAGGGGGCAGACGTGGCGCAAGCGGTACGGGCGGCGGTGGAAGCCGCGTCGCGGTTCGTCGCCGCGGGCGGAGCGTCGGCGCTTTCGGTGGAGGAATCCGCCCTGCCCCCCGTGGACGGTGACGCCTTCGCTCTCGCCGAGCGGGTGCGCAGGCAGGGCGGCCGCCTCGTCGCCACCGGCGGTTGCTTCGACCTGCTGCATCCCGGACACGTGAGCCTGCTACGGCAGGCACGGTCCCTCGGTGACGCACTCGTGGTGTGCCTGAACTCCGACGATTCGGTGCGCGCGTTGAAGGGCCCCGGCAGGCCGGTGGTGCCGGAGTCCGACCGCGCCAGGCTGCTGGCTGAGCTGGCCATTGTGGACGCTGTCGTGGTCTTCGACGAGCCTGCTCCGAGTCAGGTGCTGCACCGGCTGCGGCCGGACGTCTGGGTCAAGGGCGACGACTACGCGGGCGCGGACCTGCCGGAGGCCGACGTGGTGCGCCGCCACGGCGGCGAGGTGGTGCTGGTGCCCACCGTGGACGGCTACTCAACCACCCGGCTGTTGCAGGACGCTGGCCGGTAGCGAAAGCGGGAGGCAGACATGAACGTGCTCATCACAGGCGGTTCCTCCGGGCTGGGCGCCGCGACGGTCGATGCGGTGCTCGCCGAAGGCGGCACCCCGCTCGTCGTCGACAGGGCCGCCCCACCCTTCGATGTCCCGTACGCGCTGGCCGATCTCGCCGACACGCCCTCGGCGGAGAGCGCGGTGCGAGAGCTTGCCGAGCAGGCGGGCGGCCTCGACGCCGTGTTCACGGCGGCGGGCATCGACTCGCCCGGCGCGCTCGACACGGTGCCCGCCAAGGAGTGGGAGCGAGTGGTGCAGGTGAACCTGCTCGGCACGGCCGCGGTCGTACGTGCCGCGCTTCCCTACCTGGAACGCCGCGGCGGCACCGTGGTGACCTGCGGGTCGACGCTGGGCCTTCGCTCGGTCTCCGACGCCACCGCGTACTGCGCTTCCAAGGCCGGTGTCGCCGCGTTCACAAGGGCGCTCGCCGCGGAAACCGCGGGAAGGGTCGGGGTGACGCTGCTCGTGCCCGGCGGCATGGACACCGCGTTCTTCGACGGCCGCGACGAACAGTACAAACCGCCGCCCGACGCCAAGCTGAACCGCCCCGAGCACGTCGCTGCCTCCGTGCTGCACGCTTTGCGCACCCCGCCGGGCTGTGAGGTGCGGGAACTCGTGGTGTGCCATTCGGAAGAGGGCTCGTGGCCGTAACGCTCGCGCTGCGCGCGCTGGGGCTCGGCGACCTGTTGACCGCAGTGCCCGCGCTGCGGGCACTGCGCAGGCACCGGGGGCAGGGCCTGGTGCTGGCGGCACCCGCCGCGCTGCGGCCGCTGCTGCCGCTCACCACGGCGGTGGACCAACTGCTCGCCACACCCGGCCTCGGCGAGCTGCGCTGGCACGGCCCGCCACCCGACCTGGCAGTCAACCTGCACGGCAGCGGCCCGAGAAGTATCCGCGACCTGCTGACCACCCGTCCCCGTGCGCTGCTCACCCACCGCCACCCCGACCGACCGCAAGTGCAGGGCCCGGCGTGGCGGCCGGACCTGCACGAGGTGGACCGCTGGTGCGCACTGCTGGAGTGGCACGGCATCCCCGCCGACCGTGACGATCTCGCGCTCGCCGAACCGGCCGTGCCCAGCCCCGCCCCCGGCGCCGTCGTCGTCCATCCAGGAGCCGCGTACCCGGCGCGCCGCTGGCCACCGCGGCGGTTCGCGGCCGTGGCGGCCGAACTCACGCGCGGCGGGCACAACGTCGTGGTCACCGGTAGCGCCGCCGAGCGGCCACTCGCCACCGAGGTGGCGCGACGCGCCGGGCTGCCCGCAGGCGCCGTACTCGCAGGCCACGACCTCGGCTCACTGGCCGCGTTGGTCAGCAAGGCGTCGCTGGTCGTGTGTGGCGACACCGGCGTCGGGCACCTCGCGACCGGCTACGGCACACCGTCGGTGCTGCTGTTCGGCCCGACACCGCCCGCGCTGTGGGGCCCGCCCGAAGGCAGGCCGCAACACGTGGCGCTGTGGGCGGGCCGCACGGGCGACCCGCACGGCCGAACACCCGACCCTGGCCTGTTGCGCCTGACCACCGATGACGTGCTCGCAGCGGCACACGACCGACTCGCGGAGGTCAGCCATGTCCGACAAGCCTGAGCGACCGGTCGAAGGCGCCGCGAACAGCCACGTCGGTGTGGTCGGTGCCGGGTACGTCGGGCTCACCAGCGCTGCCTGCCTCGCCCGGCTGGGGCACACGGTCACCTGCGTCGACGTCGACACCGCGAAGGTGGCCGCGCTGCGCGAGGCGCGGGTTCCCATCGCCGAACCGCAGTTGCCTCGACTGGTGAGCGAGGGCATCAGCGCAAGCAGGCTGCGCTTCACCAGTGAACTGGCATCGCTTGCCCGTTGCGATGTGGTGCTGCTGTGCGTGCCCACACCCGCACGAAGCGACGGCACGGTGGACCTGGCCGCGTTCGACGCTGCACTGCAGGCGCTGCGCCACACCCTCGACCCACGGGCAGTGGTCGCGGTGAAGTCCACGGTGCCGGTCGGCACCACCGCCCGCACCGAGGAGTTGCTCGGCGTCGCCTCGGTCAGCAACCCGGAGTTCCTCCGAGAGGGGCACGCGGCATGGGACTTCCTGCACCCCGACCGCATCGTGCTCGGCGCGACCCGGCCGGAAGCCGCCGACCGGGTCGGCAGGCTCTACCGCGGCCTCGACGCGCCGGTGATCCGCACCGATCCGGCCAGCGCGGAACTGGCCAAGTACGCGAGCAACGCGTTCCTCGCGCTGAAGCTGTCGTACGTGAACGTCCTCGCCGAACTGTGCGAGCACCACGGCGCGGACATCGCTCACGTCGCGCACGCGATGGGGCTCGACGACCGGATCGGCCCCGCGTTCCTCGCGCCCGGTCCCGGCTGGGGCGGCTCCTGCCTGCCCAAGGACACCAGCGCGCTGCTGCACGCTGCCGAGCGCGCCGGGGTCGACTTCGCCATGCTCTCCGACGCGGTCGCGGCCAACTTCCACCAGCACGAACGCGTGGTGCGCAAGGTGCGGCTTGCCGTGACCGGCTCGGCGGAAGGCAGCTTGCGCGGCATTCGGCTGGGACTGCTGGGGCTGACGTTCAAGGCGGGCACCGACGACCTGCGTGACTCACCCGCGCTCGCGGTGGCCGAGCGGCTCGCCGACGAGGGCGCGTCGTTGACCGGCTACGACCCCGGCATCCGGCGGTCGAAGGATCTGGGACGCATCCAGCTCGTCGACGAGCCCGCCCTGGTGGCCAAGGACGCCGCGGCCGTCGTCGTGCTCACCGAGTGGCCGCAGTTTCGCGAACTCAACTGGCCGCAGCTGGCCCAGCTCACCGACCACGCGACCGTGGTCGACACCCGCAACCTGCTCGATCCCGACGAGTTGTCCGAAGCGGGCTTCGCCTACCACGGGCTCGGCAAGCCGCGACGGTGACGGGTTCAGGACCTGCCGCGTGCCGCGTCCACCTCCGAGACGATCCCGACGAGTTCCGGACCGTCCATCACCGGCAGCCGCCGCACGTGGTGCCGGGACATCTGCTCGAGCGCTTCCTCCACGTCGGCGTCAGGGCGCACCGTGTGCAGCTCCCCCTCGACGAGTTCGCCGACGTGCACGGCCATCGGGTCCTTGCCCTCCGCGAGCACCTTCACCACGATGTCGCGGTCGGTGACGATGCCCTTGAGCCGGTTGTCCTCGCCCCGTACGGGCAGCGCCCCCACGTTGCTTCGAGCCATGATCCGAGCCACCTCGGACACCGCCTCGCTGGTGTCCACGAACTTGGGATCGCTGGTCATGATGTCGCGCACCTTGGTAGAAGTCGTCACGGTGGGTCACTCCCTGTGTCGTCGACATGTCCGTTCGGGGAATACCCGGCCCCACGGGGTTTGCACCCCGGACCGTTCTCGCTACGCTCAGGTTCCGTCGGGCGGTTAAACAGCCAGCGGCCACGACGGCCATCCTCGAACAGCGCACTCACCGCTGGAGGTGCCGTGCCCGAGCTATCACACTCCGACATTCCGCTGCACACCCAGGCCCTGGACGTACGCACCCAGCGGCGTGGACAGACCGTCATCGTGAAGGTGCACGGGGAGATCGACCTGAGCACCGGCGGCGGGCTCGAACGGGAACTGCGGCAGGCGTTGGCCGCCACACAGCCACCTCATCCGCTCGTCGCCGACCTCTCCGAGGTGAGTTTCATCGGTTCGTCCGGGCTGGCGGTGTTGCTCGAAGTGAGCAGGATCGCCGAGGAAAAGGGCACGCAACTGCGGGTGGTTTCCGCCAGGCGCGCGGTACGCAGGCCGGTGGAGGCCGCGGGCCTGCAGGGCGCGCTGCGACTACATCCCACGCTGGAATCTGCCCTTACCGACACGGTCTGAGCGCCGTCGAACTCACCACGGTTGCTTCGGCCGAAGTCGGGTACCTGGTCCGATATGACGTCACACAACCGGCGTTGGGCAGGCCAGCTTCGCAGGCAGGCCTGCTCGGTGCCGGACCTGAGCCGGGTCGCCCGGGACCACCTTCCGGGATCGCACGGGGCGGCATCGTTCGAATTCACCTTCGCCGGACCGCTGCACCTGGTGCTGCCCGTCGTCGGGCAGTTGCGGGTGGAGACCGACGCCATCGAGGTGCACTACGGGCCGTGGTGGTTTCGCACTCCGCGGTCCAATCTCGCGGCGGTGCGTGCGCGGCCGGGTCAGGTGACGTTGATCTTCCGCGAACCGGTGCACGGTCACGAGCCGGTGGGCGTGCGGCACCACGAGTTGACACTGGCGGTCGACGACCCCGACCGGGTGGCACGGTCTCTGCTTCGTGCGCCCAATGCCACCGGCCGCCCGCGGCCGCCGGGCGCGTCCGCCCGCAGCGAGCAGCAACGGCAGAAACGGTGAGCCGCGTCCGATCCGTTCAAGACGCCCGCCCATGCTCGCGGGCACGATTCGGCTCATGACCATCGATTTCGCTGCCGCCGAGACCTTCCTCGACACCCACGCCCGCCTGCTCGACCGGCACCGGCTGCGCCTGCTGCTCGGCGTCGGTGACGAGCAGGCCGCGGTGAGCGCCCTGCTCGGTTACCGCAACGCCGACGGCGGTTTCGGCAACGGCCTCGAACCCGACCTGCGGGCGAGGCACAGCCAGCCCGCCTGCGCGCTGCACGCGTTCGAGGTGTTCGCCGACATCGCGCCCGCCAGGAGTGTTCACGCCGCGCGGCTGTGCGACTGGCTGGCGGGCGTGACACTCGCCGACGGCGGGTTGCCGTTCGCGCTCCCGGTCGCCAACCCGGCAGGGTGCGCGCCGTTCTGGCTGGCGGCCGACCCGAACAGGTCGTCGTTGCAGATCTCGGCGATCGTCGCGGCGAACGCTCACCGGGTGGCACGGCACGATCCCGAGGTGGCCGCGCATCCGTGGCTGGCCCGCGTGACGGATTACTGCGAGTCCGCGATCCGGGCCGTGCGCGACGGCAGCCCGCACGCGATCGAGTTGGCATTCGCAGTGCGCTTCGTCGATGAACTGCACGCGGGCGCGCCCGCCCGTGCCGAGGAGTTGCTCGCACCGCTGGCGCGGCACATCCCTGCCGACGGGCTGGTGCACGTGCGAGGTGGAACCGAGGAGGAGTTCATGCGACCACTCGACTTCTCCCCGCTGCCAGGCATGCCGTCACGGGAACTGTTCGGCTCAGGGATCGTCGAAGCGGAACTGGACGCGTTGGCGCGACGGCAACAAAGCGACGGTGGCTGGCCGGTCGATTTCGCCAGCTACTCCCCCGCCGCCCGCCTGGAATGGCGCGGCTACGCCACCGTGCAGGCGGTGTGGCTGCTGCGCGGTAACGGCCTGCTGCCTCGGTCGCCGCAGCGGGCGAGCGGCTGAGCAGGCCGCACACCGCGGCAGCCGGTCTACCCGATCGCGTGCAGGCGGACTGCGTGCACGGCCGAGCGTTCGTAGCATCCGGGTGTGGCGCTCCTCGGCCAGATGACGCGGCGGCAGCAGGCGATCATGGCGGCCTCCGTCATCAGCAACGGGATGATGTTCGCCACGCTGTCCAGCGTCTCCGTCGCACTGCCGGAGATTCAACGCGAGTTCGACGTCAGCCGATCCGCGGTGAACTGGGTGATCGCGGGAGCACTGCTGCCACTGGCCTCGCTGGTGCTGATCGGCGGCAGGCTCGGCGACCTCTTCGGCAGGCGAAGGATGTTCCTCGTCAGCGTCACCGGGTTCGGGCTGGCTTCCGCGTTGTGCGGGCTGGCGCCGGGGGAGACCCTGCTTGTCGCGGGCCGGGTCGGGCAGGGCCTCATGATCGCGATCGGTGCTCCGCTCGCGCTGGCCAACGTCACCGAGGCCTTCGACGAGGACTCCAAGGGCTGGGCGATCGGGGTGTTGTCGGCGGGTATCACGCTGGCGACGCTCAGCGCGCCACTCGGCATGGCCGCCGTGGTGCAGTTGACGAGCTGGCGATGGTTGTTCCTGCCGATCGCGCCGGTCTGTGCGCTGCTGGTGCTGCTGGCCTGGCGGTACATGGTCGAGACGCGCGTTCCGCGAGCGAAATCGCTGGACCTGCGCGGGCTGGTACTGCTCGCGGCCGGGCTCACCATGCTCGCCGTGGGCAGCGAGCAGGCGGGGTACTGGGGCTTCGACTGGCGGACCTTCACGCTGCTGTCGGCCGGTGTGGCCACGCTCGTCGCGTTCGGGTTCGCCGAACGTCGCGCGAAAGCTCCGTTGCTGCGGGTGGATCTGCTGCGCAAGCGCGCGGTCACCGGCTCGGTGGTGTGCCTGGCGGCCATGCAATGGGCGGCGATCGGGTTCAGTGTCTACCTGATGCTCTACGCGCAGCAGGTGCTCGAACTGGACCCGCTCGCCGCGGGCCTGTTACTGCTGGCGTCCGGGATCGGTCCGCCGCTGTTCTCCTCACTGGCCGGTTGGCTGACAGACCGCGGCATGGCCGCGTGGCTGGTCGTCGGCGGGCTCGCGGTCGCGGCGGTCACGCTGATCTTCACGGCTTCCGGCGTGCAGCGCTACCAGGACGTGTTGCTCATCCCGCTGTTCTTCGCGTTCGGCACCGCTGCCGCTTTCGTGTACACCCCTAGTTCGGCCAGCACGATGATCGCCGCGCCGGAGGCGGAGGAGGGTGTCGTCGCGGGCCTGACCATGGAGGCCCGGCAGATCGGAAGCGTCGTCGGCATCACCGCCACCAGTGCGGTGCTCGTCGCCGTCGAGTGGCGGATGCGCGACGCACTGCTGCTGGGACCGGACGCCTACTTCAGCGTGGAGCAGCGGCACGCGCTCGACGGGCTGCTGTCCGACAGCGAAACCGGCGCCCGGCTGTTGAACTCGCTCCCGCCGGGGCAACGGCCGGACGTGGTCGAGGCGGCCAAGGAGGCCTACGTGACAGGGCTGGAAACGGCGCTGCTGGTCAACGCAGGCCTGCTGGCGCTCGTCGCGATCCTGGGGTTCATGCTGCTACGTCCGGTGCGGCGGCGGGTCGAGCCGCCCGCGCTGGAAGATCTCGAACTGCCGTTGCGACTGCGCGTCTCCGAACTTCGACCACCGCGCTACCGGCCGGCGTCACAACCGCCTTCGTGGTAGGCCGGTTCGGGTCGGGAGTGGACGGCAGGCCGGGACTGCCGAACACCCTCGACCTTTCGCGGGGTCAGAACCGCACGTTGGAAAGGTAGTCGAAACCGACCTGCGCGCTGCGCAGCGCGTCGCGGGGCTGGTCGTTCTCCACGATGTACTGCTTCATCGGCCCCCGCCAGGTCCTCGCGAAGATCTCGGGGAAGTCGATCGTTCCCTCGCCCAGGTCCGCGAAGGAGCCGTCGGCAGCCCTGTCCTTGACGTGGAACTGCCGTACCCTGCCGAACCTGCGCCAGTACTCCCGCACCGGGTCCGCACCACCGGTGACTACCCAGTACAGGTCGTACTCGAAGTGGATGTTGCGAGGATCGGTGTTCTCGGCGATCACATCCATGGGCCGCACGCCGTCGATGGGTTGGAACTCGTGCGCGTGGTTGTGGTAGCCGTACGCGATGCCCGCCTTCCGGAACGCCTCGCCCGCGCGGTCGAGTCGCTGCGCGAACGCCGTCCACTCCTCGATCGTCGGATAGTTCGCCCATGCGCAGTCGGCGACGCTGTAGCCGATGATCCTGGCGTCCTCGATCAACTGGTCGACGTCCGCCCCGTCGAAGCCGACGTGTGCCGAGGTGGCGCGAAGGTGGTAACGGTCGAGCAGGGCACGGAACTCGGTGGCCGAACGCCCGTAGGTCCCCGCGAGTTCCACCGAGCGGTAGCCGATGTCGGCAAGCGCCTCGAGGGTGCCCTCGGTGTCCTCCCGCAGCACGTCCCGCAGCGTGTACAGCTGGATGCTGATCCGATCCTTCGGGATCCGCCTGGTGCGCGGATGGTCCACGGCAGCCGCGGTGGCGGGCAGCGCCGCGGTGAGCCCGACGGCAGCCGCGCCCGCCGCCGCCGTGCGGAGCAGGTGCCGCCGCGAGAGCCCGTTCATAGCGTTGTCATCCATCACTCGAATTCCCTTCGGTGCTGAACGCGGCGTCGAATGTCGCCGCTGGTTTGTCGAAAAGCACGTTCTTGATGTAGGTCACGGCCTCGGCCGCGCCACGCAGCCGGTCCATGCCCGCGTCCTCCCATTCCACGGAGATCGGGCCGCTGTAGCCGATCGCGTTCAGCGCGCGGAACGCGCCCTCCCAGTCCACGTCACCGTGACCTGTGGACACGAAGTCCCAGCCCCTGCGCGGGTCCGCCCACGGCAGGTGGGAACCGAGCCTGCCGTTGCGGCCGTCGAAGCGCTTCCTGGTGTCCTTGCAGTCGACGTGGTAGATGCGGTCGGCGAAGTCGAGGATGAAACCGATCGGGTCGAGGTCCTGCCACACGAAGTGCGAGGGGTCCCAGTTCAGGCCGAACGCGGGGCGGTGACCGACGGCTTCGAGCGCCCGCTTGGTTGTCCAGTAGTCGTATGCGATCTCGGAAGGGTGCACCTCGTGGGCGAAGCGCACACCGACCTCGTCGAACACGTCCAGGATGGGGTTCCACCGCCCCGCGAAGTCGGCGTAGCCGTCGTCGATCAGCTGCTGCGACACCGGCGGGAACATCGCGACGTACTTCCAGATCTTGGAGCCGGTGAACCCGACAACGGTGTCCACTCCGAGCTTGGCCGCGGCCCTCGCGGTGTCGGCGACCTCGGCGGCGGCGCGCTGCCGGACCCCTTCCGGCTCGCCGTCACCCCAGATCCGCGAAGGCAGGATGTTGCGGTGGCGTTCGTCGATGGGGTCGTCGCACACCGCTTGCCCCACGAGGTGGTTGGAGATCGCCCACACCTTCAGTCCGTACGAATCCAGCAGCTCCAGGCGATCAGGCACATAGCTGTCCTCGGAAAGGGCGCGGTCGACCTCGAAGTGGTCGCCCCAGCACGCGATCTCCAGCCCGTCGTAGCCCCACTCGGAAGCCAGCGAGCACACCTTCTCGAAGGGTAGATCGGCCCACTGGCCGGTGAACAAGGTAACCGGTCGGCTCATCGATGTGCTCCCTGTCGTATTCCTTGCAGTTGCAGCAGTAGGTCTCGGACCTCGGTGGCCTCCAGCCGGCCGCTGGAGGCCACATTGGATGGAACCTGCGGGTCGGAGCACAGCAGCACCGGCCCGTCGGCGGCGGAGTCGGGCAGCCTGCCGTGCGTACCCATCACCCACCTCGGGTCGGTCGGCACCACGTTCATCGCGTACCGCAGACCCGCCTTCTTGCGTGCCAGGTTGAGCCCCGCCTTCGCCTTCGCGAGCTTGTCGGCGGGATCGAAGAACAGCTCGGCGGGGTCGTAGCCGGGCTTGCGGTGGATCTCCACTCCCCTGGCGAAGTCGGGCGCGCGCTCGTCGTCGAGCCAGTAGTAGTAGGTGAACCAGGCGCCCGGCTCGGCCACGGCCAGAAGTTCGCCCGCGCGCTCGTGGTCGATCCGGTAACGTGCCTGCCGCTCGCGGTCGAGCACCTCATCCACTCCGGACAGGCCGGCGACAACGGCCTCCACCTTGGAAACATCCGCCGCTTCGGCCACGTAGACGTGCGCGACCTGGTGGTCGGCGACCGCGAACGCCCGCGACGTCCACGGGTCCAGGTATTCCATCCCGTCCTGGGTGTAGACCTCGAGCAGTCCCTCGCGGCGCAGCGCCCTGTTGATGTCCACCGGCTGCGACGCGGGTGTGATGCCGTACTCCGACAGCGCCACCACGGTCGCGCCCTGCCGTTCGGCGTCGGCGAGCAGTGGCGCCAGTTCCGCGTCGACCGCCCGCGCGGCCTCCATCGCCTTGGCCGAGTCCGGACCGAACCGTTGCAGGTCGTAGTCCAGGTGCGGGACGTAGACCAGCAGCAGGTCGGGTCCGGGGCTGCTGAGCAACCTGCGGGCCGCCGCGACGATCCACCTGGTGGACGCGATCGACGCGGTCGGCCCCCAGTAGTTGAACAGCGGAAACGGGCCGAGCTCGGCGGTCAGCTCGTCGTGCAGCGAAGGTGGCCGGGCGTAGCAGTCGGGCGACTTGCGGCCGTCGGCGTGGTAGATCGGCCTCGGCGTGATGGTGAAGTCGGTGGAGGCGCCCATCGCGTACCACCAGCACACGTTCGCCGCGGTGTAACCGGGATGCGCCGCCCGTGCGGTTTCCCACACCTTCTCGCCTCGTACCAACCTGTTGTGCTGCCGCCACAGGTAGACCTCGCCGAGCTCGCGGAAGTACCAGCCGTTGCCGACGATTCCGTGCTCGGCGGGCATGGTGCCGGTCAGCAGGGTGGACTGGACGCTGCAGGTCACCGCGGGCAGCACCGTGCCGAGGTTCGCCTGCCACCCGCGGTTCGCCAGCGTGCTCAGGTTCGGCATGTGTCGCAGCAGCGTGGGCGTCAACCCCACGACGTCGACCACCAGCAGTTTTCTCATGAGCTCACCTTCCGTGCCCAGCGCAGCTCGTCGGCGATGCCGTCGGCGAGGTCCTGCCGGTGCCGCTCGGGCAGGACGTTCCAGGTGTAGGTCTCCACCTCCACATGTGGCCGCCGAGGCCCCGCGTGCTCCGCCACTGCGGCCAGGCTCTCGGCCAGCACGTCGGTGGTCGACGTCAGCGGCGGCTGCGGCGCGGCGTGCAACGGCACGTGGAAATGCACGCGCCACGGCCCGATGGCGGGTAGCTCCGCCAGTGCCTGCGGCAGATCGTCGCAGGCGAGGACCCTGCCGTCGGGTAGCAGCTCGCGCACCTGGTGCAGGTAGCGCGGCTCTGCGAACTCGGCGAGGGCCGCCCGTGCCGCCTCGGTGTCCGGCGATTCGATGTGCAGCGCCGAGGAGGCCTGCACCTTCACCACCTCCAGGCCCGCCTCGGCCACCCGCGCGACGGTGCGGCGGGGATCGGCGAACGACACCGCGAGATGGCAGGTGTCGAGGCACACGCCGACGTGTCGGGGGTCCACCCGCCGGGCCAGCCAGTCGACCGCGTCCGCCATCGTGTCGAGCACGCAACCCGGTTCCGGCTCCACGGCCAGCTTCACCAGCCGCCCCTGCCGTGCGTGGGTCTCGCCGAGTACCCGTGTCACCTCGTCGAAGGCGGCCTCGGCCACGGCGTCGTCGGCAGCCGTCCACGGCTCGCGCCAACCCAGCGGCAGGGTGGAGATGCTGCCGTACTCGGCGTTAGCGGGCAGCAGGTCGGCCAACACGGCCACACAGTCCACTGTGTACTTGAGTCGGCGCGGGTCGGTCCACCTCGGCCGGTAGACCGAGTGTTTGACGACGCTGTCGTGGAATCCGCCGTAGGGAAAGGCGTTCAGCGTCTGCACAGCCAGGCCTCTCGCCTCGAGTTCGGCGGCGAACCTGCGGCGTGCCCCGGCATCCTCGGCGAGGCCCTCGGCGACGGTGGCTGCCAGCCACAGCCCGACGCCGAGCCGGTCCTCGCCCAGCTTCTCCCGCACGGCCACGGCGTGGCTGTCGAGCTGGCGCAGGATCGCGTCGAGATCCTCGGCCGGGTGCACGTTCGTGCAGTAGGAAAGCAACATCACTGCCTCGATCCGCGTAGCACGGAGTTCCCCTCGAACGTCTCGCCGGTCGGTGTGGAGTGCTCGATCGGGTCGAGCAGCAACCTGCCGCTCTGCCCGTAGAAGTCCACCGGGTTGCGCCACAGCAATTTGTCCACATCGGACTCCGAGTAGCCTGCCTCCAACATCGCCCGACCGGTGCGGTAGGTCTTCAGCGGGTCCGAGCGGCCCCAGTCGGCTGCGGAGTTCACCAGCATCCGGTCGGTGCCGTACTCGCGCAGGATGGTCACCATGCGCTGCTCGTCCATCTTGGTGTCGGGGTAGATCGAGAAGCCCATCCAGCAACCGGAGTCGGCCACCAGCCCGACGGTCACCTCGTTGAGATGGTCGACGACCACCAGTTCCGGTGCGATCCCCGACTCGGCGACGACGTCGAGCGTTCGCTTGGTGCCTGCCAGCTTGTCCCGATGCGGGGTGTGCACCAGCACCGGCAGCTCGTGCTCCACCGCCAGTGAGAGCTGGTGGGCGAACGCCTTCTCCTCCGCGTCGGTCATCGAGTCGTAGCCGACCTCGCCGACGGCGACCACGCCGTCCTTGGCCAGGTAGCGCGGCAGCACGTCGAGCACACCCGCACAGCGCGGGTCGTTGGCCTCCTTGGGGTTGAGCGCCATCGTGCAGTGGTGCCGGATACCGAACTGCGCGGCGCGGAACCGCTCCCAGCCGATCAGGCCGTCGAAGTAGTCGGTGAACGAACCCACGTTGGTGCGTGGCTGGCCGAGCCAGAACGCGGGTTCCACGAGCGCGCGCACCCCCGCCGCGTACATCGCCTCGTAGTCGTCGGTGGTGCGCGACGTCATGTGGATGTGCGGGTCGAAGATCCTCATCGAGCCTCCTGCAGGATCGCTTCGGCGTCGGCGGGCACGGTCCGGCCCGCCGCCTTTCGCTCGGCGACGTAGTCGGCCACCATCCGGATCAGCTCGCCGTCGGTGCGGTCGGCCAGCCCCGCCACGGCGGCCGTGGGTACGCCGACGAAGAGGCACTTCAACACGCCGTGCCGCCAGGAGTGGTCGTCCAGATGCGCCGCGGCGAACGGCCCGAGTGCCGCGGCGACGAGTCCGGTGTCGTTGGCACGCAGCGCGTCGGCGACCAGACCGGTGCCGGTGTCGGCGATCTCGTCCGGCAGCAGGTGCAGTGCCCGTAGCACACCCCTTCGCTCGGCGCCGTCGCCGTAGCGATACAGCTCGGCCACCTCCTTGGCGAGGTCCTGCGGCGGTAGCGACTCGGCCAGCGCGGCCAGCAGCCTGCCGCGTGCCCGCTCGTCCACCGTGCCGTACACCAGACCGCCTGGATCGACCTCCGGCCGCAGCGCTGCCCTTCCCACCTTGCGCCCCACCGCCGGGAACAGCGTGCGGACCCTGACGGGGTCGGCGCGCACGGCGCGCTCGGCGTCGGCAAGCCAGTCGGCGGCATGCAGCGCCTTCAGGCTGCGCCGCGCGACATCGGGGGCGGCGTGGCTGTGGCGCGGCAACTCGACGGCGGCCAGCCCGCGGTAACCGATCTCGGCCAGTGCCGCCAGCGTGCCGGTCAGGTCGAGCTCGCCCTCGCCGAACTCAAGATGCTCGTGCACACCGGTTCGCATGTCGTCCAGCTGGACGTTGAACAGCACATCGGCGACCAGGTGCACGCACTCGGCCGCGCTCACCGGCTCCACCGCGACACAGTGCCCCACGTCGAGGGTGATGCCGAGCCTGCCGGGCGAGTCCAGCTCCGCGCGCAGCCGCAACGCCTGCTCAACGTGCTGCACGAAGTGACCGGGCTCGGGTTCCAGCGCCAGCCGCACCCGCGTGTCGTCCAGCACGTCACTGATGCCGTCCAGCAACCGTCGCCATGCCGTCGCATCGTCCACACCGGACGGCTTGACGCCGGACCAGAACGAGACGCATTCGGCGCCGAGGTCCTCGGCGATCGCGGCGGCCCGGCGCAGGAAGTCCAGCCGGGGACCGGGCTCGTCCGAGAGCAGGGTCGGCTGGTGCTTGCGCCAGGGGTCGAGCGCAAACCTGGCTCCGGTCTCCACCACGACGCCGAGGCCGAGCTCACCGAGTCGGGTGGCGAGCCGGCGGGTCTGCCGCGCCACGTCGTCGGCGAACGGGTCGAGGTGAGCGTGGTCCAGGGTGAGTGCCACCCCCGAGTAGCCGAGGTCGGCGATGACGGCCAGCGCGTCGTCCAGCCGGTGGTTGGCGAAACCGTTGCTGCCGTATCCGAACCGCAGTGTGCTCATGTCGGGCTCACCTTCCGCACCAGGCGCCGTGCCAGCGGCACCGCCCCGGCGAGCAGTGCCGCCGTGCGCACCGCGCCGTGCCTTGCGGCCACACTTGCCTGCAGCGGCACCATCCCCTGGATCCCGGCGACCGTCGCTGCCCGCACCCGCGCGGCGGAGGAGGACTCCAGCGCTCGGTACTGCGCCGTGCCGACCGCGGCCGCGTAGCAGGCACCGAAGGCCAGCGCCGCCACCCGATGCGCACTGCGGGAGGCGCGGCCGTACAGCGCTAGCCCGGTGGACACCGCCGTCCCCGCGAGCGCGGCGCCCGCGGTACGCGGCGAGCCGCCGTGCACCTCGCCGCCGGACAGTGCCGTCACACCCATGGTGTGCACAGCGAGCGCCGCGGCGGCCGGTGCGGCTTCCCGCCACCGGCCGCCCGCGCCCAGCAGCACGTCAAGCGCCCGGCACGCCGACATGCCACAGGGTCCCAGCGGTGTTCCCTTCAACACCGTGTCGTAGGCCCACACCGACGCGGCGAGCGGAACCGCCACCCGCAGCGAGCGCTGACCACCGCCGAGGCACGCGAGCCCCAGCCCGGCGGCGGTCAGCACACCCCCGGTGCGGAATGCGGCTTGTGCGCTCACCCTTCCGGACGGGATCGGTCGCTCCGGCCGCTCCACGGCGTCCAGCTCGCGATCCGCCCAGTCGTTGACAGCCATGCCCGCCCAGTAGAACGCCATGGAGGCCAGCGGAAGCGCCCAGCGCCTGCCACGGAGCCGCTGCCCCGCGGCAGCCGAGCCCGCCACGGTGTCGCCGACGGCCGTCAGCGCCGCCGGGGCCCGCACGAGCTCGTAGAGATCGGCCGCCTTCACAGCGAACCCGCCCATTCGGCCAGCATGGCGAACTGCTCGGCCAGCCGGTGCTCCTCGGTGCCGAGCGGGTCCTTGAAGAAGAACGCCAACTGGGCGAGCGGGCCGGACTCGCCGTTGGCGTGCGCCGCCGCCGCGAACCTCGCCAGGTCGAGCACCAGCGGTGCGGCCAGCGCCGAGTCGTAGCCGCTCCAGGTGAACTGCAGACTCATCCGCACACCGAGGAAACCCTCGAACGAAACGTGGTCCCAGGCGACCTTCTGTTCTCCGAGGTCGGGCACGTTGTCGATGTGCAGCGGCGCGGTCACCTCGCCACCGAGCAGTGTCGCCAGCCCCCTGCCCTTGGATGCCAGTTTGCTGCCCGCGTGTTCGGCATCGGCCAGTGTCAGCCCGTCTCCTCCGCCGAGCAGGTTGGTACCGGCCCAGGAGCGCACGGCCAGCGCCCGCGTCGCGAACATCGGCGCGAGCGCGCTGCGTACCAGGGTCTCTCCGGTCTTGCCGTCGCAGCCTGCGTAGGGCAGTTCACTCAGCCCTGCCAGTTCCCGTAGTGCGGGAAGCCGGATGCCCGTGGACGGCGTGAAGTCGACATACGGGCAACCGGCACGCAGCGCGGCGTAGGCGGAAACCGAACTGGGCGGCAGCACCGTCCGACCGGGCACTGCCATGGCGGCTTCCAGTGCTTTCAGGCCTGCGTGCTCGGGCAGGGACGGAAAGACCGGCTCGGTCGACGACACGTTCAACACGACCACGCGAGCAAGGTCGTTGCGTCGCGCGAACTCGGCGATGTCGTCGGACAGCCGCCTCGCCGCGTCGGCCTGTGAGCCGGAGTGGGTGGCCGGATGGTAACCGCAACGAATCTGGGCATCCATTTCGGACAGACTGGTGCGGACGGCCTCGAAAACGGTCGGTGGCATCACCCCGGATTCGGTGAGCAGCTCGGCCCGCTTCTCCAGCGGGGTGTCCACGATGTCGTGCCCGCCGAGGTGGATCTCGTCCCAGTCCGGCAGGCCGGCCCGCTCGAAGGCGGGCAGCGCGCTGACACAGCCGACCGGCCTGATCACTCCCGCCCGCAGCGCGAGCAGTCCTGAGATCGCCGTGGTGGCGACCGAACCTCGAGCACCGATCAACCACAAACCTGTGGGTGCCATAGTGCAACAACCTCAGCTCTTCGTCCTTCGCGCGTACGCGCGCGACACGGTCACGCCAGGCTCGACCTTCTCACCGTCGCGGCTTCGCCGCCCGCTGCGACGCGCCCCGGTCCGTCACCTCCTTCCCCGCCCAGGGGCGGGGAAGATCTCCCTGATCTGGATGTCACGGAACGACACGTCGTCGGCCTCGCCGTGGTTCTGGATTCCCACGTAGCCGCGGGTGAGGTCGCGAGCGGGGTCGGTGTTGACGAAGTCGTTGATCAACGCGCCGTTGAGGTAGACCTTGATGCGCTGCCCGATGACCACGATCTTGTAGGAGTTCCACTCGCCGGGCGGGTTCAGCGCGGCGTCACGGGCGGCGATGTCGGCCGACTGGAAACCGTAGATGGCGCCCGTGGTCCGCTCCGGCGCGTCGGTGGCGTCGATCTGGATCTCGTAGCCGTTGTTCACCGCCACCCAGGGGTCGTCACCCGGGTCGGGGAACCCGACGAAGATGCCGGAGTTGTCGTCGCCTGCCACCTTCCAGTCCAGCTTGAGGCTGTATCCGCCGAACTTCTGGTCGGACCAGAACAGCCCCATGCCACCGACGGAGCGGATGGAACAGTCCGGACTCAACTCGAACGAGCCCGGGCCTGCCTGGTTCCAGTTCCGCAAGCTGTGCCTGGTGCCGTCGAAGAGCATCCGGTAACCCTGATCAGGCTGCACGGGCTCGCATTCCACCGGCTCGGTGGAGCAGTCGCCGTCGGCCAGCCCCGTCGCGTACCGGATGCCGCCTGCCAGGTGGGTACGGAACGCCTGCTCACCGTAGGACTCTTCGGTGTGGCCGCCGCCGGTGTACCAGGCTCGACCGCCCGCGTTCTCGTGGCACCACGCGATCGGGTGATCGTCGCCCATCGCGCCGGAGCCCGCGTCGTAGCTGCTCTCGTCGAGCGAGGCCAGCACGTGCACGTCGCCACGCGGGTTGTCGCGGAAGTTGTACCACTCGTCGGTGCGGACCCACTGCTTCGGCAGGTCGGAGGTGGAGGGATGCCGCTGGTCCTCCACGTTCACCGTGGCCTGCTGTATCTGCGGGTGCGAGTCGAAGTAGGCGCCGACGAGGTCGCCGTACCACGGCCAGTCGTACTCGGTGTCGGAGGCGGCATGCACACCGACGTACCCGCCACCACCTTCGACGTAGCGCTCGAACGCCGCCTGCTGCTCGGCGTTCAGTACGTCTCCGGTGGTGGAAAGCCACACCACCGCGTCGTAGGAGGCCAGGTTGGAGTCGGTGAACGCCGCCGAGTCCTCCGTGGCGTCCACCTCGAAGCCGTACTCGGCCCCGAGTTCCTCGATGGTCGCGATACCCGTCGGGATCGATGCGTGCCGGTAGCCCGCCGTCTTGGAGAACACCAGCACGCTGGCGTCCTCCTCGGCTTGGGCGGCGGCGAGTCCGCCACCGCCCAGCCCCGTGCACACGGCGAGTGCCACCGCGGCGATTCGCCTACCGAGGCGTGCGGACCGGCGTTGTGTTCTGGTACCACTGCTGCGCTGCACTTGTACCTTCTCCCGTCGAACCGGTGAAACTCCTCGTCCTGCCGTTCAGTGCTTGCCTGTGCTCTGCGTCTGTTCGCCTTCGCTCTGCCTTGGCTCAAACCGGCTTCCAGCGGGAACCGTCGGCGGCGCTGTCCGCCACCGCCTGCAGTACCCGCTGCACCCGTAGCCCCTCCGCGAAGTCGGGCTGCGGCTGCTCGCCCGCGCCGATCGCCGTCAACAGATCCGCCAGTTCGTGCGTGAACGTGTGCTCGTAGCCGAGCACGTGGCCGGGCGGCCACCACGCGCCGAGATAGGGGTGCTCGGGTTCGGTGACCACGATCCGGCGAAAACCCGCCGTTTCGGACGGCTCGGCGCCGTCGTAGAACCACAGCTCGTTCATCGACTCGAAGTCGAAAGCCAGACTGCCCAGCGAGCCGTTGACCTCCAGCCGCATCGCGTTCTTCCTGCCGAGCGCGTAGCGCGTCGCCTCGAAGGTCGCCACCGCGCCGTGAGAGAGGCGCCCGGTGAACACCGCGCAGTCGTCCACCGTCACCTCCTCCATTTCGCCGGAGCCGCGGGGGCGTCGACGCACGAAGGTGTCCGTGAGCCCGCAGACGCCGACCAACTGCTCACCCGTGACGAACTGGGCGGCGTCCACGATGTGTGCGCCGATGTCGCCGAGCGCCCCCGAACCGGCCCGCTCCTTACGCAACCGCCATGTCATCGGCGAGGTTGCGTCGGAAAGCCAGTCCTGCAGGTAGACCGCTCGGACATGTCGCAGCTCCCCCAGCCTGCCCGCCGCGACGAGCCGCCGCGCCAACGACAGCGCGGGCACCCGCCGGTAGTTGAACGCGACCATCGACCGCACCCCGCGCTCCGCTGCACGCTCGGCCGCCCGCACCATCCGTTCGGCCTCTTCGACACTGTTGGCCAGCGGCTTCTCGCACAGCACGTGCTTGCCCGCCTCCAGCGCGGCCACCGCGATCTCGGCGTGGGTGTCGCCAGGTGTGCAGATGTCGACGAGTTGCACGTCGTCGCGTTCCAGCAGAGCACGCCAGTCCGTCTCCACCGAAGCCCAACCGAACCGCTCGGCGGCCTCCTTGGCCCTGCGTTCGTCCCTTCCTCCCAGCGCCACCATTCGCGGCGCGAGTGGCAGGTCGAAGAATCTGGCCACACTGCGCCACGCCTGCGAGTGCACGGCCCCCATGAAGGCGTGCCCGATCATGGCGACCCCCAGTGTGTCGCCCCCCGGTTCCGTTTCTTGCTGCGTCACGAGTCGAACCCGACATCCATGTAGTTGTCCACGTTCTGCTTCGTCACGACCGCCGAATAGGTGGTCACTTCGGAGGGAATCTCGTGCTCCGCCAGGTCACCGAGTCCCTTGGACTGGCCGAGCAGGCGTGCCAGCGCGATGGCCGAGGAGGCCATCGAGGGGCTGTAGAGCACGGTGGCCTTCATCGGACCGGAGTCGGCCTTGATCAGCTCCATCATGTTGCGCGAACCAGCACCGCCGACCATGAAGAAGTCGTCGCGGCCGGAAGCGTCGATGGCCGCGACCACGCCGACCCCCTGGTCGTCGTCGTGGTTCCACAGCGCGTGCAGCGTCTGCGCGCCCTGCAACAGGTTCGCCGTTTGGCGCTCACCCGACTCGGGGGTGAACTCGGCGGCGACCCTTGGTCCGACGCGGAAACCGTGCCGCCGCAGAGCGTCGCGGAAACCCTTGCTGCGTTCCTGGGTCAGCGGTAGCGAGTCGATGCCTGCCACCTCGCCGATCACCGGGTTGTTCACGTTCTGCCGCTTGAGTTCCTCGGCGATGTAGTTGCCCGCGTTGACCCCCATGCGGTAGTTGTCGCCCCCGATCCAGGTGCGGTAGGCCAGCGGGGTGTCGAAGACGCGGTCCACATTGATCACCGGGATGTCCTGGTCCATCGCCTGCCGCCCCACCTGCGTGAGCGCCTTGCCGTCGAACGGCAGGATCACCAGCACATCCACCCCGCCGTTGATCAACGACTCGACCTGTGCGATCTGCTGGTTGACGTCGTTGGTGCCCTCCGTGGCGTTGAGGGTGACGTCGGAGTACTGCTCGGCCATGGAACGCGCGTTGATGGTCACCGCAGCCATCCAGCCGTGGTCGGCTGCCGGCGCGGAGAACCCGATGGTCACCGGCTTGCCCGGCTCGGCGTTGGAGCCCTGCCCAGCCGCTGCCGCCTGGCCCTGGTTCTGCGGCTCGCGCTCGTTGGAGGTGCATCCGGCGAGCACCGCGCCCGCACCGATTCCCGCCGCGGAGAACAGGAAACCGCGGCGCGCCAAATTGGTTCTGATCATGATTTGCTCCCGCTCGGTTGGGTTGCGGTGTTGGACGAGTCCGGTTCGGACGACGGTCGTGGCTTGCCTTTGCGGCTACGGGCGGTGTGCTGCAGCAGCACCGCGGCGACGATGATGGCGCCCTTGGCGATGTTCTGGATGTCGGTGTCCAGGTTGTTCTGGGTGAAGATGCTGTTGAGAACCGTGAAGATCAGTACGCCGATGAGCGTGCCGATGAGGCTTCCCCTACCACCCGCGAGCAGCGTGCCGCCGATGACGACCGCCGCGATGGCGTCGAGTTCGTAGAACATCCCGTTGGTCGATGCGCCCGACGTCGTCCTCGCCACGATCATGATCGCGGCGATGCCGCAGCACAGTCCACTGATGCCGTAGACGAGCGCCGTGTGCAGCTTGACGTTGATGCCGGACAGTCGTGCCGCTTCCGCGTTTCCACCGATGGCGAAGGTGCGCCTGCCGAACGTGGTTCGGTTGAGCACCACCCAGCCCACCACGAAGACCAGCGCCAGCATCCACACCAACACCGAGATACCGAGGAAGGAGCCACGGAAGAAGTCGGTGAAGCCGGTCTCGGTGACCACCTGCGTCTGCCTGCCGCTGATCCGCTCGGCGAGTCCGCGCGCGGAGGCCATCATGGCCAGCGTCATGATGAACGGGACCACTCGGCCGTAGGAAATCAGCACCCCGTTCACCAGCCCGCAACCCATTCCCACCAGCACCGCGCACAGCACCATCACCACGGGCCCGTAGGACTGTGTCGCAAGCGTCGTCATCCACACGCTCGCCAGCGCCACGATCGAGCCGACCGAGAGGTCGATACCGCCCGCGATGATCACGAACGTCATGCCGACGCTGACCACCCCGATCGCGGCGGCCAGCCGCAGCATCGTGGAGATGTTTCCCTCGCTGAGAAACGTGCCGGGGCTGGTGAACAAACCGATGAGGCACAACAACACCAGCACGCCTGCGAGCCCCAGCAGCCGTACGTCCAACTGCCACGAGCGGTGTCGCGCGCCCGCGCCCGCCGGACGCACCGGTGGGCGGTCGAGGGCCTTGGTCACGCCGCGCTCCCTTCCATGACCATGTCGAGAATCTCGGCTTCGGTGATCTCCTCGGCGGGCCTGTCGACGAGCAGGTCGCCCTCGCGCAGCACGAGCACACGGTCGGCCAGGCCGAGCACCTCGGGGATCTCGCTGGAGACGAGCACGATGGCGACGCCCTCCGCCGCGAGTTCGTGGATGAGCCGGTACAGCTCTGCCCTTGCGCCCACGTCGACGCCCCTTGTCGGCTCGTCGAGCAGCAGCACGCGGCAGCCGTGCACCAACCAGCGCGCGACCACGGCCTTCTGCTGGTTGCCGCCGGAGAGTGTGCGCACGATCCGCTTCGGGTCGGCTGGGCGCAGGTCGAGCCGCAGCAGCGTGGACCTGGAGTCGGAGGTCTCCCTCGATCGCTGCGAGAAGCCGAACCTGCTGTAGTCGGCGAGGCTGGCGAGCGTCACGTTGTGGGTGACGGACATGTCCAGCAGCAGTGCCTGGCTCTTGCGTTCCTCCGGCGCCAGGCCGAGCCCCGCGCGCACGGCGGCGGCGACACTGCCCGGCCGAAGCCGGGAACCGGCAACCGACACGGTGCCCCCGTCCGGCTTGCGTGCCCCGAAGATCGTCTCGAGTATCTCGCTGCGCCCGGCTCCCACCAGGCCGGCGAGACCGACGATCTCCCCCGCGCGAACGGTGAAGCTGACGTCGCGGAACTCGCCGTGCCTGCTCAGTCCTTCGACGTCGAGCACCACGTCGCCGAGTTCGACCTTCGCCTGCCCCGCCTCGCGGAACGCGGTCTGCACCTTGCGGCCCGCCATGAGGTCCACGAGTTCGGAGGTCGCCGCCGACCGCGCGTCGAGGTTGGCCGCGACGGTCTTGCCGTCCTTGATGACGGTGACCCGGTCACCGATGCGGCGAATCTCCTCCAGCCGGTGGGAGATGTAGACCACGGCGACGCCCTCGTCGGTGAGTTCACCGATGATGCGGAACAAGTTGTCGACCTCGTCACTGGCCAGCGCCGCGGTCGGCTCGTCTGCGATGATCAGCTTGGCGTCGTGGGCCAGCGCCCTCGCCATCGACACCAGTTGCTGCCCTGCGGCGGAGAGATCACCGACCTCGGCGTCCGGCGAGATCTCGGCGTGGCCGAGCCGGTCGAGCAGCGCCTCGGCCTCGACCCTTGCCGCCGAGGGCCGCGTGAAGCCGTACCTGGCTCGCTCGTGACCGAGGAAGATGTTCTCCGCCACCGACAGCGTCGGGATGAGGTCCAGCTCCTGGTACATGGTGGCGATTCCGCGGTTGAGCGCCGCCACCGGCGACGGCAGTTCCACGCGCTCGCCCTGCCAGAGGATCTCCCCCGCGTCCGGTTGGTGTGCCCCGGCAAGCGTCTTGATCAGGGTGGACTTGCCCGCACCGTTCTGCCCCAGCAGGCAGTGCACCTCGCCGGCACGCACCTCCAGATCGACGCCGTCCAGCGCCCGTACCCCTGGGAAGAGTTTGACGATGCCACGCATCACGAGCAGGGGCGCGCCGCTCACATCGTCGTTCGTCGCGTGCAGACTTAAATCCACATCAGCCCCACTTTCTCCTGTGACATGCAAAAGTAAGGTGACGACGACCACGCGTCAAGGTCGAGTTTTCGGTCTGTGACTGCTACGTAACGCGCGCGGCGCCGTTTACCAGCGGAATGTCATATGGCGGAACGCGGGCCACAGCTCCTGCCAGGTGCCCCTGCGGCCCTCACACAGCCAGATCGGCGCGCCCTGGTTGAGGTTGTTCACCCGGTGCCCGTTGTCGATGCTGGCGATACGCCGCACGCTGGCGAAGTACTCCAGCAGCTTCTCGCGGTCCGCGCCGACGAAGAGGGTGTAGCCGGCACCACCGGAACTCTGCTCGGGAGCACCGAAGTACCAGAATCCCCTGCCACCGCTGTAGGGCTGCGGCAGTCGCGGCTCGAACTGCTCGATCGCCGAGGCCTGCCAGTAGGTCTCCGTCACGATCGTGGTGTCGGCCCGGGTGGCGGGTGGCAGCGAGTCGTAGGCCTCGGCGACGTTACGGGCCATCTGCGGCCAGCCGAACTCCTCCAACTCCATGTTCATCGGGCTGTACGGCTCGTCGGCGTAGGCGGAGATGGGCTTCACCGGCAGCCAGCTCACCGCCACCGCGGCCGAGACGGCGTAGGCCGCGACAAGGGCGGGCCGCCAGCGCGCGGCCAGTACCTGGTCCAGTCGCACCGCCGAGACCGCGAAGCACAACGCGAACATCCCACCGACGTAGTAGGGCCTACCCGCGCTGAGCCAGAACACCGCCGTCACCCCGAGCACGGTGACGCCGAGGAACCGGTAGGGGCGAAACAGCGGCGAGCGCAGCAGCCACCACACTCCCAGCACCACGAGCACTGCGCCGACCCCGATCCCGGCCTGCTCCAACGCCATCGGCAGGAAGGTGACCCGGCCACCCGCGTAGGCGACCTCCTGGGCGACGATCTCGTTCATCTCCAGTTGCGGCCAGCCGTTGCTCGCCTGCCACACGAGCGTCGGCACGCAGGCCAGCACCGCGACGGCCGCGCCGACCCACAGCAGCGGTCTGCGCAACAACTCCCTCGGCCCGCACAACAGCACCGAAAGCGCCACCATCAACCAGAACACCGGGATCAGGAACTTGACCTGCAAATCGACGGCCGTCACGAGTCCGGCGGCGAGCAACAGCCGGTCATCGCGCAGCCGGACCCAGCGCACGAGCAGCCAGCCGACGACCGTCCAGAGGAAGGCGTCCAGCATGTGCGTGGCCAGGATGTGGCCCGCACCGGCGAGCAGGAACGGCGAGCAGGCGTAGGCGCCCGCGGCCATCGTCTGCGCCCGCGCGCCCGCGCCGAACTCACGCGCCGTCAGCGCGGCCACCACGATGCCCAGCCCGGTGAACAGGATCGCGGGCAGGCGCAACCCCACCACCGAGTTCGGGAACAACCCGTCCATGACCCGCGCCAGCAGCGGCAGCAGCGGAGGCTGGTCTGCGTACCCCCAGGACAGGTGCCTGCCCGCCGCGACGAAGTACAACTCGTCACCGTGGTAGCCGTAGCGGTTGCTGAAGGCGAACAGCACTGCCATCGCCGCACCAGCGATGAGGAACACGGGTAGCCGAGCCAGCCGGTGTTCCACCATGCGGGTGACTCTAGGTCACAGCACCGAAACGATCGAGCCCGCCCGCGAGTCCCCCGCCCCTGCCCGCGAGTCCTGCACTCCGGTCGGCGAGTCCTGCACTCCGGTCCGCGAGTCCTGCACTCCGGTCCGCGAGTCCTGCACTCCGGTCGGCGAGTCCTGCACTCCGGTCGGCGAGTTCTGCACTCCCGAGTCCGCTCCGGTGTTGCGCCTCGTCCGCGGGTCAGGCCAGCGTGATCCGCAGCGTGAGCAGTTGCGTGCCGAACTTGCGCACCATCCGCGCGTGCCGCGCGTCCTCGAAGGTGTCCAGCCGCGCCTGCGGATCGTCGCCGTCGACCACCTCGGCCCTACCGCTGTGCCACCGGCCACGCAGCCGCACCCGGACGTCCGGGTTGGCCTCCAGGTTGCGCACGTATCCCGCGTGCCTGCCCTGCTCTGCGACGATCCACAGCGTGCCGTTCTCCTCGCGCACACCCACCACCGTCCGGCGACGCCTGCCGGTTCGACGTCCCACCGTCTCCACAATGGCGTGCCCTGGAACCACGCCGAGGAACACACCGAGCTTCGTCGGTGGATTGATCAGGTACTTCTGCACCAGCCGCACCTTGCGGCGCTTGTCGTGATCACTCATCAGCCCATCATGCTCGATTTCCGGCGCAGGAAGGGGCAACTCGCGGGCAGGAGTGCAGAACTCGCGGGCGGGAACGCAGAACTCGCCGACCGGAGCGGGGGACTCGCGAGTCGTGTCACATGTTGATCATGTGGCCTGCCAGGCCGTGGATCGCTTCCTTCACCGCTTCGCCGAGCGTCGGGTGCGCGTGGACGTTACGGGCGACCTCGTGCACCGTCAGGTCCCACTGCTGGGCGAGGGTCAACTCGGGCAGCAGTTCGGTCACCTCGGGGCCGATCAGGTGACCACCGAGCAGTTCGCCGTACTTTCCATCACTGATGATCTTGGCGAACCCGACGGTGTCGGCGAGCCCGTGTGCCTTGCCGTTGGCCGAGAACGGGAACTTCGCCACCCGAACGTCGTGGCCCGCCGCGCGCGCCTGCTCCTCCGTCAGCCCGAAGCTGGCGATCTGGGGCTGGCAGTAGGTGGCCCTCGGGATCATGCGGTAGTCGAGTTCCATCGTCTCCGCGTCGGCGATGGTCTCCGCCGCGACGATGCCCATCGACTCCGCGGCGTGGGCGAGCATCAACTTCGCCGTCACGTCCCCGATCGCGAAGATGTGCGGCACACTCGTGCGACAGCGACCATCCACTTCGATAGCTCCGCGCTCGGTGAGCCGAACACCGGTGTTCTCGAGCCCATAACCGTCCACATTGGGCTGGAACCCCATGGCCTGCAGCACCTTGTCGGCTTCGATGGTCTGCTGCCCGTCCGGCCCGGACACGGTGACGCGGACGTTGTCGCCGCTGTCGTCGATGGCTTCCACCCGCGTAGAGGTGTACACGTCGATACCCAACCTGCGGTAGCGCCTCGCGAGTTCGGCCGAAACCTCCTCGTCCTCGGCGGGAACCACGCGGTCGAGGAACTCCACGATCGTCACCTTGACGCCGTAGTTGTGCAGCACGTAGGCGAACTCCACGCCGATCGCGCCGGCACCGCAGATCACGATGCTGCCAGGAAGCTGCGAGGCCAGGATCTGCTCCTCGTAGGTCACCACGCGTTCGCTCACGGCCGTACCCGGCAACAGCTTCGGCGTCGCACCGGTGGCGATGATGCAGTGGTCGAAGGTCACCTCGTCGGTCTCGCCGTCGGCGCGGCTGACAGTCACGGACTTGTCCGATGTGAACGCTGCCCTGCCTTCGTACTGGGTGATGGCGTTCTTCTTCATCAGGTAGTGCACACCCTTGACACGCCCGTCGGCCACCTTGCGGCTGCGCTGGAAGGCCGCGAGGTAGTCGAAGGTCACCTCGCCGTCGACCTGGATACCGAAGGTTCGCGCCTCCTTGGTGAACAGGTGTGCGAGCTCGGCGTTGCGCAGCAACGCCTTCGACGGGATACACCCGACGTTGAGGCACACCCCGCCCCAGTAGCGCTCCTCGATGATGGCGGTGTCGTAACCGAGTTGGGCCGCGCGGACCGCGGCGGTGTACCCGCCGGGGCCAGCACCCAGCACCACAACGTCGAAGTGTTCGCTCATGGTCGCGATTATGCCTGTAGCAGCTCCGGTGGCGGGTCCTGGTCACGCACCTGCGCGAGCAGCGCGATGATCGCTGCCATGATCCGCTCGGTCGCCTCCCGCAACTGGCTCGCGGTGGGCCGTTCACCCGCGAGGTCGGACAACTCCACCGGCGGGCCGGCCGCCAGGTGGATGGTCGGGCGGGGAATCACCCGTGGCACCCACGCGCCCGGCGGGAGCAGCCTTCGCGTTCCCCAGCACACGAGCGGGACGACAGGCGCCCCCGTGGTCAGTGCCATTCTGGCCAGGCCGGTCTTGCCCCGCATCGGCCAGCCATCCGCGCGTTCGGTGAACGTCCCCTCCGGAAACACCGCCACGCACTCGCCCGCCTGCACGGCGGCCACCCCGTTCCGGTAGGCATCGAGCACGCTGGTCCTGCCGCGATGCACCCGAATGTGGCGACCGGAGGCCATCACCGACCGGATCAGCGGCACCTTCCACAACCCCGCCTTCGCGAAGAACCGAGGAACCCGTCCCGCCGCCAGGCAGAACAGGGTGACCAACGGCGGATCGGCAAAGGAGACATGGTTGCTCGCCACCAGGACGCCGCCCTGCCTCGGCAGGTGGCCGAGCCCGCTGAGGCGCCACCGCGTCGTTACCGCCAGCAGCAGCGCCACGAT
Organism: Saccharomonospora marina XMU15; assembly: GCF_000244955.1. Lineage (GTDB taxonomy): Bacteria > Actinomycetota > Actinomycetes > Mycobacteriales > Pseudonocardiaceae > Saccharomonospora_A > Saccharomonospora_A marina. Next base: position 1,562,407 of record NZ_CM001439.1, on the reverse strand, counting down.
CTCGATGGCGATCCCGAACCACAGGCCCCGCCCCCGCCGGGGGAACCGGCGGATGATGCTCAGCGGTCGGAGTCGGCCTCCACCGGCCACCCCGCGTACTCGCGGACGAGCCGCTGCGCCCTGATCAGGCCCGGCAGTTCCGCCGGGTCCAGCTCTCCCAGTTCGGCGTGGTGCTGTGCCTCCGCCAGCTTCGTCAGCAGACCGACGACATCGACCGTCGAGTGCTGGGTCACGGTCATCCCCTTCCTGCCCGCTCAGCCGACGCGCTCCAGCACCACGACGGGAATGTCCCTGTCGGTACTGCGCTGGTAGTCGTCGTAGGCGGGCCAGACCTTGGTCATGATCGGCCACAACCGAGCCTTCTCGTCGGGTCCTGCCGTGCGCGCGCGGGCACGGAACACCTCCGCCCGCACCTGCACCTCCACGTCCGGGTCGTGCGCCAGGTTCTTGTACCAGCCGGGATGGTCGTCGGCGCCGCCCTTCGACGCGACGACGACGTAGTCGCCGTCGTGTTCCTGGTAGATGAGCGCGAACTTGTGTGGCTTGCCGGTCCGGCGGCCCTTGGTGGTGAGGATCAACACGGGCGCGCCGTTCTCCCAATCGTGACCGACCTCCCCGGCTGTCTCCTCGTAACGGCGCACATGCTCGTCGCCGAAGAGCATCAAGCCACCCCCTACGAAACGGTTACCGACGGTCTCCACCTTACGCCCGCTCGGCCAGCACATCGGCCAGCAACCGCGGGTCCACGTTGCCGCCGGAGATCACCGCCACGGTGCTTCCGGATGGTAGTTGGTCTGCCCGGGACAGGTAGGCCGCCAGCGATACCGCGCCGCTGGGCTCGGCCACCAGGCGCGCCTTGCGGGCGAGCACGGCCATCGCCGAGCGGATCTGCTCCTCGCTGACGGTAACGACGCCGTCCAGCACCTCTCGCAGGTGGGCGAAGGTGAATTCGGAGGGCTGCGTGCGAAGACCGTCGGCGATCGTGCGTGCCCTGCGTTCCACCGGCCAGTCCACAGCGGCGTCCGCGCTCAAGCTCTCCGTTGTGGTCGCTGACAGCTCCGGTTCCACGGCGATCACCTTCGTGCGTGGAGACAGCGCCTTGACCGCCGTACCGATTCCCGAGGCGAGTCCACCACCGGAGACCGGTACCAGTACCGCGTCGACGCCCGCCAGGTCGGCCACGATCTCCGCGCCGATGGTGCCCTGCCCCGCGACGACGTCAGGGTGGTCGAACGGGGGCACGAGCACGGCGCCGCGGTCGGCGACGATCTCGTTGGCTGCGGCCTCGCGCTGCCCGATCGGCACCAGGACAACCTCGGCGCCGTACCCCCGGGTGTTGTCGATCTTCACCTGAGGTGTCACGTCGGGCATGACGATGGTGGCTTCGACACCGAACGCGCGAGCCGCGTAAGCGACGGCCTGCGCGTGGTTGCCACTGGAGTAGGTCACGACACCACGTCGCCGTACTCGTTCGTCCAGCCGCGCGACGGCGTTGTACGCGCCGCGCAGCTTGAACGCGCCGATGGGTTGCAGCGACTCGGGCTTCAGCCACAACGGCCGGTCGGACGCGGCCCACGTCGCGGGCAACAGCGGGGTCCGAACGACCGCGCCATCGATGCGCGCGGCGGCGGCCCGGATGTCGTCGACGGTCACCAGTTCCACACCTGGAGTCTGCCCTATCAGCGGCGCCGTTCGCGAACAAGAATCGCGTCCGCTGTGGATCACCCGCAGGGCGTGGCCGGACACTTCTACAGTGGATCAGTCGTCACCGCCAATGGGCCTTACGGGCCAGTGGTCTGCCACCGAGGCGAGGCGCGAATGCGCCGATCAGAGGTTCGACCTCGGCTGTTACCGGGTAGTACCCTTGACACGGTCACTCCTGTGGAGGCCATATGGTCCACGAAGATGCCCTGGACCGGCTGCTTCGGGCTTGGCGGGAGGATATCGACAGCGAACCGTTCCCCGTCATCACCGATGTGGTGCTGCCACGGCAGCGACGCCGGCGACTGGGCAATGACGAGAATCACACCGGTCGCCGTGGGCGTCCCCGGGACAATCACACATCCTCACCGCAGTGAGCGGCACCGCCGCCATTACCTCTACCTAAGTGGAACTCGGAGTAGGGTGGCTGTCGTGACGACGAAGCTTGCCGACTACCTCAGCATCGGCCAGGTCGCCGAGCGCAGCGGCGTGCCACACACCACGCTGCGGTTCTACGAGGAGCGCGGCCTGATCACCTCCGAGCGGTCATCGGGTAACCAGCGTCGCTACCCACGCGCCGTGCTGCGCCGGATCGCGTTCATCCGCGCGGCGCAGCGGGTGGGTCTCAGCCTCGAACAGATCGGCGAAGCGCTTGCCGACCTGCCCCGCGACCACGCACCGACGAAGGCCGACTGGGCCAGGCTGTCCCGCAACTGGCGTGCGGAACTCGACGCCCGCATCGACGCGTTGCAGCGCCTGCGTGACCAGCTCACCGGTTGCGTGGGCTGCGGCTGCCTTTCGCTACGTACCTGTGGCCTGCACAACGTCGACGACAGGCTCGCCAACTTCGGACCTGGTGCGCCGCTGCTGAAGCCCGCCACCGAGGGCGGCATCTGATCGCCCATCACGCGCGGCGCTTCGGGCGGCCCAACATGCGCCTGCCCACCTCGAACAGGTGCGAGCGCAACGTGTCGTCGTCGAGGTCCTCGTGGTCGGGCGCGCCTCCTGTCAGCGCCAGCCCCGCGAGTATCACGTGCACCGTGATGACGCCCGCGAGGCCGGGCTCCGGCCCGGCAAGCAGCGTCACCATCCTGGTCTTGAAGTTCTCTTCGCCGCGCAGTGACCTGTCGATGGCGCGGGCAACCCCGGGGTCGGTGTTGAACAGCGCCACCAGGGTCCGATGCCTCACGATGAGGTCGACGAACCCGGCAAGCGCGTGGTCGATCTGGGCTCCCCTGGATCGTTGCGCGGCGGCCTCGTCGAGGACCTGCTCCAACTCCCGCAACGCGGGCGCGGCGACGGCCTCGGTGATCTCGTCCTTGGTCTTGAAGTGGTAGTAGACGGCGGCCTTCGTCACGCCGAGTTCGTCGGCGATCATCTGCAATGACGTACCGCCCACGCCGTGCTCGCTGAACAGTCGCACCGCCGTGGCCAGTAGCCGTGACTTCGTGTCCTCGGCGACGGTGCCGACGGTCATTGAAGCCATTGAAGCCTCCTCACCGAACAGCGGCGACAGTACGCGCAGGCGCTCTTCTCGCCAAGCATGCACTTGTCGATCGGCAAGTGGACCATAGTGTTCGGCCGATCACATCGCTAGCCGATCGGCTTGGAGCTCTCTAGCCGATCGGCTAGTTTCGTCGGTGAACGCATCCGTCCGTACCGAAACGGAGCCTGGCGTGGCCACCTTCCTGTCCCGTGTCGGCCGGTTCTCATTCCAGCGCCGCTGGCTGGTCACCGGCATCTGGGTCGTCCTTCTCGCGGCCTTCGGCGTCGGCGCCCTGACGCTGTCCGGGCAGACCACCAACTCGGTGGCCATCCCGGGCACCGAGTCGCAGCGGGCGATCGAGCAGTTGAAGCAGAAGTTCCCCGAAGCCGGGGTGGGAGGAGCCACCGCCCGCGTCGTGATGGCCGCGCCGCAGGGCGAGAAGCTGGACCCGGCCACCGTCGCCGAGGTCGTGGACGGCCTGCGCGCCGCGCCGAAGGTCGCAGGCGTCACCGACCCGTTCCAGGCACGGATGGTGTCGCCCGACGGCAGGATCGCGCTCGCCCAGGTGACCTACCAGGTGAAGAACTTCGAGCTGACCGAGTCCGACCGTGAGGCACTGCGCTCGGCCGCCGACCCGGGCAGGGCCGAGGGTCTGGCGGTGGAGTTCGGTGGCGACGCGATGCAGCCGATGCCGCAGACGCAGCCGACCGAAGGCATCGGGGTCGCAGTCGCCGCGGTGGTGCTCATCGTGACGTTCGGTTCGCTGCTCGCCGCGGGCCTGCCGCTGCTGACCGCGCTCATCGGCATCGGGATCGGCATGGCGGGCATCACCGCCGCGTCCGGCTTCCTTGAGCTGAACTCCAACACGCCGGTGCTCGCGCTGATGATCGGCCTCGCCGTTGGTATCGACTACGCGCTGTTCATCCTCTCCCGGTACCGCCACGAACTGCGGCAGGGACGCGAACCCGCCGACGCCGCCGCCCTCGCCGTCGGTACGGCGGGCTCCGCTGTCGTCTTCGCCGGGCTGACAGTGATCATCGCGCTGGCAGGCCTCACCATCGTCGGTATCCCGGTGCTCGGCGAGATGGGCCTCGCCGCGTCGGTGACCGTCGCGGTCGCGGTGCTGATCGCTTTGACCCTGCTGCCCGCCGTCCTCGGCTTCGTGCGTACGAAGGTGCTTGGCGGGCGCATCCCCGGGCTGCGAGGCGGCAACGGCAACGGTCCGACGCTGGGTGAGCGCTGGGCGGCGCTCGTCGCGCGGCGGCGCGGCATCGTGCTCGTCCTCTCGGTGGCCGGGCTGGCTGTGCTGGCGGTCCCCGCCACGGACATGCGGCTGGGCCTTCCCAACGACAGCACCGCACCGCCGGACTCCACGCAGCACAGGGCCTACAACCTGATCAGCGAGGGTTTCGGCCCCGGGTCCAACGGGCCGCTCGTCGTCATGGTGGAGGCGCAGACCGATCCGAGGGCCGCCGTGAGCGCAGCCGCCCGGCGGATCAGCGCGCTCGACGACGTCGCCGCCGTGACGCCGCCCCGGTTCAACGCCGCGGGCGACACCGCGCTGCTGAACGTGGTGCCCAAGAGCGGCCCGAGCAGCGCGGAAACCGAGCAGCTCGTCACCGACATCCGCGCGGAGGGTCAGGCGCTTCACGACCGCACCGGCGCCACCGTGTCCGTCACCGGCTACACCGCACTGAACATCGACGTCTCCCGCAAGATGGCCGACGCCCTACTGCCCTACCTCTCGCTGATCGTGGGCCTGGCGTTCATCCTGCTCATGCTGGTCTTCCGCTCCGTGGTGGTGCCGTTGAAGGCGGCCGTGGGCTTCCTGGGCTCGGTGGCGGCCACCTTCGGCGCCGTCGTGGCGGTGTTTCAGTGGGGCTGGCTCGGTGACCTGCTCGGCGTGGAGTCGACCGGCCCCGTGATGAGCATGCTGCCCATCCTGCTCATCGGCGTGCTGTTCGGCCTCGCCATGGACTACCAGGTGTTCCTGGTGACGCGGATGCGTGAGGAACACGTCCACGGCGCCACACCCGACCAGGCTATGGTCATCGGTTTCAAACACGGCTCGCGCGTGGTGGTCGCCGCGGCGCTCATCATGATCAGTGTCTTCGCCGGATTCGTACTCGCCGAGGAAACGCTCATCCAGTCGGTCGGCTTCGCGCTGGCGTTCGGGGTCGCGATGGACGCCTTCGTGGTGCGGATGACCATCGTGCCCGCGGTGATGTCACTGCTGGGCAAGCGGGCGTGGTGGCTGCCGCGCTGGCTGGACCGCGTGCTGCCGCGCGTGGACGTCGAGGGTGAGCGGCTCGCCGCGAAACCCCCGGAGGGCGGACACGGCACCGACCGCACCCTGGAGCCGGTGTAGCGGTCCGTCAGTACAGCCAGGCGATGGCCGCGCCCGCCGCCAGCAGCGCGGTCACGCCGAGCGCCACGGAGAGCGGGCGCGACTTCTTCCACACGCTGTATGCGCCACCCGCCAGGAACCCCGCAACAGCGAACAGCACCAGCGGCAGCCAGGTCTGCATCTAGAGCACACCCTTCGTGGACGGCACGCCACCCACTCTGGGGTCCGGCTCAGTGGCCGCCCGCAACGCCCTGGCCACCGCCTTGTACTGCGCCTCGGCGATGTGGTGCGGGTCGCGGCCATGCAGCACCCGAACGTGCAGCGCGAGCTGGGCGTGGAAGGACAGCGACTCGAACACGTGCCTGGTGAGCACGAACGGGTAGTTGCCGCCGATGGTGAAGGTGTTGAACTCCTCCGGCTCGCCGAGCTGCACACAGTAGGGGCGCCCCGAGACGTCGATGGCGGCGTGGGCGAGCGTCTCGTCCATGGGAATCCACGCGTCACCGAATCGGCGGATGCCCGCTTTGTCGCCGAGTGCCTCGCGGATCGCCTGCCCGAGCACGATCGCGGTGTCCTCGACCGTGTGGTGTGCGTCGATGTGGACGTCGCCGCGCGCTTCGATTCTGAGGTCGAGCGAACCATGCACGCCGAAGGAGTTCAGCATGTGGTCGTAGAACGGCACGCCGGTGGTGACCTCGACCTGGCCGGTGCCGTCCAGGTCCAGCTCCACTCGGATCGACGATTCCTTGGTGGTGCGTTCCACCTTGCCTACCCGAGTCACCTCGGGACCTCCTTGCTCGCCTCCAGAAAGGCGTCGTTCTCCTCCGGCCTGCCCACGGTGACCCGCAGATGCCCCTCGATGCCGACGTCGCGGACCAGCACGCCCTTGTCCACGTAGGACTGCCAGGCGGCCGCCGCGTCGGTGAATCCGCCGAAGAGGATGAAGTTGGCGTCGCTTGGCACCGTGGTGAAACCCATGCCCTGCAACGTCTGCGCCACCCGGTCGCGCTCGGCCGCCAGCCTGGCCACCGACGCGAGCGTCGCCTCGGCATGCCGGAGGGCGGCGCGCGCGGCGGCCTGTGTCAGCGAGGAAAGGTGGTACGGCAGGCGCACCAGTTGCAGCGCGTCCACCACCGCGGGCGCGGCCGCCAGGTAGCCCAGCCTCCCACCCGCGAAGGCGAACGCCTTGCTCATCGTGCGAGAGACCACCAGTTTGGCCGGGTACTGCTCGAGCAACCGCACCGCGCTGGGCCGGGCCGAGAACTCCGCGTACGCCTCGTCGACAACCACCATGCCCGGAGCCACCCACAGCAGCGACTCGAGGTCGGCAGGCGGAATCGAGCCGCCCGTGGGGTTGTTGGGGCTGGTCAGGAACAGCACGTCCGGTTGCCGCTGCGTGACGAGGCGGGCCGCCTCACGCACGTCGAGGGAGAAGTCCGGCCTTCGAGGCGCGGGCAGCCAGTCGGTACGTGTGCCCGCCGCGATGATCGGATGCATCGAGTACGACGGCTCGAAGCCCAGCGCGCAGCGGCCCGGCCCGCCGAAGGCCTGCAGCAACTGCTGCAGGATCTCGTTGGAACCGTTGGCCGCCCACACGTTGCGCTCGGTGAGCGGGACGCGGGTGGACACCGAGAGGTAGGCGGCCAGATCCCTGCGCAGTTCGACGGCGTCGCGGTCGGGGTAGCGGTGCAGCGTGCTCGCCGCCTCACGCACCGCCTCGGTGACGTCGGCGACCAGCTCGGCGGGCGGCGGGTAGGGGTTCTCGTTGGTGTTCAACCGGACCGGCACGTCCAGTTGCGGTGCACCGTAGGGGCTGCGGCCCCGCAGGTCGTCGCGCAGCGGCAACTGATCCAGCGTCACCTCGTCGGCGCTCACGCCTCACCCTCCGGGAACCGGGCGGAAACCGCCTCGCCGTGCGCGGGCAGGTCCTCCGCCTCGGCCAGCACCACCACCTTGTCAGCCACCGCCCGCAGCGCGTCGGCGCTGTAGTCCACCACGTGGATGCCGCGTAGGAAGCTTTGCACCGAAAGCCCCGACGAGTGCCGCGCGAACCCTCCCGTGGGCAGCACATGGTTGGAGCCCGCGCAGTAGTCACCGAGCGAGACCGGCGCGTACGGCCCGACGAAGACCGCGCCCGCGTTGCGCACCCGCGCCGCGACGGAGCTGGCCTGCGCGGTCTGGATCTCCAGGTGCTCCGCGGCGTAGGCGTTCACCACGCGAAGCCCGTCGTCCACTGTCGACACCAGCACGGTGCCGGACTGCTTGCCGCGCAACGCCTGCTCCACCCGCTCGGTGTGCTTGGTGGCCGCGACCCTGCGCTGCAACTCGGCGTCGACCGCGTCGGCGAGCCGCTCGGACGTGGTCACCAGCACGCTGGCCGCGAGCACGTCGTGCTCTGCCTGGCTGATCAGGTCGGCGGCCACGTGCTCGGGATCGGCGGTGTCGTCGGCCAGGATCGCGATCTCGGTGGGGCCCGCCTCGGAGTCGATGCCGATGAGGCCACGCAGCATCCGCTTGGCGGCGGTGAGGTAGATGTTGCCGGGTCCGGTGACGAGATCGGCGGGCTCCAGCGGTCGCCCGTCGGTGTCGGTGCCGCCGTAGGCGAGCAGCGCGACGGCCTGCGCGCCACCGACCGCCCACACCTCGCGAACCCCGAGCAGCGCGGCGGCGGCGAGGATCGTCGGGTGCACGAGCCCACCGAACTCCGCCTGCGGCGGCGAGCACAGCACCAGCGACTCCACGCCCGCGGCCTGAGCGGGCACGACGTTCATCACCACGCTGGAGGGGTACACGGCAAGCCCGCCCGGTGCGTAGAGGCCGACCCGCGCGACCGGAACCCAGCGCTCGGTGACGGTGCCGCCCTCGACGACACGCGTGGTCACATCGGTTCGGCGCTGGTCGGCGTGCACGGTGCGGGCCCGGGAGATCGACTCCTGCAACGCCTCGCGCACCTTCGGGTCCAGCTCGGCCAGCGCACGATCGATTTCCGCCTCCGGTACCCGGACGGTGTGCGGCCGCACCTGGTCGAAGCGCTGCGTGTACTCCAGCACCGCCTCGACCCCTCGGTCGCGCACGGCCTCCACCACCGGGCGTACCTGATGCAGCACCGCGTCCACGTCCACCTCGGCGCGCGGCAGGGTGGCGCGCAGTTCCGCGGGGGAAGGGACACGACCTCGCAGGTCGGTGCGGCTCAACATAGGGTCTAGGGTACGAGCCAGTACCGCGTCCGCGACCGGGAGGTAGCCGTGCTGCGAGTCGCCCTGTGCCAGCTCACATCGAGCACCGATCCGAAGAGCAACCTCGATCTCGTCAGGGAATGGGTGGGCAGGGCCGCGGCGGAGGGCGCCCGCGTGGTCGTGTTCCCCGAAGCCATGATGGCGCGGTTCGGAGTACGGCTCGCGCCGCTCGCCGAGCCGGTGGACGGGCCGTGGGCGCTGGCGGTCAGCGAGATCGCGCGGGACGCAGGCGTGCTGGTGATCGCAGGCATGTTCACCCCCGACGGCGACCGGGTTCGTAACACGCTGCTGGTGACCGGGCTCGGCGAGCACCTCGGCTACGACAAGATCCACCTGTACGACGCCTTCGGCTTCCGCGAGTCCGACACCGTCGCGGGAGGCTCCGAACAGGTCACCGTGGACGTCGACGGGGTCAGGCTCGGCCTTGCCACCTGCTACGACGTGCGGTTCCCCGAGCTGTTCCAGTCGCTGGCCGACGCGGGCAGCAGTGCGGTGGTGCTACCGGCGTCGTGGGGTGCGGGCAAGGGCAAACGCGAGCAGTGGGAGCTACTGGTACGGGCAAGGGCGCTCGACTCCGGCTGCTGGGTGCTGGCGTGCGGGCAGGCGCATCCGGCCGCGACCGGCACCGAGGTCAATCCCAAGGCGCCCACCGGCATCGGGTACTCGGCCGTGGCTGACCCGTTCGGGCACCTGCACGCGCAGTTGGGCGCCGAACCGGATCTGCTCGTCGCCGACATCGACTCCGAACTGGCCGCCAAGTCGCGCGAGGCGACCGGCGTGCTGGCCAATCGCAGGCTCGGTCGCGGGTGAGCCAGCGGCCTCGACGGCCCGCCTCACCCGCCCTCGCGCAGGTCCATCCCGATGTCCAGCGCCGACACCGAGTGGGTGAGCGCCCCCACCGCCAGGTAGTCCACTCCCGATTCGGCGTAGGCACGGGCGTTCTCCAACCGCAACCCGCCCGAGGCCTCCAACCTCGTCCTCGGTGACCGCGCGTCACGCAGCCGCACCCCGTCGGCGCAGCCGGCGGGGGTGAAGTTGTCCAGCAACACCTCGTCGGCACCCGCATCGAGCGCCTCGGCAAGTTGATCGAGGTTGTCGACCTCCACCTCGCACGGCAGCCCCGCCGCGCGCTCCCGCGCGAGCCGCAGCGCCTCGGAGACCGATCCGGCGGCCACCACGTGGTTGTCCTTGATGAGCACCGCGTCGCCAAGGCCCATCCGATGGTTCACCCCGCCCCCGAGGCGCACCGCGTACTTCTGCAGCAGCCGCAACCCGGGCAGCGTCTTGCGGGAGTCGCGGATCGCGCAGCCGGTGCCCCGCACCGCCGAAACCCATGCCGCCGTCGCGGTCGCCACCCCGCAGAGGTGGCACAGCAGGTTCAGCACGGTCCGCTCCGCGGTGAGCAAACCCCTCACCCCGCCGCGCACCACCAGCACCGGTTCGCCCGCCGCCACGGCGCTGCCGTCGAGGCGGCTGCTCACCACCTCGTAGCCGTCGCCCAGCACCGCGTCGAACACCGCGAGCGCCACGGGTATGCCCGCGACGACACCCGGCGCGCGGGGTGTCAACTCCGCCGTCGCCGTGGCGGCTTCGGGCACGGTCGCGGCCGTGGTGGCGTCGGGCCCGTACCGCAGGTCCTCCTGCAGTGCGGTGGTGACCACCCTGCGCGCGTCGTCCAGGTCCAGTTCGGTCGCCGTCACGCCGCGGTCTCCAGCACCGGGTCGGCCAGCACCGGCCTGCCCGACGGCCCGAGCCTGACGTACAGGCTGCGCTGCCAGGAGGTGTCGTCGCGTCGTGGATGGTCGGTGCGCACGTGGCTACCTCTCGACTCCTGCCTGCGCTCGGCCGCCACGACCAGCGCCTGCGCTATCAGCGTCAGCGCCGCGTCCTCCACGGCGCGGTGTGTCCACAGCGGTCCGTTCTCCGTGGACAGATCGAGCACCGAACCCGCGACGGCCAACCCTTCGGCGTCCCTGCCGATGGCGGCGTAGCGGCTCATCACCCGCTGCAGCACGTCGCGATCGGCGATCGGCACGGCGCCGGTTCGCGGGTCGCTGCCGTACGCGGGGTCGGCGAGGCGGCCCGCGGCCAGGTCCGCTGCGACGGCCTCGGCCGCACGCTCGGCCATCACCAGGCCTTCGAGCAGGCTGTTGGACGCCAGCCGGTTGGCTCCGTGCAGGCCGGTCCGCGCGACCTCGCCCGCGGCGTACAGCCCTGACACCCCGGTGCGCCCTTCGGTGGTGGTGACCACGCCTCCGCAGGCGAAGTGCGCGGCTGGGGTGACCGGAATCGGGTCCACGGCCGGGTCGACGCCTTCGGCCAGGCACGCGGCGTGCACCGTGGGGAACCGGCGGTCGAATCCGGCGATCCCGGTGGCGTCGAGGAACACGTGGTCGTGCACGCCGCCGGGTGCCAAGGCCATCCTGCGGGTGATCGCGGCGGACACGACGTCACGTGGTGCGAGGTCGGCCAGTGGGTGCACTCCCCGCATCACCGGCCGTCCCGTGGCGTCCACGAGTACGGCCCCCTCACCGCGCACCGCCTCGGTGACGAGCGGGCGGCGGCCCCGGGCCGACGGGGTGTAGAGCACCGTGGGATGGAACTGCACGAACTCGATGTCGGCCACGCAAGCACCAGCCCGCAGCGCGAGGGCGATGCCGTCGCCCGTGGCAGGCTCGGGGTTGGAGGTCGCCTGGTAGAGCTGACCGAAGCCGCCGGTGGCCACGAGAACGGCGGGTGCGCGCAGCAACCCGGGCACGCCCTGCTCGTCCAGTACCGACACACCGGCCACCTCACCGGCGGGTGCGCGCAGCGCGTCGACGGCTACGTGGTGCTCCAGCACGGCGATGCGTTGCCTGCCCGCCGCGGCCACGAGGGCGCGTTCCACCTCGGCACCTGTGGCGTCGCCTCCCGCGTGGATGACGCGGAAGGCGCTGTGCCCGCCCTCCCGGGTCCGCGCCAGCCCGGAGTCGGTGGTGTCGAAGCGCGCGCCACGCCTGCGCAGCCTCGCGACGGCGCCCGGACCCGCGCGGACGATCTCGCGCACGGCATCGACATCACACAACCCCGCCCCGGCGGTGACGGTGTCGGCGGCATGGGAAAGCAGCGAGTCGCCCTCGGCGCCCTCGGCGTGCTCGCCGTCGAGCACGACGGCGACACCACCCTGTGCCCACCGGGTGTTGCCCTCGGCGACGGAGCCCTTGGTGACCACGAGAACCCGCAGCCCCAGTTCCGCGCCCCGCAGTGCCGCCGTCAGCCCCGCGACCCCGCTGCCGAGCACCACCAGGTCGGCCGTCGCCTCCCAACCGGGGGTTTTCGCTCTCGGGTCACTAACCTGTGCGCTCATTCGCCGCCGCCCGGCTTGCCGATCTCGATCATGCGCTGCACCGAGGCACGCGCGAGCCGCGCCGTCTCCGGGTCGACGTGCACCTCGTCGACGCCCTCCCGCAGCGCCCGCAGCAACGCGGCAGGGGTGATCAGTTTCATGTAGCGGCAGGTGGCACGGTCGTTGACCGCCCGGAAGTCGATCTCGGGCGCGGCCTTGCGCAGCTGGTGCAGCATGCCCGTCTCCGTGGCCACCAGCACCGAACCCGCCTTGGTCTGCTTGGCCGCCTTGAGCATGTCGCCGGTGGAGAGGATCTTCACCCGGCCCGGGGCGACCGTGCCCTCCCCTGCCAGGTACAGCGCCGAGGTGGCACACCCGCACTCGGGGTGGATGAACAGGTCGGCTTCGGGGTCGGCCTGCGCTCGCTCGGCGAGTTCGGGGCCGTTGATCCCGGCGTGCACGTGGCACTCACCGGCCCAGACGTGGAGGTTCTGCCTGCCGGTCTCCCGCCTGACGTGCGCGCCGAGGAACTGGTCGGGGCAGAACAGCACCTCGGTGTCACTCGGGATCGAGGCGACGACGTCCACCGCGTTCGACGACGTGCAGCAGATGTCGGTCTCGGCCTTCACCTCCGCCGTGGTGTTGACGTAGGAGACCACGACCGCACCGGGGTGTTGCGCCTTCCACTCGCGCAACTGCTCACCCGTGATGGAGTCGGCCAGCGAGCAGCCCGCCCTGGCGTCGGGGATCAGCACGGTCTTGTCCGGTGCGAGGATCTTCGCCGTCTCCGCCATGAAGTGCACACCGCAGAAGACGATGGTGGAGGCATCGCTGGCGGCGGCGATCCTGCTCAGCGCGAGCGAGTCACCGGTGTGGTCGGCGATCTCCTGGATCTCGGGCAGCTGGTAGTTGTGCGCGAGCAGCACCGCGTCTCGCTCGTCGGCGAGCCTGCGTACCTCCTCGGCCCAAGCCTCGTCCGCACGGACGCCCCCGTACGGAATGAGTTCGTCCACGTGCGCCGTCATGTTGATCCTCCGTGAGTTTTCGCCTTACAATCGAAAACCGTGCTATCACATATTAACAGCAACAACCCTGTGGCACACGAGGTGCTGGCGGCCGTGCTACAGGTGCGTTACACCACACCCGCCGGTGAGCACCCGCAGGCACACGGGCCCGCGAGCCTTCGGGTGCTGCTGTGGCGACGTGCGCTCGATCCGCATATCGGCAGGTGGTCGCTGCCGGGGGGCAGGCTGCGCCCCGACGAGGACGTGGAGACCTCGATCCGCAGGCAACTCGCCGAGAAGGTCGACGTGAAGCAGCTTTCCCACGTCGAGCAACTGGCGGTGTTCAGCGCACCGGACCGGGTACCGGGGCCGAGGGTGGTCGCCACTGCCTTTCTCGGCTTGGTGCCCGCGGGCGTCGACCCCGTGGTGCCGGAGGACACCGCCTGGCATCCGGTGGACGCGCTGCCGCGCACGGCGTTCGACCACGAGGCGATCGTGCTGCGGGCCCGCGATCGGCTGCGGGCGAAGCTGAGCTACACCAACCTCGGTTTCGCACTGGCACCGAAGGAGTTCACGATGTCCACGCTGCGTGAGTTGTACTCGGCTGCTCTGGGATATCCGGTGTCGGCGACCAATCTGCAACGGGTGTTGTCCCGGCGCGGCCTGCTGGTTCCGTCCGGTCGCACGGCCTCCCCCGGCCGCACCGGCGGGCGCCCCGCTGCGCTGTACTCGTTCGCGCACGCGGGAATGCAGGTGACCGACCCCTTCGCGGTACTGCGGCCACCCACACCGAAGCGGCCTGCCACGCGCGAACGAGCACGCCGGTCCCCGACGCCGTAACGTGAGAACGTGACCCAAAGCAGACGGGAGGGCGCTACCGCCTCACTGCCGCTGTTTCCGCTGCACACTGTGCTGCTACCGGGTGTGCATCTGCCGTTGCACATCTTCGAGCCCCGCTACCGGCAACTCACCATCGACCTGGTGACCGAGGTGGTGCCAAAGCGGGTGTTCGGCGTTGTCGCCATCAAGACATCCGTGGTCCGCGAAGTCGAGCGGCTCGAGCACGTACATGGCATCGGCTGCACCGCGTTGCTGCGAGAGGCCAAGCGCTTGCCGGACGGCCGGTTCGACATCATCACCACAGGACAACGCCGCTTCCGGCTGCTCGGACTCGACACCCGCTCCGCGCCCTACCTCGTGGGCAAGGTGGAGTGGATCGACGACGCACCACTGCCGGAAGGTGGCGAGGAAGTCGGCGTTCGACTCGCGGATGTGGCCAGGGCGGCCCACCGTCGCTACTGCGCGTTGGCATGGGAAAGAGACGGCTGGCGTTCTCCCGCCACCGATGTCGCACCCACCGAGCTTGCCTACCTGCTCGCCGCCGACTGCATGCTGCCGCTGTCCGACCGGCAGGCCCTGCTCGAGGAAACCCAGCCACTGCACAGACTGCGGCTGGCCTGCCAACTGCTGAGCAGGGAGGCTGGGTTTCTGTCCGAACTGCGCGCCGTACCGCCGCCCTACAGCGAGGTGGGCGAGCACCCGGCCAGGCCCAGTCTGAACTAGCGAGGGCCCGCCACCCCACCCGCAGCATCGACACCAGCGTCGCGGTCGAGAGCCCGAACGCAGAACTCGCGGCCAGGAACGCAGAACTCGCGGACGAGAGCGGGGGACTCGCGGACAGGAGCGGGGGACTCGCGATGGTCAGGCCAGCCGCCTGCCGAGGTCGTCGTGTCCGTACCAGGCGGCCAGCACCCCGTAGGCGAGCGCGGCCGTCATCGGCTGCGCCAGCAGCACCCAGCGCGATTCCAGCACCGGCGCCCGCTCGACCACCGCGCCCAGCCCCGGCGACTCGGGCACGGGGTAGCGCGCGTCCGCGAACGCGGTACCCAACCGCATCGCCAGCCACGCGGCCAGTAGCGAGCCACCCACAACCGCGAGCAGCGTCACCGGCCCGCGCCGCTGGCGCAGCAACCACACCACGGACCCGACGACCAGACCCGCCGAAAGGCCCAGCAGGAGGAAGATCGCCATGTCCTCGAAGCGGTGCCAGCTTTCCAGCTGCAGCGGCACCAGCCTGCCTTCCTCGGTGACCACCCGCATGCGCTGCGTCGGTGCAAGCAAGGCCCACAGCCAACCGAGTGGGATGCCCAGCAGCCCCACCAGTGACATCACGCTGACGGCGGGCAGCAGATCGGCCCTGACGGTCACACCGGCCACGGGCGCGGGCTTCACGGCGGGCTGCGCGGGCGGTGGCAGCGCGATGTCAGCTTGCTCCGCCTGCTCCGGCACTCCCGACCTCCCTTTGCGACGCCCCCGTCAGCGGCGAGCCTAGCCGGTCGGGGAGGCGTCCACCGAGGAGGTTTCCCCGTGCCTGCTGCACCGCGCCGACCATCCCGACGGAGTCACCTGCACCACCATCCTGCGGGCACATTGCGGGCAGAACCGGGGCGGTTCCAGGGCAGTGCGCGGGCTGCGGCACGACTCGTGTCCGGCCGGGGCCTCCGCACGGCCGCAGTGGACACAGAACCGCTCGCTCACAGCGTCTCGCTCAGCGCCTTGATCGGCATCTTCAGCTCGCCGAGCATGTCGAGGTCCCGCTGCGCGGGGCGGCCGAGGTTGGTCAGGTAGTTGCCGACGATGATCGCGTTGATCCCGCCGAGCATCCCCTGCTCCGCACCGAGGTCGCCCAGGGTCAGCTCCCGACCGCCCGCGAACCGCAGCATCGTGCGTGGCATGGCGAGCCGAAACGCCGCCACCACCCGAAGCGCGTCCTTGCCCTCGACGACCTCGTAGGACTCGTACGGCGTACCCGGCTGTGGGATGAGGAAGTTCATCGGCACCTCGTCGGGCTCCAGCGCCGCGAGCTGAACGGCGAACTCGGCTCGCTGCTCGTCGCTCTCCCCCATCCCGATGATGCCGCCGCAGCAGACCTCCATGCCCGCGGCGCGCACCATCCGCAGGGTCTCCCACCGCTCCTCCCAGGTGTGAGTGGTGACCACGTTCGGAAAGTGCGACCGTGCCGTCTCCAGGTTGTGGTTGTACCGGTGCACACCCATGGCGACGAGTTCGTCCACCTGGTCCTGGGTCAGCATTCCCAGCGAGCACGCGATCTGGATGTCGTTGCCGGACTCCCTGATGGCGGCGATCCCGTCGCGTACCTGCGACAGCAACCTCGCGTCAGGGCCACGCACGGCCGCGACGATGCAGAACTCGGTGGCACCGGTGGCCGCGGTCTCGGCGGCCGCCTTCACCAACCCCGGGATGTCGAGCCAGGCCGACCGCACCGGCGTCGGGAACCGGCCCGACTGCGAGCAGAAGTGGCAGTCCTCCGGGCAGCCGCCCGTCTTGACACTGACGATGCCCTCGACCTCGACCTCTGGCCCGCACCAGCGCATCCGCACGTCGTGCGCGAGCGCCAGCAGGCCGGTGAGGTGTTCGTCACCGAGCCGCAGCACCTGTAGCACCTGTTCCTCGGACAGTCCCTCGCCCCGCTGGAGTACCTGCTCACGCGCGATCGTGAGGATTTCCGCCTCGGTGGTTGCGGCCGTCACGCCATCTCCTTCGCCTGCTGTTCGCCTGTTCGATCGAGTGTGACGTACCCGCCCCGCGCCACACAGCGACCTGGGTCACGTCCGTGTTGGGCGGCTACCGTGCGGGCTCAGGCCTGGCTCGCCATCCTGCCGGTGAAGCATTCCGGGTCGAACTCGCCGCCGAACCACGGCGACAGCCCGTACCTGGCGTGCTCGAGGAACCGGTGCGCCTGCTGCCCCGCTGCTCCCTCGGCGATCGCGCCGAGCAGCGGCGCACCAGCGGCGACCGGAAGGTCACCGAGGTTGCAGCGCGAGGCCAGGTCCGGTTCGGCAGGCCAGGAACCGATCACCACCCCCGCCACGTCAAGACCTCTGCGGGTGGCGACCTCCGCGGTCAGCGCCGTGGCGTTCAGCGTGCCCAACCCCGCCTGCGCCACGATCAGCAGCGGAGCACCCAACGACCACGCGACGTCGGCAAGCGTGCCCCCCGCCGGATCGAACCGCACCAACAACCCACCCGCGCCCTCCACCAGCACCAGATCGTGGCTGGCGTGCAGCTCACCGGCCGCACTCGCCGCCTCCGCCGGCGTGACGGGATCGAGACCGCAGCGGCGGGCGGCGGCCTCAGGAGACAGCGGGTCCGGGTAGCGGCGCAACTCGCGGGTGGTGACAGCACCGGCAAGGCGGCGCACCTCCGCGAGATCGCCCGGCTCCGCGTCGGCGACCCCGGTCTGCGCGGGCTTGAGTACCGCGACGCGTTCGCCACGCTCGGCGGCCAGCGCGGCGATGGCCGCGGTCACGACTGTCTTGCCGACGCCGGTCCCCGTTCCAGAGATCACCAGCACGGTCACGCTCGCGACCCTAGTCCGAGCCCGCCACCTGCCTTCACCCGGCCTTCACGCCTGCGGGGACGAAACAGTCGCCATCGGGGTCGAACAGGTACACCTGCGCCTTACCGACGTCGAAGTACATGCCGGTCAGGTGCAGTTCGCCGGTGCGCTGTGCCCGCTCCACAACCGGGTGAGCACGCAGGTGGTCGAGCTGTTGCAGCACGTTGTGCAACGCCAGCCGGTCACCGGGACGCTGCGGCACGTCACCGTCGAGCGTGACCGCCTGCTCGGTCACGTGGCGATGCCGGGTCGGCTCGCCGTGCCGCAGCCATCGGGACAGCGCGGGCATGCCCGGTGGTAGCTCACCGAGCAGCGCCGCCATCGCCGCGCACGAGGAATGGCCGCACACCACGATCTCGCGGACCTTCAGCACCTCCACCGCGTACTCGATCGACGCCGACACCGAAACGTCCACCGAAACCGGATCCGCAACCGCCTGCTCGTCACGGACCGGCGGAACGAAGTTGCCGATGTTGCGGACGGTGAACAGGTCTCCCGGGCCGCTCGTGGTGATGATGTTCGGCACGATCCTTGCGTCGGCGCACGCGATGAACAGCGTGTGCGGCTGCTGACCTTCGGCCAGCCTGCTGAGCATCTCCTGTACCAGCGGCGCCGTTCGCCACTGGAACTCCGAGGTACCTCGATGTAGCGGGCGCGCGCGTTGCCCGGGGATCGCGACCCCGAAGTCCTTCGCCATCCACTCCGACCACGGCGCCAGCCAGCGCGGCACCGGCCGCCGTACCTCGTGCCTGCGCACGGTCGGCGACTCGGACTTGCCGCTGGCGAACCAGGGGTGCCCAATCTCGTCGACCACCACCGTGCCGCCGCTTCGTTCGTGCTCCTGTTGCCAGCTCGACAGGCACTCGAACGCGGCGTGATCGAGATAGTCGACCACGAGTTCCAACCTGACCGTCGTGCCGGAGCCGATGGTGCCGAGCACGGCCGAAAGCCGCGGCACCGACAGGAAGGTGAGCACACCCTCGACGACGATGCGGCGCTGAGCACCGTCGCCCACCACATGGATGCCCGACCACATGGTGCGGCGCAACATCAGTGCGAGCGCCAGGCCGATACCGATCAGCACGCCGGACAGCAGGTCGATCAGCACCACGCCCAGCAGGGTCACGGCGTACACCGGGAGGTCGCCGTGCCCGCGAACCTGCCGGATGTGGCGGATGTCCACCAGCCGGGCGCCGACGTAGACCAGCAGACCCGCCAGCGCGGCCAGCGGAATGCTCTCGATCAGCCCCGCCAGCGCCACGGTGAACAGCAGGATCCACAGCCCGTGCAGCACCGCCGAGACCCGTGAACGGGCCCCGGCACGCACGTTGGTGGAACTGCGCACGATGACCCCGGTCACCGGCAGCCCACCGAGCATGCCGGAGGTCATGTTGGCCATGCCCTGACCGACGAGTTCGCGGTTGAGATCGGCTCGCCTGCCGGTGTGCATCTTGTCGACCGCGACCGCCGAAAGCAGTGTCTCGACACTGGCGATCAACGCGATCGTCAGCACGGCCACGGCGAACTCCAGCCAGCGCCCCTCCGGCAGTCGCGGTGCCAGTTCGACGGCGAGCAGGTCGTCGGGCAGGCTCACCCGCTCCACCGGCATGGCGGTCACCGCGGCCAGCGCGGACACCAGTGTGATCGCGGCAAGCGGCGCGGGTATCGCCTTGAGCACCGGCAGCTTCGGCCACAACAGCAGGACGCCGATCGTCAGCACGCCGAGCAACGCGGCGGCATCGTGGTGCCCGACGAGTTGTCCCGGCAGTTGCGCGATGTTGGCGATCGCGGAACTCTGCGGGGAACCGCCGAGCACGATGTGCAGCTGTCCCAGCACCAGCGTCACGCCGATGCCCGCCAGCATGCCGTGCACGATCGCGGGTGAGATCGCCAGTGCGGCACGGGCGACGCGGCTCAGCCCGAACAGCACCTGCATCACCCCGGCCGCGACCGTGATCGCGCACGTGACGACCCAGCCGAACGACTCGATGGTCTGTGCCATCACCACCGTCAGGCCCGCGGCGGGCCCGCTGACCTGCAACACCGAGCCGCCGGCCGCGCCTGCCACCACACCACCGACGATCGCCGCGATCAGCCCGGCGGCGATCGGCGCGCCGGAAGCCAGCGCGATGCCGAGCGACAGCGGTACGGCGACGAGGAAGACCACGAGCGAAGCGGGCAGATCGTGGCGCAGCACACTGTTCAAGCGTGTCGCGTACCTGCCGCGCGTCCGCTGCCCGTCCGCACCCTCGCAGGCGCTGCTTGCCATGGACAACCCTTCCGATCGGCTTCTGGCGTCCACACCAGATAACCGAAGAGTCGCCGAGTTGTCCGCCGCCGCGGGCAGGCGCACCCGGATTCGGGGCAGCGTGACCGTCACGAAACGAACATCCAGCACCGGCCTGCACACGCGAGGCACACGTGGTGCTCACCCGATCCACTACCTCGCAACGAAAAAGGGTCGCCGTACGTGATCGTTTACCAACGTGGACCGACGGTCCAAACCAGATCAGGTGATCTTGAATGGATCACGCCACTCGTGCCGCGGCGACCATCGCCCCCGCGATCGCCGCGACGTCGGTGTCGTCGCACACGTAGGGCGGCATCGTGTAGATCAGGTCGCGGAACGGGCGCAGCCACACCCCGCGCGCGGTGAGCGCCTCGGTCGCGGCGGCCGCGTCCACCTGGTGGTCGAGTTGGACGACCCCGATGCCACCGAGCACCCGCACGTCCACGACACCGGGCACGGCGGCGGCCGGTGCCAGTCCGGTGCGCAACCCCGCCTCGATCCTGGCGACATCGGCACGCCACGACCCGTCGGCCAGCAGGTCCACCGAGGCGTTCGCGACGGCGGCGGCCAGCGGGTTACCCATGAAGGTCGGTCCGTGCGCCAGCACGGGCACCTCACCCGCCGAGATGCCCCGGGCCACCCGTGGTGTGCACAACGCGGCCGCCATGGTCAGGTAGCCGCCCGTCAGCGCCTTGCCTACGCACAGCACGTCAGGACACACCCCAGCGTGTTCGGCCGCGAACAGCTCACCGGTTCGCCCGAAGCCGGTGGCGATCTCGTCGAAGACCAGCAGCACGTCGCAGGCCTCGGTCACCTCCCGCAGCACACGCAGGTACTCCGGGTTGTGGAAACGCATCCCGCCCGCACCCTGCACCACCGGCTCCACGATCACCGCGGCCAACTCGTCGGCGTGGCGTTCCACGGTGCGCACGAGTTCCTCGACGTAGGCACGGTCGGGCTCGGCGCCGAACCCCGCAGGCGGCGCCGGAACGAACAGCTGCTCCGGCAGCACTCCCCGCCACAGCGCGTGCATCCCGCCCTCGGGATCGCAAACGCTCATCGGGTGGAACGTGTCGCCGTGGTAGCCGCCGCGCCACGTCAGCAGCCTGCTCTTGCCCCGCCTGCCCAAAGAGCGCCAGTACTGCAGGCACATCTTGATGGCCACCTCGACCGAAACCGAACCGGAGTCGCAAAGGAACACGTGTCGCAGCTCACCAGGCGTGATGTCGGCGAGAGTGGTGGCCAGCCGGATCGCGGGCTCGTGGGTCAGGCCGCCGAACATGACGTGGCTCATCCTGCCCGCCTGTTCGGTCAGCGCGGCGTCGAGCGCGGGGTGACGGTAACCGTGGATCGCCGACCACCACGACGACATGCCGTCCACCAACTCCCGCCCGTCGGCCAGCCGCAGCCGCACGCCATGTGCCTCCTCGACCAGCAGCGGCGCCACCGTGCCCGGCATCGGCCCGTAGGGATGCCACACGTGTTCGGCGTCGAGCGCGAGCAGTTGCCTGATCGAGTCGGCGGAGCGTGCCTGCGGGGGTGTGGAGGGGTCGGAGGAGGTCATAGCGCGCACTCTACGACGGCACCGCCCGGCCGCCCGCCCCGTCCGCAGCCGCCTCGGCCACGCGCCGACTACCGTGACCGGCATGGCGACCAGCACGCGGTTTCGGCCCATTTCGCCGGAACGGCTCGTCATGGAGCTCGCCGATCGCGTCGCCGCCCTTCCCGCAACGCGGTGGGCCCGCGTCGCCCTCGACGGGCCCGCCATCGCCACCGACCCTGCCGCGCTCGCCGACGCGCTGGTTGACCCGCTGCGCGTGCGAGGGCGCGACGTGCTGCGCGTGTCGGCCTGGGATTTTCTGCGGCCTGCTTCGCTGCGGCTGGAACGGGGCCGCCACGATCCCGACGCGCGCTACGACGACTGGCTCGACACCGGCGCGCTGCGCCGCGAGGTGATCGGCCCACTCGCGCCCGGTGGCACGGGGCAGGTGTTGCCCGCGCTGTGGGATCGCGGCCGGGACCGCGCCTACCGGTTGCCTCGTACCGAACTCGCGCAGGGCGCGGTGCTCCTGCTCGACGGCGAGTTGCTGCTCGGCAGGGGCCTGGATTTCGACCTCACGGTGCACCTGTGGCTTTCGGCTGCCGCACTGCGCCGCAGGCTGCCGATGCCAGAGCACTGGGCGCTTCCCGCCTACCGGCGCTACGAACACGAGGTGGCACCCACCGAGACCGCCGACGTCGTGGTGCGCATGGACCACCCCGACCATCCCGCCGTGCGCGGGTGAGAGCTAGCGAGGACGCGCGCCCTCCGACGCCGGGGTGCCGTCCAGCAAAGCGACCAGCCGCCGCGCGAGCACG
Source organism: Saccharomonospora marina XMU15 (assembly GCF_000244955.1). Taxonomy (GTDB): domain Bacteria; phylum Actinomycetota; class Actinomycetes; order Mycobacteriales; family Pseudonocardiaceae; genus Saccharomonospora_A; species Saccharomonospora_A marina. Next base: position 1,540,240 of record NZ_CM001439.1, on the reverse strand, counting down.
TCCCAGCGCCAGTTCTCGCTGACCCAGCGCCTGCCCGCCTCCCCCATCCGCGCCGCCCGCACCGGGTCGGAAAGCAGCGGGGCCAAGGTGTCCACTATCGCCTCCAGCTTGCGTCCGTCCACGACGTGCCCGGTGACCTCGTCCAGCACCGTCTCCGGAGCGCCGCCGGAGTTTCCCGCCACCACCGGCAGGCCGGTGGCCGAAGCCTCGAGGTAGACGATGCCAAGCCCTTCCACGTCGAGCCCGCCACCACGGGTGCGGGCGGGCATGGCGAACACGTCTGCGGCAGCGTAGTGCCCGGGAAGTTCCTGCCACGGCACCGATCCGGTCAACACCACGTGTTCGGCGACACCACATTGCACGGCCAGTTTCGCCAGCCGGTTGCGGTACGGACCGCCGCCCACGAGCAGCAGGGCCGCATCCCGAACCCGCTTCCGCAACAGCGGCAACGCACGAATCAGCATGTCCTGCCCCTTGCGCGGTACGAGTCGGGACACACACACCACGGTGGGACGATCGCCGAGACCGTAACGTTTGCGCAGTTCGGCCCGAGCCGCGCCGTCCGGCCGAAACAGCTCGCAGTCCACACCGGACGGAAGCGGTTCGAGGCCTGCGAGCGGACCGAACGCAGAGGCGAACCTGCGGCGGGTGTAGTGACTGACGAACGTGACGACGTCGGCGGTGTCCCCGATGCGGCGCAGTGCCTGCCTGGCACCGGGCAACATCGACCAGCCGACCTCGTGGCCATGGGTGCAGGCGACCACGCGCCGCGCTCCCGCCTCGCGCAGCGAGGGACCGAGCAGCGCCAGCGGTGCCGCCGCGCCGAACCACACGGTTTCGCAGTCACGCGAGCGCAGCAGGCTCCGCGCACGCGCCAGCACATCCGGGGTGGGAAGCATGAGCGTGGTCGGGTGGCGCACCACCTCGAAGGCGGCCTCGGCGTCGAACTCTCGGTGCGAGGTGTGCCCGCGCTCCCACGACGGCGCGTACACCACCAGATCGTCGGCGGGCAGCCGCGTGGCCAGCGCGTTGAGATAGGCCTGGATACCACCCGGCCGGGGCGGGAAGTCGTTGGTCACCAAGAGCGTGCGGCGCATGGTGGGAGACTATCCCGCCCCGGAGAGGTGGCTGATCGTCACGCGACTCGGCGCGCTCCGCTGTACTCGTCCTGCAACGGCGAGACTTTGACCACGTCACCCGAGGTGGGCGCGTGCACCATCATGCCGTCGCCGAGGTAGATGCCGACGTGTGAGACCGGCGAGTAGTAGAACACCAGGTCACCGGGCTGCAGCTGGCTGCGCGAAACCGGGGTTCCGTACGTCGACTGTGAACTGCTCGTCCGGGGGATGCTGATGCCTGCCTGTGCATAGGCCCACTGGGTAAGCCCGGAACAGTCGAAGGAATCCGGGCCCGTAGCGCCCCAGACGTAGGGGCTGCCCCGCACGCTCAGCGCCGCGTCCACCGCCGCCTGCGCGGCCGGTCCCGGTGCCTGCACCGGGCCGATGTCGACACCGGTGTCCTGCTGCGCGGCCACATCGGAGTCCGAAAGCAGTCCCGCCTGCTCGGCGAGATCGTCGACCTGCTCGTCGAGACGTTCCTTTCGGGCCTCGATGTCGGCGGCCAGCTTCGCGGCGGCGTCCTTGGCCTGCTGTGCCTTGCGGCGCGCTTCCGACGCCTGCTGCTCGGCGGCCGTGGCCTTGTCCACAGCACCCTGCAACCGCTGCAGTGCCTCGTTCTTGTCCGTGGCGAGGACGTCCAGCGCGGAGGACCGGTCGAGGAAGTCCTGCGCGGAACTGCCGGTGAGCAGAGCCGACATCTTGTTCAACTGGCTGCCCGCTGTGAACGAAGCACCCGCGAACCTGTCGACGTCGACGCGGAACCGTTCCACATCGGCCATCGCCCGCTGCTGGGCCTTCTTGGCCTGCTTCAGCGTGCCGCTGACCTTCTTCAGTTCGGCCTCTTTGGCCTTGAGGTCCTCCTGGGCCTTCAGATACTCCTCGTTGAGCTTCTCGGCCTTGCTCGCCAGCTCGCGATATTTCTCCAAAGCCTCGGAACTGCTCTGGGGTTGTTGGAGGGCGGGGGTAGGGGAAGCCGTGGCTGGAGTCTGGGTGAAGGTGACTGCCGCGATCACAGCGGAGGCCGCCAACGCTCCCGACACCACACGTTTCACGGGATGCGACTGCACGTCGCGCGTCTCTCCTTTGCTCTCCGGCCGCCTGCCTGCCCACCCCGCACGAGGTCGGGGGCCCTCGGCGATCGTGATTCGTCAGGCAGCGCGGAGCGCAGCGAGTGGCGCGTCGCGCCTGAAATCACGTGGTGGTCCGGCACAGCTCCCCGACAAGCTGCCTCGGCGGCGATCCCGCGTCGCCGACCCTGGTGGAACGGCTGACTGGCGCGAGATCTCGGACAGGTTACGAAAGAGATGCCGCAGAGTCCACCGGCGCACAGTGGCGAATCGGCCACCGTACGTTTCCGCGCCTTCGGACCAGCGAATAGTCGCTCGATGTGATGCATACGACACATCTGAGCTAAAGCGCCGAGAACCGTTCACCTGATCGGAGTGACCGTTCGTCGAATGGTTAGCGCTCAGTGGTTTTGTCGGGTGTATTCGAATTCGACAGCGTTTCAGCCGGCGCGGCGCCGCCGATGCGGCCCGTCCGGCACCAGCCGTAGCCGAGGAACCATGCCCGCTTCCGCGAGCACGTCAATCGCGTGCCGCTCGGCACGGTCCCACTCCACCGACGGCGGGGCACCGAGTACAACACTGACGACGCAGTTCTCGCACGCGTCGCCCCGTACCTGGCACCGATCGCAGTCGATGATCAGCGTATCGTCGTCGAGGTGGTCGATGTCGTCCATACCCGCACGCTAGGCAGCCGCACCGACAATTCCGGCCACTACTCACCCGATCGTGCCGCCGACGTGCTCCCACCGCCGCGACCCTGGCCGTGCAGCGAAAGCACGAGAGCAACCATCCCGGTACACGAATCGTGGCGTCACGAATCGTGGCGTCACGAATCGTGGCGTCACGAATCAAGGCAGCCGACGACGGTTCGCGGTCACCGGCGCGGCGCGGTCCGAAATACGCTGCCCCCTCAACCGGTCCCCACGTACTCCCAGTGCCACGGTTCCTCACGCCCGCCGCCCTGCCGAGCCCAACCGGGGTTGACCCAGCCGAACGCGGGCGCGTTCGCCGCGAGCCAACGGTACTGCGGTGTGCCGAACGACTCGACTCCGCCGCACAGATCGACAGCGAGCCCCCACCCGTGGTTGCTCGTGCCGGGTACCGCAGCCAACGACGGCTTGCGCCGGTACAGATCCACCTGCGCGTCGAAGGTGCGGTAGGAGTCGGTGATGCACACCGGACTGCCGAACCTACCCGCGTATGCCCGCGACATCGCGTGGTAGGCCTGTGCGGCGTCGCAGCGGAGCACGTGCGAGCCCGCGCCTGTCGAACACAGTGCCGCCGCCGGGATAAGGCCGTTGGGATAGCCGCCCCACGCGCCCGCGGCCTCGTCAGCCTGCCGCCTCGGCAGTTCGACACCACCGCAGCGCCAGATCAGCTCGCCCTCGGCTCGCTGCGGCACCGGCCTCGGTTCCTGCCTGCCCAGCGTGGGACGCACCACACCGAGCACGGCGTCGCCCGCGGGGCGATCGGTCACGACCACACCCGCGAGTCTGGCGTCGGCCACCAGCATGGTGCGCTCATCGAGCACGATGCCCACCGACTGCACGCCGTACCGCTTCGGGCCCACGAAGATGAGGTCGCCGGGCTGCGCGTCGCCTGCAGGCACTCGCCTGCCGGTGGCCAGTTGCCTGCTCGCCGAGCCCGGCAACTCGATCCCCGCGCCGGTGAACACGGAACTGACCAGCCCGTCACAGGAGTAGGCCAGTGGACCCTGACCGCCCTCGTGCGGCACATACGGTTTACCGAGGGCGGCCACAGCGGCCGAAACCGCGGCGATCGTCTCCTTCGCGAGCACCAGCACCCGCTGTCCGTCCACACCGACCTGTGCGACGCCGGGCTGTGGTTCGCCGTCCTTGCCAGGCAGCGGCCGGAGTCCGGCGGGCAGCCGCGTGGCATCGGCGAGCGCGCGCGCCGGTGGCGCCGAAACACCCGCCTGCCGCAACCGCCGAAGGTAGGCGTTCCAGTTGTCCGCGGTCTTTCGGTTGCGCTCACGTTGGGCCCGCTGCTGCGCGATCACCGCCTGGTTGGCCGCGTCGACAGGACCCGCCAACTCGGCCGAAACGGCGTCGGCCCGGTTGGTCGCGTCCACGCTGCGTTGCCGCAACTGCGACTCGCTCGCCACCGCGGACCGGCGGGCGGCCTCGGCCGACTCCTCGGCACGCACGGCGTCGCGGTGCCGCCGCAACGCACCGGAAAGCCGCTCGTTCTGGGCGTCGCGCAGCCTGCCCAGCATTGAAGTACCGTCGAGCAACTCCTTTCCGTTCGCCGCGGTGACGAGCAGCCGGAACTCGTCGGCCCTGCCCATCGCCTGAAACACCGACTTGGAGAAGGCGTCGACCTCGTCCTGCCGCGCCGCCATGACCTGTTCGGCCGCCTCACGTTCCCGCTTCGCCTTACGAACCCGCGCCGCGGCCGCGTCGGCCCGCTGCCGCGCGGACTCGATACGCCGCGACAACGTGCCGAGTTCTCGTTGCACCTCACTCGCGGTGCGCTGCAGTTCGGCGACGGCGGGGTCGGCGAACGCCTCGCCGGGACGCGGATCGGGCACCGGGGTGCCGGGCGCGATTCCCGCCTCGACACGGCGATCATCGGAGTCGGCCGGGGGTTGCTCCTGCCCGTGGGCAGGAACCGCCACCAGCGTTGCCGCCACCAACAGCGACAACGTGACCGCAGCGACCCGCAACCCGCACCTCCGTACTCGCGTGAAATCCAGCAGTAACAACGATGTGCCGCGCTGATCGTCACGCGTCGGGGTACGAGACTGGTTGCCGCTTCGTCACAACCGGGAGACATCGACCTCGCTAGACGCGGCCGAGTCTGGTGAGCAGGACACGCGCCGCGACGGCGTGGGCGCCCTGCCCGCACACCGAGTTGACCACCGCCTGATCGGAGGTGGCCACCACCAGCGGCCTGCCGGGCGGCTCGGCCGCCACCAGCGCCCTGATCACGTCGTCGGCGAGCACGCCGGGGTCGGAGAACAGCACCCGCACCCCCTTCGGTGTCGCCGAGGGGATGGACGTCACGTCCGCCCCGTCGAACACCACCGTGACCTCGGCACCGGTGCGAGCAGACAGCGCGGAGAGTTGACCTACCAACCTGCTGCGCTGTTCTGCCAGCGAAAGCTCCGGATAACCGGTTTTGGTCACGTTGTAGCCGTCGACGATGAGGTGCACGTTGGGCAGGCTCAGCAGCCTCTCGAACATGGCGGGCTCGGAAACGCGGCCACCGCTGGTGGCCGTGCTCGCACCACGCACGACGTCGGCGGGGCGCCGCCGTACCGAACCGACGGAGAGCTCCCGCCGTAGTCCGTCGACAGCGCCGCTGAGCGTGTCCAGCAACATCGACAACCGCACCTCGTCGGCGTCGCGAGCCTCCCGAGCGGACTGGCGAGCGACCTCGGCATCGCTGACAGCGCGGTCGGCTCGTTCCTTCTCCCGTGCCGCCCGCTGGCGTTCCCGCTCCAGTTGCGCCGCCATCGCCTCCAGTTCGCGTGCCTGCTCGGCCCGTGCCCGCTCGACCTCGGCCCGTGCCTGCTCGGCCTCGTCCCTGGCCTGCCGCAGCACCATGCCCTGCTCCCTGAGCCTGCCGCGCAGCCGGTCGAGTTCGCTCTCGCGCTCCCCTCGCGCACGCTCGACCTCCTGCCTGGCCTGCTCCGCGTCGGCACGAAGCCGCTGCACCTCGGCCTCCAGCTTGCGGCTACGCGCCACGGCCGCGTCCCGCTCGGCACGCAAGGTGGTTTCCTCCGCGTTCCTGGCCACGAGCCGGATGCGTGAGGAGGCGCTGGACTCACCGAGCAGCACGGCGGCGGCCGCCGCCGCGACCGAATCCTCGTCGTTGGGGTTCAGCGCGTCGAAGCGGTTCTCACGCAGCCACCCCAGCACGGCGGTGCGAAACCGGCTGGAGTCCCGCAGCCCGGTGAGCAGGGCGTTGCCGCCCAGCCGTGCCCGCTTGGCCGGGGCGAACCTGGCCACCGGCCGCAACTGCCGAGGAACGTCGTCGGCAGGCAGCTTGCCAAGCGCGGCGGCCGTCAACTCGGCGATACGTTCTCGCACCGGTTCGGGCAGCCCGAGCCAGTCGACGGGTTCGGATTCGGGTTCCGTTGCCGACGCCGGGTCACCGGGCGCGCCTGTGACGTGCCCGGAGGCGTTCTCCTCGGGTCGCTCTGGGTGCGCGGGTGACGGCAGCATCCATCCAGCTTAGGTTCTGCGGGCCGCCAACCGCGCCCCCGGGAGATCACGAGGTGGGTTCGACCACGAGCCTGGCGGCGAGCGGGAGGTGATCGGAGGCCGCGGGGTCGGCGTCGATCACCCTGGCCCACACCGGGCGCAACCCGGTGCCGGTGAACACGTAGTCGATCCGGCGGTCGGGATTCTCGGCGGGGTAGGTGCCGCCCGCACCGTGTCCCGCGGCGACCCAGGCGTCGGTGAACTCCTCCGCAAGGGTCGTGATCTCGGTAGCCGACGGCAGCGCGTTGAGGTCACCGACGAGCACGGCGGGCGCGGTGTCTTCGATGAGTTCGGTGAGCTGCCGCGTCTGCCGCAACCGGTCGGTGCGCGAACTCGCGGCGAGGTGGGTGTTGTAGACGTGCACCCGCGTCCCGCGCACGTCGAGTTCGGAGTGCAGCAGACCGCGCTGCTCCTGGTCGGGCGAGCGGTACAGGTAGGTGTTGGTCGAGCGCACGATCGGATACCTGGACAGGATCGCGGTGCCGTACTGGATACGTGGCCTGCCCGCCGCAGGCGGATCGCGGTCGATGTTGGCTCCGAAGGCGACGTGGTAGCCGAGTCGGTCCGCGAGCGCACCTGCCTGGTCGGCCCAGTCGCTGCGGCCCGAGTAGTGCCGGTCCACCTCCTGCAGTCCCACGACGTCGGCTCGGCTCTCGCGGATCACCTCGGCGATCCGGTCGAGGTCGAGTACGCCGTCGGTGCCCTCCCCGTGGTGGATGTTGAACGACAGCACCGTGACCGTCCTCGCCCCGTGTGCGGCCGCTCCCGCAGGCGTCACCATCGTCACCATTGTCGTCAGCGCGCCACACACCAGCAGCACGATCGCAAGGCCTCTTCGCAGCATCGGCGTCTCCGTCCGTTCGGTTCGCGGTGATCGTCGCCACCGAGGCTGGCCGGAGCGTGATGTCACGGTGAACCGCGGGCGAAAACTGTCGGTGTGTGTGCCTATGGTCGCCGATCATGCAACTGACGTTCGACGAGCTGGGCACACCGTTGCGGGACACCACGTTCGTGATCGTCGACCTGGAAACCACGGGCGGGGCGCCCGCGGCGAGGGGCATCACCGAGATCGGGGCCGTGAAGGTCCGCGGTGGCGAGACGCTCGGCGAGTTCGCGACGCTGGTGGACCCGGGCGCACCCATCCCGCCGCAGGTCGTCGCACTGACCGGCATCACCAGCGCGATGGTCAGCGCCGCTCCCCGGATCGAGCGGGTGCTGCCCGCGTTCCTCGAGTTCGCCTCCGGCGCGGTGCTGGTGGCACACAACGCGGGCTTCGACACCACGTTCCTGCGGGCGGCGTGCCAGGCACACGGCTACGCCTGGCCTCGCCCGCCCGTGGTGTGCACGCTGCGGCTGGCCCGCCGCGTGCTGGCACCGGAGCACACGGGCGGCTACCGGCTTTCCGCGCTGGCCACGCTGCTGGGAGCCAGGACGAAGCCGACACACCGGGCGCTCGACGACGCCCGCGCGACCGTCGACGTGCTGCACGCGCTGCTGGAACGGGTCGGTTCGGTCGGCGTGCACTCGCTTGAGGAGTTGCTGGACTACCTGCCCGACGTCACACCGGCGCAGCGAAGGAAGCGGGGCCTTGCCGCGCACCTGCCAGAAAAACCCGGGGTGTACCTGTTCCGCGGCCCCGGCGACGAGGTGTTGTACGTGGGCACCGCCAAGAACCTGCGGCGCAGGGTGCGGCAGTACTTCACCGGCTCTGAAAGCCGCGGCCGGATTCGGGAGATGGTGGCTCTCGCCGGGCGGGTGGACGGCATCGAGTGCGCACACGCTCTCGAGGCGCAGGTGCGCGAGTTGCGGCTGCTCGCCGCGCACCGGCCCGCCTACAACCGGCGGTCGAAGAACCCGCGAAAGATGTGGTGGGTGGCACTCACCGACGAGGCGTTTCCCCGACTCTCGGTGGTGCGCAACGCCAGGGACGGCGCGCTCGGCCCGTTCAGCTCGCAGGCGCGGGCCAAAGCCGCCGCCGAGACGCTCGCCGGCGTCGCGCGGCTGCGAACGTGCACCCAGCGGATCCCGCGCAGCGGTGGCGAGTCATCGCCGTGCGTGCTCGCGGAACTGGACCGCTGCGGCGCGCCCTGCGCGGGCAGGCAGACCGTCGAGCAGTACCGGCCCGCGGTGCGGCTGGTCACCGAACTGGTGGCGGGCACCTCCGACGCGGCGTTGCACGCCGCTCGCGAACAGGTGGAGGAGTTGGCGGCGGCGCAGCACTTCGAGCGGGCGGCTCAGCGGCGGGACGAGCTGGCCGCGTTGTTGCGGGCCGTTCACCGAGGGCACCGGCTGGCCTCGCTGGCCGCGATCGCCGAACTGGTCGCGGCCGCCCCGGACGGCAGCGGCGGTTGGGAGATCGCCGTGATCCGGCACGGCAGGCTGGCCTCGGCCGGGGTCGCGCGCCGTGGTGTGTCGCCGATGCCGGTCGTCGACACGCTCGTAGCCTCGGCGCAGACGGTGCTGCCCGGTGAGGGACCGCTGCGAGGGGCGAGTAGCGAGGAGGTGGCGGTGCTGCTGCGCTGGCTGACCCGCCCCGGTGTGCGGCTGGTGCGCGCCACCGACCCGTGGGCGGAGCCGGTGTGCGGCGGGGGTGGCTGGGACCCGTGGCTGCGGCGAGCCGCGACAGCGGTTTCGCTCGAGGCCGTCGGATAGCTGTCGGGTAGGTATCGGGTAGCTGTTGCGGCCGCCGCGGCACCTGCTGGCGAGGGATACGATCGCGGCGAAGGCAGCAACCTCGAGGAGGCCACGTTGATCACTGCGATCGTCCTGATCCACGCCGCGACGGACACCATCCCAGAGACCGCGCAGGCGATCGCGGACATCGACGGCGTCTCGGAGGTCTACTCCTGTGCCGGTGACGTGGACCTGATCGCGATCGTGCGCGTGGGGGCACACGAGGAACTGGCCGACCTCATCCCGGCCAGGATCGGCAAGGTTCCCGGTGTACTGGACACCGACACCCACATCGCGTTCCGCTCCTACTCCAGCGCCGACACCCGGTCGGCTTTCGACATCGGCATCGACGGCGACTGATCGAAACGGTCACACAACGAGCCAGGCCGCCGGAGTTCGCGTGGAACCTCGGCGGCCTGGCTCGTCTGCTGTGCCCTCAGCGTTCGCTGGTGGTGGCCTCCTCCGGCTGAGGAGCCTCCAACTCGCCGGTCGCGTAGTCGCCCTGGGCTTCCTTCGCCCGCTCAAGCGCGGCCGTCTCTTCCGGCGGGTCCGGCGTGAGCAGCGAGCCGGGTACGGCCTTGCCCGCGGTGCCGAGCTGGTTCATCCGCTTCGGCACGGGCGCGCCCTGGTACTCCAACTCCACCGGATGACCGTGCTCGTCGACCGGGCCGAGCGGCTGGTGCAACTCGATGAACTCACCGTGCGGCAGCCGCTTGATGATGCCGGTCTCCACGCCGTGTTCGAGCACCTCGCGGTCGGCTCGTTGCAGACCGAGACAGATCCGGTAGGTGACGAAGTACGCCAGCGGCGGCAGCAGCAGCAATCCGATCCGGCCCATCCACGTCGTCGCGTTGAGCGAGATGTCGAACGCGTACGCGATGATGTCGTTGAAGCCGGACAGTTCCAGCACCATGAAGAAGGTCAGCGCCATCACGCCGAGGCTGGTGCGCACCGGCGCGTCCCTCGGCCGCTGCAACAGGTTGTGGTGAGCTGTGTCCTTCGACAGCTTCCGTTCCAGGAACGGGTAGGCGATCAGCAGCCCGAACAGCAGACCCATGCCGATCGCGCCCGCGAAGAACACCGGCGGGACCGTGTAGTTGCCCAGGTAGAGCTCCCATGCCGGATAGATCCGCAGGATGCCGTCCGCCCACGCCAGGTACCAGTCGGGCTGCGAGCCCGCCGACACTTGTGACGGGTTGTACGGGCCGAGGTTCCACACCGGGTTGATCTGGAACAGCCCGGACATCAGTGCGGTAAGGCCGGTGACCACGGCGAACCACGCCCCGCCCTTGACGGCGAACACCGGCATGATCCGCACGCCGACCACGTTCTTCTCCGTGCGCCGCACGCCGGGGAACTGGGTGTGCTTCTGGTACCAGACCAAAGCCAGGTGCACGGCCACCAGCGCGAGCATCACCCCGGGGATGATCAGGATGTGCAGCGCGTACATCCTCGGCACGATCACGACGCCGGGGAACTCGCCTCCGAACAGCGCCCAGTGCAGCCAGGTGCCGATCACCGGCACCGACAGCGTGATACCGGACAGTGTCGCGCGGATACCGGTACCGGAGAGCAGGTCGTCCGGCAGCGAGTAGCCGAAGAAGCCCTCGAACATGCCGAGGATCAGCAGCAGTGCGCCGATGACCCAGTTGGCCTCGCGCGGCCTGCGGAACGCGCCGGTGAAGAACACCCGGAACATGTGCACGAACATGGCCGCCACGAAGATCAGTGCGGCCCAGTGGTGCAACTGCCGGATGAACAGTCCGCCCCTGACCTCGAAGGAGATCTCCAGCGTGCTCTCGAAGGCACGCGACATCTCCACGCCCTGGAGGTTCACGTAGGGACCGCTGTAGACGACCTCCGCCATCGACGGATCGAAGAACAGCGTGAGGTAGATCCCCGACAGGATCAGGATGATGAAGCTGTACAGCGCCAGCTCACCGAGCAGGAACGACCAGTGCGTCGGGAACACCTTGTTCATCTGGTGCCGCAGCCCGCGGGCCATGCGGTACCTCTGGTCGGCGTCCGTCGCCGCCCTGGCGACCTGCTTGTTCAGAAAGCCGGAGCTCTTGGTCGGTGTGGTGAGTGAACTCATGACCTGCGGCTCCAATAACCAGGTCCGACCGGCTCGACGAAGTCGTGCCGGGCGATGAGATATCCGTCGGTGTGCACGGTGATCGGCAGCTGCGGCAGTGCCCGCGTCGCAGGCCCGAAGATGGGCTTGGCGTAGGTCAGCATGTCGAACTGTGACTGGTGGCACGGGCAGAGCAACCGGTTGGTGCGCTGCTCGTACAGCGAGGCCGGGCACCCGACGTGGGTACAGATCTTCGAGTACGCGTAGTAGGTGCCGTAGTTGAAGTCTTCCTGGCCCTTGCGCTTGACGACCCGCTGCGCGTCCTCCGACCGCAGCCGGATCAGCATCACGGGGTTGTCGGCGCGGCGCAGCGCCTGCGACAGCGCGTGCGAGTCGCCGCGCTCGGACTCCCGGAACGGGAAGACGGTCTCCATCGCGCCTGCGTCCAGGTCCGCGGGACGTACGAGCGAGATCTCCTCCGGGTCGCCGGTGTTGCGCCGCAGGTAGACGACCTCACCGGGGAACTGCTGCATCCAGCCGGTGTGGATGAGCGAGTCGGGACTCTGGGGGTTGTCCCACGGGTCCTTGATGAAGCCCGCGAGCGGCAGCGCAACGGCGCCGAGGCCGAGCACGCCCGCGCCAAGCCCCGCGCTGCGCTTGATCATCGAGCGGCGCGCGATGGTGCTGCGCTCGCCCGCGTCCGCCAGCTGCGCGAGGATCGTCTGCTTGTCGACCTCGGCCGACCCCTCGCCCTTGTTGTCGTCGCGGTCCTGCACGGCGAGTTCGGCGGGGATGAACCGCTTGCTGTAGACCAGCACGCCGAACGACAGCGCCAGCACCGCGATGCCCAGCGTGATACCGAGCATCGGCGTGTACAGGGCGTACCAGAAGTAGGCGTCCTCGTTCGACGGCGGAGCGTACCGCCATGGCCACCAGATCAGTACACCCACGAAGGCCAACCCGGCCAGCGCCGCGATGGTGAACCACAGGGCGATCCTGCGCTCGATCCGCTTCTCCGCCCTCGTGCCCTTGACCGGCCAGGGCTCGGGGTAGTTGACGATCTCGACCCCGTCCAGTTTGCCGCCAAGCCTGACGAGTTCGTCGCGGCTCATCGCCGCGATCTCCTCCTCCGTGGGCTGCCGCTCCGGCTCGTTGCCGCTACTCATTGTCGTATGCCGTCCTATGCCCTTGATCCGATCCACAGGGTCGCGCCGATCAGCGCGCCGATACCCACGACCCACGCGATGACGCCTTCCGATGCGGGCCCGAGTCCACCCAGCGGGTTACCGCCCGGGGAGTTCTCGCCCTCGGCCACCGACTTGACGTAGGCGATGATGTCCTGCTTCTCCTCAGGCGTCAGTTGCCGGTCGGAGAACTTGGGCATGTTCTGCGGGCCCGTGAGCATCGCGGTGTAGATCTCTTCCTCGGTGGCCGGAGCCAGCGCGGGGGCGAACTTGCCCGAGGACAGGGCGCCGCCCTGCCCGGTGAAGTTGTGACAGGACGCGCAGTTGAGCCGGAAGAGTTCCGCGCCCCGCGCCGGGTCGGACCCCCGCAGTTCCTCGCCCGACTCAGCGGGACGCTCGGGGCCACCGCCGTGCGCCTGGACGTAGGCGCTGAGCGCGTCGATCTGGTCGGGGGTCAGCCGGGGTGGCTTTCGCTGTGCCTGTGCCTCCTGCCGCACCATCGGCATCCGACCGGTGGACGTCTGGAAGTACACCGCGGCCTCGCCGACACCGATCAGGCTCGGACCGCGTCCCTGCACACCCTGCAGGTTCTCCCCGTGACACGTGATGCACGTGTTGTTGTAGATCTGCTCACCCTTGCGCAGCAGCGCGGGATCGGTCTGCGCCTGCGCGGTCTGCGGCTCGGGCGCGAACACGGCGTACAGCGCTCCCGCGCCCATCAGCGCGACGCCGAGCGCGAGCAGGCCTGCCATCCGACGGCGGAATTTCGTGCGGCGGCCCTGCCGCCGCTTGGCGGCTGAGGCGGGGTTCTTGCTGGTGGTCATCTTCTGCGGCAACCCTTGCTGTCAGTTCGGCCGATGGTGTTCTCGTCAGGGGATGATGTAGATCACCGCGAACAGGCCGATCCACACGATGTCGACGAAGTGCCAGTAGTACGAGACGACGATCGCCGAGGTCGCCTGCGCCGGGGTGAACTTGCTCATACCCGTTCGCATCAGCAGGTACACGAACGCGGCGAGACCGCCGATGACGTGCAAGCCGTGGAACCCGGTGGTGAGGTAGAACACCGTGCCGTAGGCGCCCGACGGGATCGTCACACCCTCGCTGATCAGCGTGATGTACTCGCCGACCTGCCCGCCGACGAAGATCGCGCCCATGATGAGGGTGATCAGGTACCAGCGGCGCAGCCCGAACACGTCACCCCGTTCGGCGGCGAACACGCCGAACTGACAGGTGAACGACGACGCCACCAGGATGATCGTGAACGGCAGCGCGTACGGGATGGACAGGTGGATCGGCTCGCCGGTAGCCGGATTCAGCGGGGGCCAGAAACCGGTGTCGTTTTGGGCCTTGACCGTGAAGAACATGGCGAACAGGCCAGCGAAGAACATGAGCTCGCTGGACAACCACACGATCGTGCCGACGCTGACCATGTTCGGCCGGTTCAGCGAGTGCACCCGCTGGCTGATGGTGGGAGCTGCCGTTGTCACGCGTCGCATTATGTCTCCCCCCGTGGGGGGCTCGCAGATCGGGTCCTACGGACGGTCGTGGAACGGCCCCGCCGGACCCGGTTTCCGGCGGTCCCCACTCGCTCAGCCCCCTGGGTGAAGCGGGGTCGGGACGGCTAGCATCGTCGGCAGCAAACACCGAGGGCGTGGAGGCGAACAGACCATGACCGAGCAGCCGATGAGGATCCTGGTTTTCAGTCACCGGCCCGAGGTGCGCGACGCGATCATCAACGCGGTCGGCCGCAGGCCTGCCACCGATCTCGGCAAGGTCAGCTACGTCGAGGCCAGCGGTGTGGCCGATGTCATCACCGAGATGGACTCCGGCAACGTCGACCTGGCCATCCTCGACGGCGAGGCGCAGCCCACCGGCGGAATCGGCCTGGCCCGGCAGCTGAAGAACGAACTCGACGACTGCCCGCCCATCGTGGTCGCCGTCCGCCGCAAGGACGACCGCTGGCTCGCGACGTGGTCGCAGGCCGACGCCGTGCTGGTGCACCCGCTCGACCCGCTCAGCGCGGCGGAAACCGTCGCCGACGTGCTACGCACCCGACGGGCCCCCGTCGTCCGCGGCTGAGGCGTCATGGCCGTCACACACACCTGGCCCGCCCTGCTCGGCCCGCTCATCGAGGGAACCGACCTCTCCGAGGAAGACACGGCCTGGGCGATGGACCAGATCATGTCCGGGTCGGCCACGCCCGCCCAGATCGCCGGATTCGCCGTCGCGCTGCGCGCGAAGGGTGAGACCGCCGCCGAGATCGCGGGGATGGCCAGGGCCATGCTCGCCCATGCCCGCCGTGTCGAACTCGAGGTCCCCGCGGTGGACATCGTCGGAACGGGTGGCGACCGGTCGGGTTCGGTGAACATCTCGACGATGGCCTCCGTTGTGGTCGCCGCCGCCGGCGCGCCCGTGGTCAAGCACGGCAACCGGGCGGCTTCCTCCAAGTCCGGCGCCGCCGATGTGCTCGAGGCACTCGGTGTGACGATCGAGTCCACGCCCGAGCAGGTACGTGAGTGCGTCGAGGAGATCGGGATCGGGTTCTGCTTCGCGCCCGCGTTCCACCCCGCGTACCGCCACACCGGCCCACCCCGGCGCGAGCTGGGCGTGCCGACCATATTCAACCTGCTCGGCCCGCTGACCAACCCGGCCCAACCGCGGGCAGGGATGGTCGGCTGTGCCTACGCCGACAAGACCCGGCTGCTGGCCGAGGTGTTCGCCCAGCGCGGTGCCAGCGTCCTGGTGGCGCGCGGCGACGACGGCCTCGACGAGATCACCACCACCACGACGAGCACCTTGTGGGTCGTTTCGGGCGGCACGGTACGCACGGAGTCGTTCGACCCGGCCACGCTGGACATTCCCAAAGCGACGACGCAGGACCTGCGCGGTGGCGACGCGGCCGTGAACGCCGAGGTCGTGCGTGAACTGTTGAGCGGCAAGCCGGGTCCGGTTCGCGACGCCGTACTGGTGAACGCGGCGGGAGCGATCGCGGCGTTCGAGGGATTCTCCGGCGACCTCACCGCGGACCTGTGTGCCGGGCTGGCCAGGGCTGCCGAGGCCGTCGACTCCGGTGCCGCGCACGACCTGCTGACCCGCTGGGCAGGCCGGGAGTAGGGCTCACCGAGCCCAACCCGCACGCGGCACGGCGATTGCCACGGTGCCGACGCCGACCTCGCCTGCGCTGACGAAGAGCCGGGTGCGGCAGGCGGACCGTTCAGCCCCCTGCCGCACCCGGAATCTCCGAAGCGGGCCTGGATTTCGCGCTAGTGGTGGCTTGGGCCGGTGTGGTACTCGAACAGCAGCCCGCCGATGGCGATGAGCAGGGCCACCGCGCCGAGGATGAGCAGCCAGATCTGGAAGAACGCCAGCGCCACGCCGACGATGGCCGCGCAGGCGGCCAGCGCCACCGGCCAGTAGCTTCCCGGGCTGAAGAAGCCCAGTTCACCGGCGCCGTCACTGATCTCGGCTTCCTCGTTGTCCTCCGGTCGCGGCTCGATGCGGCGGGACACGAACCGGAAGTAGCTGCCCACGAGCAGCGCCAGACCACCGGTGAGGAGCAGCGCCACCGTGCCGATCGGCTCGACGCCCTCCGTCATGGTGCCCGTCATCACCGCGTACACGGCCGCTACGACGAAACCGAAGACCGCGACGATGTCGAAAACCGTGGATTCGACCTTCATGAACGTGTCCTTCTCACTCGATCCGGGTTCGGAAGTGGCACCCGCCGGTGCTTCTCCCCCGGCCTCAGCCGGACGCGGTGCGTGCCGTGCGGTCGGTGGCGAACGGCTTGGTCGTGGTCGCGACCGGGCTGCAGAGCTGCTCGTCGCAGCCCTCGCCCTGCATGATGCGCAGCGCGTCCGAGGCGGTGTTCGGCTGACCCGTCTGCGGGTTCAGCTGGCTTCGCAACTCCAGGTACCGGTCGAACTTGTCCGGGGAGAGGGCGCGCACCTCGAAGTTCATCATCGCGTGGTAGGTGCCGCACAGTTCGGCACAGCGGCCGACGAAGGCGCCCTCGCGGTCGATCGTGTTCTGGAACTGGTTGTCCTGGTTGTTCTTCTCCGGGTACGGCATGACGTCCCGCTTGAAGTGGAATTCCGGCACCCAGAACGAGTGGATGACGTCGGTCGAACGCAGCGTGTACTGGATCTTCCTGTCCGTGGGCAGGACCAGCAGCGGAACCTCGTTGGAGGTGCCGACGGTGCTGACCGGCTGGCCGTTCGGGGTCTGCGTTCCGGGGTAGGAGAACTCCCAGTTCCACTGGAACGCGGTGACGTCCACCGTGACGTCGGGGTCCTCCTCCTTGGCCAGCACCGAGCTCTCGGTCACCGCAGTGAAGAAGAACAGCACGCAGACCATGATCACCGGAACGACCACGACGAAGAGTTCGAGTGGCACGTTGTACTGGAACTGCCGTGGCAGAGCCTCGGTCGAGCCCTTCTTCCTGCGGTGGAAGGCCACCGACCAGAAGATCAAGCCCCACACGATGACGCCGACGGCCAGCGCCGCGACGACCGACCAGGTCCACAGCAGGCGCATCTTCTCTGCCTCCGGCGTGACCCCGACCGGCCACCCGAACCGCAGGACCTCCTCGCCGGAACACCCGGTCGCCGTGACGGCGACAAGCCCGGCGAGCGCGGCGACCCTGGCGGCCTTGCCCCGTCGTGTCTCCCGGGTGCGCTCTACAACGCCCACTCCGCGATGCCTCCTCGCCCGATCTCTCTGACGTTTCGGACTTTAGCCCAGACCCGGCGAGCCCACGTCACCGCCCGTCCCGGCATACTTGCCACTTCGAAAAGCGGCGACGAACAAAAGGGTGAGTGAAGAGGCGTGTGCGGCCTGCTTGGACTGGTCTGTGCCAGCGAAGAAGACGCGGCCAAGGCCCGGGACGCGGTCGGGGCGGCGCTGCGTTGCCAGCGGCATCGTGGCCCCGACGAGACCGACACGTGGGCCGACAGCGAGGTGGTGTACGGCTTCAACCGGCTCGCCATCATCGACGTCGAGCATTCACACCAGCCGCTGACCTGGGGTCCTGCCGAGAACCCGCGGCGCTACACGATCAACTTCAACGGTGAGATTTACAACTATCTCGAGCTTCGGGAGCAGTTGGCGGCCGAACACGGTGCGACGTTCACCACAGAGGGCGACACCGAGGCGATCGTCGCGGCCTACCACTACCTGGGCCCCGCGGCCGTCGGGCGGCTTCGCGGCATGTTCGCCTTCCTCATCTGGGATTCCGAGCGCAAGGTGGTGTTCGGCGCACGGGACCCGTTCGGCATCAAGCCGCTGTTCTACTCGACAGGTCCGTCCGGCGTTGCCTTCGCCAGCGAGAAGAAGAGCCTGCTCGAACTGTCCGCGACGCTGGGCGTCACCGACGAGCTCGACCGCACCGCACTACAGCACTACCTGGCGTTGCAGTACGTGCCGGAGCCGGAGTCGCTGCACACGGGCATCAGGCGGATCGAGTCGGGCACCTCGTTCACGGTCGCGCCCGGCGGTGAGCTCAAGACCGAGCGCTACTTCTCCCCCGAGTTCCGTGCCACGCCGGTGTCGGGCGCCGCGGACGTCGCCGGACTGCACGAGGAGATCGCGGAGGTCATGCGTGACTCGGTGGCCAAGCACATGCGTGCCGACGTCACCGTCGGGGCGTTCCTGTCCGGCGGCATCGACTCAACGGCGATCGCCGCGCTGGCCAAGGAACACAACCCCAACCTGATCACCTTCACCACCGGGTTCGAGCGGGAGGGCTATTCGGAGGTGGACGTCGCCGCCGAGTCGGCCGCCGCGATCGGTGTCAAGCACGTCGTGCGTACGGTCACCGCCGACGAGATGATGGACACACTCCCGCTCATCGTGTGGTACCTGGACGATCCGGTGGCCGATCCGGCGCTGGTGCCGCTGTGGTTCATCGCCCGCGAAGCCCGCAGGCACGTCAAGGTGGTGCTCTCCGGTGAGGGCTCCGACGAGTTGTTCGGCGGCTACACCATCTACCGCGAACCGCTTTCGCTCGCGCCCTTCGAGAAGGTGCCCGGCGGGATACGCAAGCTGCTCGGCAAGGTGTCCACCGTGATCCCGGAGGGCACCAGGGGCAAGGACCTGCTGCGCCGGGGTGCGCTCTCGCTGGAGGAGCGCTACTACGGCAACGCCCGGATCTTCCGCGACGACCAGCTTCGGCCCGTGCTGCGCACCTTCACCGAGGGCGTGGGACACCGCGACGTCACCGAGCCGTGGTACCGGCTCTCCAGGGACTGGGACCCCGTGGCCCGGATGCAGCACGTCGATCTGTTCACCTGGTTGCGTGGCGACATCCTGGTCAAGGCCGACAAGATGACGATGGCGAACTCGCTGGAACTGCGCGTGCCCTTCCTCGACCCCGAGGTGTTCCGGGTCGCCTCCAGGATCCCGCTCGACCAGAAGATCACGAGGGAGACCACCAAGTTCGCGCTGCGCCGCGCGTTGGACGGCATCGTCCCCTCGCACGTGCTGAACCGGCGCAAGCTGGGATTCCCCGTGCCCATCCGGGTGTGGCTGCGCGACGAGATGTACGACTGGGCACGCGGCATCATCAGCGACTCGCAGACCGGTGACCTGCTGGACAAGACCGCCGTACTGGCCATGCTCGACGAGCACAAGGCGGGCACGCTGGACCACAGCAGGCGGTTGTGGGCGCTGTTGGTGTTCATGCTGTGGCACGGCATCTTCGTGGAGAACCGCATCAAGCCGGACATCCCGGAGCCGCAGTACCCGGTGAAGCTCTGAGATCCGGTCAAGCTCTGCGGCGGCGACCGTCAGTGCGCGCCCGCGAGCGGCTCGCCTTCGGTTTCCGGGAGCACGTTGTGCCAGCGGTTGAAGACGTTCGTGGGGTCGTAGCGCGCCTTCACGCGGGCGAGTCTGCCGTAGTTCTCCTCGCCGTAGCCGGCCCGCACCCGGTCGGCGCCCTCGTCGCCGATGAAGTTGAGGTACACGTCACCGCTCGCCCACGGGCGCATGTCGGCACGCAGGTTGCGGACCCACGCCCGTGCCCTGCCGTCGTCGGCGGGGTCCTCCCACAGCCCGAGCGGGTGCACGGCCCACGTCGCGTCCCGGTGAAAGCCGGGCCAGTCCGCACCGCCCGCGACCGCGCCTGCCCACGGGAGCAGGACCTGCTGCGAGGGTGAAGGCACGATCATGTCCCGTGCCCGCTCGCAGAAGCGGTCCAGCGCCTCGTCGGAAAGGGTGACGAGGTGCTCGTCGGACCAGTAGTTGCGGTAGCCGGGCGGATCGTCGAGCATGCACTGCAGTTGCGCGTACGGGATGTCCGTGATCAGCCTGCCCGGTGGCTCGGCGTCGAGCAGTGGTGCGATGTGCTCGCGCAGTTCCGGCTCGGGGCCGGTGAAGGTGACCAGAACGGCGCAGCACAACACATCCGTGAGTTCACGGGGCACGAATTCCTCACTCGGGCCGGTCAGGTAGATGAGGCCGCCGCCGATCTCGTCCGGCGCGCCGGCGATGAACTCGCGGTAGCTCCCCGCAACGGCCCTGCCGGCCTCGGCGGGCCACAGCAGCAGCGCCATCGAGAACTGCTCGAGCGGATGCAGCCGCAGCAGCAGTGAGGTGGCCACACCGAAGTTGCCCCCGCCACCGTGCAGCGCCCAGAACAGTTCCGAGTTCTCGTACTCGTTGGCACTCACTTCCTGTCCGTCGGCGGTCACCAGTTCGACCGACAGCAGGTTGTCGCAGGTGAGGCCGAACTTGCGCTCCAGCCAACCGGACCCGCCGCCGAGCGCGAGCCCTGCAACGCCGGTGGTGGACACGCGGCCTCCGGTGGTGGCAAGTCCGTATCGCTGACTCTGCCGGTCGACGGCTGCCCAGGTCGCCCCGCCACCGAGCCGCACCGTTCGCTGCGCGGGATCGACGGCAACGTCCGCCATCGGCCGCACGTCGATCACCAGTCCGGCTTCGACCAGGCTGGCGCCCGCCACACTGTGGCCACCACTGCGCACGGCGACCTCGAGACCGTTGCCACGCGCGAACTCCAACGCCGTCTTGACGTCGGAAACACTGCCGCAGCGCGCGATCACACTGGGGCGGGCCGTGATCATGGAGTTGAATACGGCGCGAACGTCCTCGTACTCCGGCATCGTGGGGGTGACGACGGGCCCACCGAACCGGGCACGCAGTTCGTCCACTCGCACGGAATCGAGCAGGTTGTCTGCCATGAGTGCCTCCTCCCCCTGATAACAGGTCAGTCGCATGCGCGACCGACCTGTTACGCGACAGGCACCCACGATTTGGTTGGGAATCACCGGGTGGCCGCGCCGGACACCTGCCGTGCCCGGCGCCGGTTCAGTCCGGCAGCACCGCTTCCAGTTCTGCCGCGGCGTCCTTGCCGAACGCGTCGCTCAGCCGGTCGAGCACGGTGACCTTGTCGAAGCTCCACTCCTGGGTACCGACCGTTTCCAGCACCAGCACAGCGACCATGCACCCCAGTTGCGCACAACGGGGCAGGCTCAGGCCGAAGTACAGGCCCGCGAGGAAACCGGCCCGGAAGCCGTCGCCTACGCCGGTCGGATCGATCTTCGAAAGCGCGGGCACCGCCCCGACCCGCAGCACGCTGCCACCGGCCGCCACGATCTCGACGCCGTTCTCACCCGAGGTGGTCACGCGCATACCGACCCTGGACAGCACGTCCGACTCGGTCCAGCCGGTCTTGCGTAGCAGCAGTTCCCATTCGTAGTCGTTGCTGAACAGGTACGACGCACCCTGGACGAACTCGCGGACCTGCTCACCGTTCATCCTGGCGAGTTGCTGCGATGGGTCGGCGGCGAAGGTGTAGCCGCGCTCGCGGCACTCCTGTGCGTGACGCAGCATCGCGGCGGGATCGTCGGGACTGATCATGATCAGGCTCAGCCCGCCGACGCGCTCGGCCACAGGTGCCAGTTCGATGTTGCGTGCCTGCGACATCGCGCCCGCGTAGAAGGTCGCGATCTGGCACAGGTCGTCGTCGGTGGTGCACACGAAGCGCGCCGTGTGCGCCAGCTCCGAGACGCGGACACCGGAGGTGTCCACCCCGTGCCGGTGCAGCCAGGCCTCGTAGTCCGCGAAATCGTTGCCGACCGCGCCCACGAGCACCGGGGACACGCCCAGCACGCCGAGCCCGAACGCGATGTTGGCACCGACTCCACCCCTGCGGATCACGAGGTCGTCGGCAAGGAAACTGAGCGATACCCGATGTAGCTGCTCGGGCACAAGTTGCTCTGCGAACCGGCCCGGGAAATGCATGAGGTGGTCGGTCGCGATGCTGCCCGCGACCGCGATCCGGGACTTCCCTGTCACCGGTTCCTCCAGAAGAATTCGTCGGCTTGGCCCCGCCGCGAGACTACCGAGCGGTAAGGGTGTCGCGCATCGTCGCGACCCCCTACCGTACCGGTGTGAACTTCGCCACTGAACCGGACACGTTCGCCGAGTTGATCGCCGACTGCGCCGAGATCCCGCGGAGCCAGGAATCGCCCGCGCCGCGGCAGCAGCGCCCCGCGGCGCCGTGGACGGTCGACGATGCCTGCCACGCACGGGTTGTCGAGCTGGACGAGTACGTCTGACCGGGCACGATCCGTGCCTTCCGTGCCTTCCAAGGGGGCCGGACTCACGGGGGACCGCGGTCAACGACGCCCGCGGCCCCTGTGGCCAACCAGGTGAAATGCGACGGGCGCCGGTCACGCGAATCGCGTGACCGGCGCCCGTCGTTGTGGCCGGTTTCGGTGGCGGCTCAGTGGAAGGAGTCGCCGCAGGCGCACGATCCGCCCGCGTTGGGGTTGTCGATCGTGAAGCCCTGCTTCTCGATGGTGTCGACGAAGTCGATCTCGGCGCCCTGCACGTACGGAGCGCTCATCCGGTCCACGGCCACCCGCAACCCGTTGAACTCGCGGAACAGGTCGCCGTCGAGCGTGCGCTCGTCGAAGAACAGCTGGTACCGCAGTCCGGCGCAGCCGCCGGGCTGCACGGCGATGCGCAGGTGCATGTCGTCGCGGCCCTCTTGATCGAGCAGCGCCTTGGCCTTGCTGGCCGCGGACTCGGTCAGGGTGACGCCGTGCGTGGCCTCGCCGGCGTCGCCGGGGGTGTTGCCGGTCTGCTCAGCGGTCGTCATGACTCTCCCTCAAGGTCTTGGTGCAGGCGGGGCACTGGTGCCAACAAGCCCGGCTCCCGTTCTGTTCCCATCGTCCATGGTGACACATCTTGCGACCGGCTGAACATCGCCAGTGCCTCCTGCAATACCCTGTCAAGGTGAGGTTCTTGCGCCGTACCAGCACACAAGAGGCCGACGACGTCCAGACCGAGGCGGGCGAGGGCGAGTCGTCGGTCGAATCTCACACGTCGAAGGGCTTCACTCCCGGCAAGGGGCGGCCGACCCCGAAGCGGCGGGAGGCCGACGGCAAGCGGCGTGGCCCCGTCGCACCACCGCCACGTACCACCAGGGAAGCCATCCGGCGCAGCCGGGAGCTGCGCAAGAAGAACCCGGTCAGCAAGGACGAGCGCAGGGCGGCAGCGAGGGAGCGGCGCGAGCGCATGATGGCCGGTGACGAGCGCTACCTGCTGCCCCGCGACCGCGGGCCGGTCAAGGCTTACGTGCGCGACCTGGTGGACTCCCGACGTAACGTGCTCGGCCTGTTCATGCCGCTGGCCATCCTGGTGTTCATCACCTTGCTGATCCCGATCCCGCAGATACAGCAGTACGCGACGTTGCTGACCACGGTGATGCTGCTGGGCATGGTGGTGGAGGGTTTCCTCAACGGTCGCCGCATCAGCCGTCAGGTGCGGGCGAAGTTCCCGAAGGAGAACGTCAAGGGCGCCTCCATCGGCTGGTACGCGTTCGTGCGCGCCAGCCAGATCCGCAAGCTCCGGATGCCGAAGCCGAGGGTGAGCCCGGGCCAGCCGGTGGACTGAAACGGCGCCGCACCCCGGGTGTTCCCCGGGGCACGGCGCCGTCGATCGCGGCTGTCAGCCGGCCGCTCAGTGGAAGACGAACTGCGCGTCGGCCGTCGTCGAGCTCGGGCACAGGAAGCTGCCGCCGGACTTCTCGATGGTGACGCCGGTGGCCGTGTAGGTCCTGGTGGTGCCCTCCCGCTGCGCCTGCAGGCCGGCAGCCTCGTACTCACACGTAATGCCGGACCTCTGGACGGTGACGCTGATGAGGTCCGCGGTCGCGGTGCCCGCCGTGTCGTCGAAGCTGATCGTCGGGTCGTTGTTGAGCGTGACGCTGACGCTGCCGGTGCACGTGACGTTGGGGTTCACGGTCGTACGGTCGAGGGTCACCGTCTGCGGCGGGTTGCCGTCGAGGCTTCCGTCGGTCCAGCTACAGGTGTCGCCCGCAGCCGTGATTGTCCCGTCGACCTTCGCGTGATCGGCGAGTGCGACACCGGCCGTGAGGCCGGAGACCGCCATCGCGCCGACGATCAGTCCGGTGATCTTCGTGGTGAGCCGAGCCACTGCTACCTCCATTGGTCGCTGTTACCGGTGAGTAAACCCACCGGCCCAAAAAGAAAAACACTCGTGTTTCTATATGTCAACCCTGCGTCCCGGTTGACTACTCAGCGAATTAATTCCTGGTCAGCGACCGGACGCGGTTACCGCGAATGGGGCAAGCTCCAACACACTGCGTCGTAATTCAGTGAACTCCACACCGTTTTCCAGGCCCCGACCGATCACCTGGCAACACAGCCCCACAAGGAACTCGGCGTGGGTGCGGCCGGCAGGCGAGTTCGGATCGGGCCGGTCGAACAACGCGACGAGAGACTGTTTGAACTCACTGTGCCGCTTCAGCAGTGCCGAATCTCCTGACTGGGCAGGGACCACGAACAGCATCCTGGCCATCCCTGGTCGCCCGACCGTCCAGCACAGCACAGCCCCGGTCAGCCGCAGGAAGCGCTCCCCGCAGTCACGCGCGCCGGGGGGCATCGACCTGGCGCACACCGCCCCGCACTCACGTGCCGCCTCGTCGAAAGCATCGAAACCACAGTCGGCGACGGTTAGGTAGTGTCGGGCGAAGGTACCGACTTCGAGTCCGGCGGCCGCCGCGACGGTGACCGCGTTGATGTCGCGCCAGGCCATCTCCACAAGGACAGCCCGCAACGCCGACCGCAACCGGGCACACCCGGGACAGGCGGCTGTGCTTGGAGTCACATCCGAAGAGTAACGGCAGCTTCACGGCGAGCAAAGCAGGCAACCGGAGGCAACGTGGGCAGAACCGGACACGGCACACGGCAACTGCCGCCGGGCAGACACGGCTTCACCCGTGACTACGTCGCCGAGAACCAGCGCGCCCGCATCCTGACGGCTGTCGCGCAGGCCGTGGCCGAACACGGCTACCCGGACCTGACCGTCGAGTCGGTCGTCGAGCGGGCCGGCGTTTCTCGTAAGACGTTCTACGAGCACTTCAAGAACAAGGAAGAGGCCTTCCTCGCGGCCTACGACGACTTCGCCGCCGACCTGGTCGAGCAGGTGAAGCGGGCCAACAAGCCGTCGGCGTCCTTCTCCGAACAGGCCGAGGCCATCCTTCGCACGATCCTGGAACTCTTCGCCGAGCACCCGGCACAGGCTCAACTCGTGGTGGTGGAGGTGCTCGCCGCGGGCCCGCGGGCGGTACGCAGACGCAACGACTCGTTGAAGCTCATCGTGGAGGTGGTCAACCGCGGCACCTGCACGCTCGCCGAGGAGCAGGGCATGCGCCCGCCGCCCGCGATCACCGCTGAGACCGTCGTCGGCGGCCTGCTCGAAGTGATCTACAGCCGGGTGGAACGCCGGGAGGCGGCACTGCTGCCCTCACTGCTTCCCGACCTGATGTACTGCGCCCTGCTCCCCTACGTCGGCCCGGCCGCCGCGGGTGCCGAACACGCACGCCTGAGCAGCGAGACTCGATCGACACACACCTGAAGCAACTCCAGGTACTTAGCTTTGCGAAGGATTTCTGGATAAGGTGTATGTCATGGAGTTTCGTCGTCTCGGCCGCAGCGGCCTTTCCGTCAGCGAGATCGCCTACGGCAACTGGCTCACACACGGCTCCCAGGTGGAGGAGGAGCAGGCACGGGCGTGCGTCAAGGCGGCGCTCGACGCGGGCGTGAGCACCTTCGACACCGCCGACGTGTACGCGAACACGGCGGCGGAGTCGGTTCTCGGGCGCAGCCTCGCCGGACAGCGCAGGGAAAGCCTGGAGATCTGCACCAAGGTGTTCTGGCCGACCGGGCCGGGCGGCCCCAATGACAAGGGCCTGTCCCGCAAGCACATCATGGAGTCCGCGCACGCCTCGCTGAAGCGGCTCGGCACCGACTACATCGACCTTTACCAGGCACACCGCTTCGACCACAGCGTGCCGCTGGAGGAGACGATGGTCGCCTTCGCCGACCTCGTCCGGCAGGGCAAGGTGCTGTATCTCGGCGTCTCGGAGTGGACGGCGGAGCAGATCACCAGGGGCGCGGCGCTGGCCCGCGAGCTGCGGATACCGCTGGTGTCCAACCAGCCGCAGTACAACATGCTGTGGCGCGTCATCGAGGAGCAGGTCGTGCCCGCCTGCGAACGCGAGGGCATGAGCCAGATCGTGTGGTCGCCGATCGCGCAAGGCGTGCTCACCGGCAAGTACCGCAGCGGGCAGGCACCGCCACCCGGGTCACGGGCCACCGACACCAACGGTGGTGCGAACTTCGTCAAGCGGTTCCTTTCCGACGACGTGCTGGCCGGTGTCGAACGGCTCCGCCCGCTCGCCGACCAGGCCGGGCTCTCGCTGGCCCAGCTCGCCGTCGCGTGGGTACTGCAGAACACCAACGTGGCATCCGCCATCATCGGAGCGTCCCGCCCGGAACAGGTGCACGAGAACGTGAAGGCGGCGGGCGTGCGGCTGGAGGCCGACCTGATGCGCGCGATCGACGAGGCACTGGGTGACGTCGTCGAGCGCGATCCCCGCATGACTCAGAGCCCACGCTGAGCTCGTCCGGTCACCGTTGCTCGCCCGACGGGGCACGCAGGGTCGAGCGGCGGTGACCTTCACTGCCGCTCGGGCGGCGCGGCGAGGACACGCCGCGCGATCGCGAGGTCGTGCGGGTAGGTGATCTTGAAGTTTCGCTGCTCACCCCGCACCCAGTGCACCGGCACGTCGGAGAAGCGTTCCAGGCAGGATGCGGTGTCGGTGCCGACGAACCGCTCCCGCTCCGCCTGCTCGTAGGCGGCGAGCAGCGGCGCGGCGCGAAACCCCTGCGGGGTCTGCGCCCTGATCAACGTCTCCGACGGCCGTCGTGACAGCGTGTCGCCGCCCGCGCCCACTTCCGCGAGATCGTCGGCGAGCATTCCGGGAACCGCGCCGCCGTGCTCGCGGGCCGAACGCAACACAGCGGTTATCAACGCGGGACTGACCAGCGGGCGGGCCGCGTCGTGCAGCAGCACGGTGTCCACGATGCCCGCCTCGATCCGCTGCGCCAGGTGCCGCAGCGCGTTCAGCTCCGACTCCTGCCTGGTCTTCCCGCCATGGACGACCTCGACGTCGGCGGCCACCTCGTGATCGAGCACGAACTCGACGAGCTCGCCGTCCTGTGGTCTTGCGACCAGCAGCAACACGCCGATGTCGGCAACGCTCGCGAACGACCGCAACGACCAGGAGACGAGACGTCGGCCCGCCAGCGGCAGGAAGACCTTGTTCGTCGCCGCGCCGACGCGGGTACCGGCGCCGCTGGCGAGCACCACACCCGCCGCGCTGGGCCCGCGCCGCGATCGCCGTTTCGCCACGCGCAGATCATACGAGCACGCCGCGCGGCAACGGACCGGCAGTCCGTTGTGGATCGCCGACTCGCCGACCGCGTGCTCGTCGCCGCCGTTGCCGGGACGGCCGCTTCAGCTGCGCGCCAGGCCCGGTAACTTGTGCCCGTGTCCATCGACTTCGCCGACATCGGCCAGCTCGACGAGATTGCCAGGGCCGAGGCATTACGGCAGCGAGGCGGGCTCGGCACACTCGACGAAATCGCCGGGTGGCTTTCGGCTTGCCAGGGGCAGGCGCCGCCGCGCACCCCCCGCCGCGCGCGTGTGGTCGTGTTCGCGGCCGATCACGGCATCGCCGCCAGGGGTGTCTCCGCCCAGCCTGCGGGTAGCACCGCGCGGGCCGCGGCCGAACTGGCGGCAGGTACGGCAAGCCTGGCGCTACTCGCCGGGGCCGGAGACGCGCGGCTACGGGTGGTGGACCTTGCCGTCGACGCCGAGGAGACACCGCCCGCCGTCGACGGTGGTTTCAAGGTTCGCCGCGGGACCGGTTCGATCGACACCGAGGATGCGCTGACCCGCGAGGAGGCCGAGGCGGCGGTGCGCGCGGGCATGCTGCTCGCCGACGCGGCGGTCGACGAGGGCGCCGACCTACTGGTTCCCGCCGAGCTCGGAGTTGCGGTGAGCACGCCCGCCGCGACACTCGTGGCGGCGCTGACGGGAACCGAGCCGGTCGCCGTCGTCGGCAGGGGCGGCGCCGTCGAACCCATCGACGACAACACTTGGATGCGCAAGGCCGCGGCGGTGCGCGATGCGCTTCGCAGGGCGAAAACCGTGCTGTCCGACCCGCTGGACCTGCTACGCACCTCGGGAGGCGCCGACCTCGCCGCCGTGGCCGGTTTCCTGGCGCGGGCAGCCGCGCGCCGTACCCCGGTGCTGCTCGACGGCCTGGCCGTCACGGCAGCCGCGCTCGTCGCGGAGGAGTTCGCCCCGGGTGCCCGTTCCTGGTGGGCGGCCGCTCACCGCGGCAGCGAACCGGCGCACGCGATGGCACTGGAACACCTGGACCTCGAACCGATCGTCGACCTCGGCGTCCGGCGCGGCGGTGGCCTCGCGGCCACCGCCGTGCTGCCGCTGCTCACGGCGGCCACCTTGACCGGCTGACTCAGGTCAGCTTGTACATCCAGCCGTGCGGGTCGGGGCGGGTGCCGTTCTGGATACCGGTGAGCTCGTCCCGCAGCCGCAGGGTGACCTCGCCAGGCTGGCCGCCTGCGATGGTGAACTCCCCGCCCGCGTGCTTCACCCTGCCGACAGGCGTGATGACCGCGGCGGTGCCGCACGCGAACACCTCGGTGAGCTCTCCGGAGGCTGCCGCCTTCTCCCACTCCTCGGTGGAAATCCTGCGCTCCTCGACCTTGTGCCCGAAGTCGGCGGCCAGCGTCAGCAGCGAGTCCCGCGTGACGCCCGGCAACAGCGACCCGGTCAGTTCGGGCGTCACAAGGCGCGCGTCCTTGCCTGAGCCGAAGACGAAGAACAGGTTCATCCCGCCCATCTCCTCGACCCACCTGCGCTCCACCGCGTCCAGCCACACGACCTGGTCACAGCCGTGCTCGACAGCCTCCGCCTGCGCGACGAACGAAGCGGCGTAGTTACCCGCGCACTTGGCGAAACCGGTGCCGCCCGGTGCGGCGCGCACGTACTCGGTGGAAAGCCACACGCTCACCGGCTTGACGCCGCCCGCGAAGTAGGAGCCTGCCGGCGAGGCGATCAGGGAGTACAGGTACTGCGCGGAGGGCTTGTTCACGCCCAGCCCCGCCTCCGTCGCGATCAGGAACGGCCGCAGGTAGAGCGTGTCGCCCTCGCTGGTGGGCACCCACCGGCCGTCCACCTCGATCAGCTCGTGGATCGAGCCGAGGAACAGCTCGTCCGGCAACTCCGGCATCGCCATCCTGCGGGCCGACCTGCGAAACCGGGCGGCGTTCAGCTGCGGGCGGAACGCGCTGATGGAGCCGTCCGGCTGCCGGTAGGCTTTCAGCCCCTCGAAGATGGCCTGCCCGTAGTGCAGCACCGCGGTGGCCGGGTCGAGCGTCAGCGGCTCGTAGGGGGTCAGTCGCGCGTCGTGCCAGCCGACGCCTTCCGACCACCGCACGGTCACCATGTGGTCGGTGAACCGCGTCCCGAAACCGGGCTTCGCCAGTACCTCCGCTACCGCCTCCGCCGATGCGGGGGTCGGGCTCATGGTCCGGCTGAAGGAGATCGCGGTCGTCATGGCCCGAGCATATCTCGTTTACTTGGACGTCAGAACATCCGTTTGGCTCTACGATGACGTCCGTGACCCAGCAGTCTTCTCGGCCGGCCGGGGGCAATCGCGTCTCCGCGGGAACGGCCTCCGACGTCAAGACCTTCATCGCCGCGGCACTGCTGACCTTCGCGGCGGGCATGATCGTGCTGATCGGCTACATCATGGCGGGCGGTTTCGGTGGCTTCCTCGGCATCATCGGTGCCGTGTGGAGTGTTTTCTGGTGGAAGGGCGTACACGGGAAGGTCTTCCCGCGTGACCTCCCCGGCAAGTCCATGGCTGGTCTGATCGTGGCCGCCACGGTGCTGTGGAGCCTCGCCTACGCGATGTCCTGAGCCCACAGCTCGACGGGCAACTGGGGCACCGGCCAGCGGGGGTCCGGGCGAAACTGTGTCCACGTGCCGTCGAACGGGAACGTGCCCGCCTCGGCGCGGTCGATCAGGCGCTCCCCCTCCGCGCGCAGCTTGGCCAGCTGCTGCCCGCTCAGCCTGCCCGCTCGCACCGCCTCGGCCGCCTCGTCCTCGTCCTTCCAACTCCAGCGCCCGCCCGGCTCCACGACGACGTCGAGCGCGCCGTCGATGCGCCGCGGCCCGTACCTGCCGCGCCCCAGCGGAATCTCCAGGTTGACGTACCAGGCAAGGAAGCTGCCGCTGCCGTCGAAGAACCACCACACCGACGACCACTCGTCTTCGCGGATCAGGCGCAACGTGGAGCAGTCCCGCCACCGGTCACGAACCCGCATCCGTGGCAGGACGAACCGCTGGCCCAGCGGCGCCTCACGGATCTGCCGCCCGTCCGCGAGCCGGGTGCCGACGATCTCGGTGCCCGCGGGCAACCAGCCGAGCAGTTCCGTACCGTCGTCGGCGAGCACTCGCAACGGATGTCGCTGGCTGACGCTGGCGTCCGAGCGTACGAAACTCAGCACGGCTGTCTCACCCGGTGCCCACCTCACGCCACGAACACTAGCCCGGCGAGAAGAGCCGACGCGACAACCACCGTGGCGGCGCCGAGCGGGCGGACGCGGCTCGCCAGCACCACCCCGACGATCACCTCGAGCAACGCGGCGGCCGCCGCCAGAAACAACGCCCCGACCATGCTCAACACCGCGGCGAGCAAGGTCACCACCGCACCGAGGGCCAGCAGACCGCGGATGCGAGAGCCCGGGGCGACCGCCTCGACGGCCTCGTCGAGGGCGAGCACGGCCGCGGGCACCGTCGCGAGCACCACCACCGCCACGAACACCCCTCGCAGCGCGGCGGCGTCCGCCGCGGCGAGCACCTCCTGCGGCGCGGTGGGCGAAAGACCGAGCCGTACCGGGCCCAACTGGTACAGCGCGGCCGAGGCCACGGCTGCCGCCACCACCGCGGCCACGGCGAGCCTGCCGCCACGCAGCCCGGCGAACAGTGGAAACAGCACGGCAGCCGAAAGCAGCACACCTGCGGGCGCAAACGCCGTCGCCTCGGGCGACGATGCTGGGGGGATCGCGACGCACAGCGCGACGAAGGCGGTCGCCGCCACCAGCAACACCCCGGTCAGCCACCTACGCCAGGTCCGGTTCACCCGAACGCCGGTGACCGGCGCGACGGTGACAAGCACGGTGAAGCCGACCGCGGCGGGCACCCGGTAGGGGGGCGCGGCATAGGAAACGAAAACCGTGGCGAACAGCACCAGCAGCGCCAGCCGCGACGAGGCCCGCAGGCCCGAGGTGATCGCGGAGTCCGGTTCGCCGACCACGCGGCTCGCGCTTTCGGTCAGCGCGGCCGCGACCGCCATCCCCGCCAGCAACCACCAACCCGCGGCCGAGGCGGCCATCGCGAGCGCACCAAGAATGCCCGCACCGAGCAACACGCGGCGCACCTACCTCTCACCACGGACAATGTCGTCAATAGCATGGCTTGAGCCACCACAGACAGCAGCGAGGAGCCCGACGTGACCCTGCCAAAACTTGCCCTGACCGAGAACACCGAGGCGGCGCTGGCCAAGAGCCGCGCCGAGGTGGTGGTGATCGGTACCGTGCAGGGGCCCGACGGGCTCGAGTTGGCCGAGGGCGCGCGGGCGGTGGACGCCGCACTCGGCGGCGACCTCGTCGACACGCTGCGCACGCTGGGCGCCACCGGCAAGGCCGAGGAGATCGTGAAGCTGCCGACACTCGGCCGCATTCCCGCACCCGTGGTGCTCGCCGTGGGCCTCGGTACCCCGCCCACGACGTCGGAGCAGCTACGCCGCGCGGCGGGAGCGGCGGCCCGCGCGTTGTCGGGCACATCCCGCGCGCTGACGACACTGTCCGCTCGGGAGCTGCAGGCGGTCGCGGAGGGCACGGTGCTCGGCGCGTACACCTTCACCAGGTACAAGTCGGAGCCGGGCGACGCGCCGGTGTCCACGGTGGACCTCGTCTACCCGGAGGAGGGAACCGCTCGGGCTCACAAGGCCACCCTGAAGGCGGCCGTGGCGATCGCCGAGGCGGTGGCCACGGCGAGGGATCTGGTCAACACCCCGCCGAACGACCTGTTTCCGGCGTCGTTCGCCGAGCGGGCCCGAGAACTCGCCGAGGACGCGGGCCTGGAGTTCGAGGTGCTCGACGAGCGGGCGCTGAAGCGCAAGGGCTTCGGCGGAATTCTGGGTGTCGGCGGCGGATCGTCGCGGCCTCCCCGGCTGCTGCGCCTTCGCTACCGCGGCACGAAGGCGGCGAAGAAGGTGGCGCTCGTGGGCAAGGGCATCACCTTCGACACCGGAGGTATCTCGATCAAGCCCGCGGCGAACATGGACCACATGACCTCGGACATGTCCGGGGCCGCCGGTGTGCTGGCCTCGGTGGTGCTCGCGGCGAAGCTGAAGTACCCGCTCGAGGTCGTCGCCCACATCCCGCTCGCGGAGAACATGCCGTCGGCGACGTCGTACCGGCCGGGAGACGTGCTCACCATGTACGGCGGCAAGACGGTCGAGGTACTCAACACCGACGCCGAGGGCAGGCTGGTGCTCGCCGACGCCATCGTCCGCGCAGCGGAGGAGGAGCCGGACTACCTCATCGAGACGTCCACACTCACCGGTGCGCAACTGGTCGCGCTTGGCAATCGCACGCCGGGCATCATGGGTTCCGAGGAGTTCCGTGACCGCGTCGCCGCCATCGCCTCGGCGACCGGCGAGAACGGCTGGCCGATGCCGTTGCCGGAGGAACTGCGCTCGGACCTGGACTCCAAACTGGCCGACCTCGCCAACGTGACGGGGCATCGCTGGGGCGGCATGCTCGCCGCCGGGGTGTTCCTGCGGGAGTTCGTTCCCAAGGGTCTGCCCTGGGCTCACATCGACATCGCGGGGCCCGCGTTCAACACGGGTTCGCCGTGGGGCTACACCGGCAAGGGCGGCACCGGTGTGCCGGTGCGCACCATCGCCGCGGTACTCGCCGACATCGCCGAGGCCGGGTAGGTCGCCTTCCCGGTGTCCGAAAACCCCGAGGGCCCCGAGAGCTATGCCGAGTCCGCCGTGCGCGAGGTGCTCATGGCGGACGACGCGAGGGTGGACGCGGCGGTCGGTTACGCGGCGTTGCTGTTGGCGTGTGTCGGCGCGGCGAGCGAGTCCGACCGGCTCGTGTCCCGCTGGCAGGCGGTCACGTCGCGACCCGCCGTGCTGCTCGTGCCGGACGAGGTGACCGCGCGGGCATGGGGGATGCTCTTCGCCGCGCGCGGCGCCCCGGACTGGGGTGGCGAACTGCCACCGCTGGACCTGGACGCCGAGGAACGCGCACACCGCAAGCACCTCGACGCGGGCGGACCGCTGCGCGAGCAGGCCGCCGAGGCGGAGGACCGCGCGAGGGAGGGCGACCTGCAGGGCGCCAGGTGCGCCCTCGCCCGGTGGGCCGAGCAGGCGCGGCTGTCGGCGCGGCCCGACATCGCCACGCTCGCCGCGTGCCGCCACGTCGCGCCGCTGCTGGTGCAAGGCACGCTGGCGGTCGCGGACGGCTGGGCCCGCGACTACGCGGGGACGCTCATCGCCGCGCTGCACACCCGCTACCGGACCGAGTCGCGACCATTGGACTGGCGAGAACTCATCGAGCGGATCATGTGGCTGCGCGGCGAACCGGGCAACGTGCCGCCGCCCGCGACCCACGCCGGGATCGACGACGCACAGCGCAGGCTCGGGGTGCGGCTGCCGCCGCAGTACCTGGAATTCCTGCTGACCTGCGACGGGCTGCCCGCCGACGTGGCGTTCCCCCGGTTGCTCGGCACCGCCGAGTTGTTCACCGGCGGCCACGGGGTGCACATCAGCGACCCGCCGGGTCTGGTGTTGCTCGCGGAGAGTGGGCGGATCGTGGAGTCCGACCCGTTGTTCGGGGTCACCACCCATTCCGGGATACGTGCCCTGCTCCAGGAGCACCTGCGGCTACTGGAGGCCGCGCTCTGACGGGGTGTTCCCGCCGCCGGTGGTCGCTCACCTGGCGCACGCCGAGCGCAGAACTCGCGGGCAGGAGCGCAGAACTCGCGGGCAGGAGCGGGGGACTCGCGGGCAGGCGGCCCGGTCAGCCCTACGAGTCGCGTTCGGTCTGCTCCCTGCGCCGTAGGATGCGTTGCCGCTCGGTGTACTCGCGCATCCGCTTCGGGTAACCCGTCTTGGCCACCTCGTAGACCGGTATCGATCGCTTGCGGCCGAACTGCTGCGCCGCGCCGAGGCTGCCGATGCGCCGCCTCGTCCACTCGCCGTCGTGGGCGACCAGTACCACGGTGGTCTCGGTTACGGTCGTACGAGGTTCGACGTAGGCCTCCACCCCCCGTCTGGCCGCCGCCCATTCGGCCAGATGCCGGGTGTCCGCGTCGGTGACACCGCGCGGTCCCCCGCTCGCGCGTCCCCCCTTTCCGCCTCTTCCACGTCTGCGCAACAAGTCGAACAGGCCCACCTCGGCCACCTTCCTCTCCGCGTCGCAGGCGATCATTATCCCGGCACCGAAACGGCGTGTCCGGCACACACCAGCACTAGGTCGCAAGCTTGTCAGGCGAGGTGACAAGATGAGGTGTGATGAGCGCACACAGCGCCCGTGGACACGATCGACACTGCCTGCCGAGGAGTTTGAGAAGTGACCGACGCTGAAGCCGACCTGGTGATCCTCGGTGGCGGATCGGGTGGTTACGCCGCGGCGTTCCGCGCCGCCGAGCTGGGCCTTTCCGTCACCCTTATCGAGAAGGACAAACTGGGCGGCACCTGCCTGCATCGCGGCTGCATCCCCACCAAGGCCCTGCTACACGCGGCCGAGGTGGCCGACTCCGCGCGAGACGGTGAGCAGTTCGGCGTCAAGACGGTGTTCGAGGGCGTGGACATGACCGGTGTCCACAAGTACAAGGACACCGTCGTCACCCGGCTCTACAAGGGGCTGCAAGGGCTCGCGAAGGCCCACAAGATCAATTACGTTGAGGGAACCGGAACCTTCGCCGGTGGCACGACCGTGGAGGTCGACGGCGCTCGCTACACCGGCAAGAACGTGGTGCTGGCCACCGGTTCGTACTCACGCACGCTGCCCGGCCTCGAGCTGGGCGGCCGGATCATCGCCAGCGACGAGGCGCTGAACCTCGACTACGTCCCCGAGCGGGTCGTCGTGCTCGGCGGCGGTGTGATCGGCGTCGAGTTCGCCAGTGTCTGGGCGTCGTTCGGGGCCGAGGTCACGATCGTGGAGGCGCTGCCCCGGCTGGTGCCCGCCGAGGACGAGTTCGCCTCGAAACAGTTGGAGCGAGCCTTCCGTAGGCGCAAGATCGCGTTCAAGACCGGAGTGCGGTTCACCGGGGCCAAGCAGGACGAGCGCGGCGTGAGCGTGTCGCTGGAGTCGGGCGAGACCCTGGAAGCCGACCTGCTGCTGGTCGCCGTCGGCCGGGGCCCCAACACGGCGGGCCACGGCTACGACGAGGCGGGCGTGCGCATGGAGCGCGGTTTCGTGCTCACCGACGAGCGGTTGCGGACCAACCTGCCCGGCGTCTACGCCGTCGGAGACATCGTGCCGGGGCTCCAGCTCGCCCACCGCGGCTTCCAGCAGGGCATCTTCGTCGCGGAGGAGATCGCGGGGCTGGCTCCCCGGCCGGTCGAGGAGGCAGGCATTCCCCGCGTCACCTACTCCCACCCCGAGGTCGCGTCGGTGGGTCTGACCGAAGCCGCGGCGAAGGAGAAGTACGGCGCGGGCGTCACCACGTTCACCTACGACCTGGCGGGCAACGGCAAGAGCCAGATCCTCAAGACGTCGGGCGCGGTGAAACTGATCAAGGCGCCGGACGGTCCGGTCGTGGGCCTGCACCTGGTTGGCGACCGCGTCGGCGAGCTGATCGGCGAAGCACAGCTGATCTACAACTGGGAAGCCTTCCCCGAAGACGTCGCGCCGCTCATCCACGCACACCCCACCCAGACGGAAGCCCTCGGCGAAGCGCACCTCGCTCTCGCAGGCAAGCCGCTGCACGTCCACGGCTGAGCCGACACGCCGACCTGAACAGACCACACCAGACACACTCAAGGGAGTCAGCGAACGATGGCGTACTCCGTCACACTGCCGGAGCTGGGTGAGAGCGTCACAGAGGGCACGGTCACCCGCTGGTTGAAACAAGAGGGTGACACCGTCGCGGTGGACGAGCCCCTGTTGGAGATCTCCACCGACAAGGTGGACACCGAGGTCCCCTCCCCTGTCGCGGGCACGGTGAGCAAGATCGTGGCGCGGGAGGACGAGACGGTGGAGGTCGGCGCGGAGCTGGCCGTGATCGACGACGGCACCGGCGACGCGGGCGCGCCCGCCGCGGCACCACAGGCCACCGCGGAACCGGCGCAGGCGCCCTCGGCGCCTGCCGAGCCCGAACCACCCCGGCAGCCGGAGCCCGCGCCCGAGCCACCGGCGCAGGCTCAGCAGCCCGCCCCGGCCGCGCAGCCGCAGGCAGGGCAGGCGCAGGGCACCCCCGTGCGGTTGCCCGAGTTGGGCGAGAGCGTCACGGAAGGCACGGTCACCAGGTGGCTCAAGCAGGTGGGCGACACGGTCCAGGTCGACGAGCCGCTGTTGGAGATCTCCACCGACAAGGTGGACACCGAGGTCCCCTCCCCCGTCGCGGGAACCGTGTTGGAGATCAGCGTCGCGGAGGACCAGACCGTGGAGGTGGGTGGCCAGCTCGCGGTGATCGGCGAGCCCGGTGCGGCGACCGCCGCGCCGCAGGCACCGCAGCCCACACCAGAGCCCGCGCCACAGCCCACACCAGAGCCCGCGCCGCAGCCCACACCAGAGCCCGCGCCGCAGCAGCAGTCACAGCCCCAGCCTGAGGCGCAGCAGGCGGCACAGCCCGCACCGGCGCCCGCCGCGCAGCCGGAGCCGCAGTGGCCGAGCGAACGGCCTTCGGAGGAGCCTGCCGCGGCAGCGGCCGCATCCCGGCAGGAGGCACCAACCCGCGAGCCGCAGCGGCCGAGCGAGCCGGGCAGGGAGGACGGCGCCACGCCGTACGTGACGCCGCTGGTGCGCAAGCTGGCCGCCGAACACGACATCGATCTGAACACCCTGCGCGGCACCGGGGTCGGTGGCCGCATCCGCAAGCAGGACGTGCTCGCCGCCGTCGAGGCCAAGCAGCGGCAGCAGGCACCCGCACCGCAGCAGCCCCAGCAGCCGCGGCAGGCACCGGCGGCACCTGCCGCCGCACCGTCGGCACCGGCCACCGCCGTGGCGCCCGTCTCCGACGCGGAGAAGGCCGCCCTGCGCGGCACCGTGCAGAAGGCCAACCGCATCAGGCAGATCACCGCGCAGAAGACCAAGGAGTCGTTGCAGGTCTCGGCACAGCTCACCCAGGTGCACGAGGTGGACGTCACCAGGATCGCCAGACTGCGGCAGCGGGCGAAGGCGGCCTTCCGCGAGCGGGAGGGCGTCAACCTGACGTTCCTGCCCTTCTTCGCCAAGGCCACCGTGGAGGCGCTGAAGCAACACCCCAACGTCAACGCCTCCTACAACGAGGAGACCAAGGAGATCACCTACCACGGCGCGGTGCATCTCGGCGTCGCGGTCGACACCGAGCGTGGTCTGCTCTCCGTGGTGATCCACGACGCGGGCGAGCTCAGCCTGGCCGGGCTCGCGCACCGCATCGCCGACCTGGCACAGCGGGCGCGCAGCAACAAGGTCACGCCGGACGAGTTGACCGGCGGCACGTTCACGATCACCAACATCGGCAGCAACGGCGCGCTGTTCGACACGCCGATCATCGTGCAGCCGCAGTCGGGCATGCTCGGCACCGGTGCCGTGGTCAAGCGTCCGGTGGTGCTCACCGACGACGACGGCAACGACACCATCGCCATCCGCTCGATGGCGTACCTGCCGCTCACCTACGACCACCGGTTGATCGACGGTGCCGACGCGGGACGGTTCGTGACGACCATCAAGCAGCGCCTCGAGGAAGGCAACTTCGAGGAGGAACTCGGCCTGTAGCCACTGCACCGGCTGTGCGGGGGTCCACCGCTCGGTGAGCGTCCCCGCACAGCCGGTGCCTAGAGTGTGCACATGCGTGTTCTCGTTGCCGGTTCCAGCGGCCTCATCGGCAGCGCTCTGCTCGACCAGCTGCGCGGCAGCGGGCACGAGGTGCGGCGGCTGGTGCGGCGGATGCCGCGGTCGGCTGACGAGTACGGGTGGGATCCGCCCGCGGGCCGCATCGACGACGGCGCGTTCGACGGTGTGGACGCGGTGGTGAACCTGTGTGGTTCCCCGCTGGCCTCCGGCAGGTGGAGCGAGGCCCGCAAGCAGTTGCTCACCGACTCCCGGCTCGAACCCACCGAAGTGCTGGCCGAGGCCGTCGCCGACCACGGTGTCGGCGCGCTGCTCAATGCCTCCGGCATCAACTACTACGGCGACACGGGATCTGCCGAGGTCGACGAGTCGGCAGGTGCGGGCTCCGGATTCCTCGCCGGGCTGTGCGTCGCGTGGGAGGCGGCCACGACCCCGGCGACGAAAGCGGGCGCCAGGGTGGTCCTGCTTCGCACCGCACCGGTGCTGTCCTCCCGCGGCGGCATGCTGGGGATGCTGCTGCCGCTGTTTCGGCTGGGCCTCGGCGCGAGACTGGGCGGCGGGAGCCAGTACCTGCCGTGGATCAGCTTGCGCGACCAGGTATCGGCCATCTCGTTCCTGCTCCAGCGGGCCGACATCGCCGGTGCTGTGAACCTCACCTCGCCGAACCCGGTGACGAACGCCGAGTTCACGCGTGAACTCGCCCGCGCGGTGCACCGGCCCGCACCGTGGTTCGTGCCCGCGCCTGCGCTGAAAGCGGCGCTTGGCCAGGCCGCCGAGGAGATGTTGCTCGGTGGGCCGAGAGCGGTCCCTGGCGTGCTCCGCGACGCCGGGTTCGACTTCGCCGACCGCCGACTCGACGACGCACTCGCCTTGGTGGTCTGATCGGCGGTGCGCACCGTGACCGCCGTGACCGCGCGCTCCAACATCGTTCTCGGCGCTGTGCTCCTCGCAATCTTCGTCGCGCTCGGCTTCGTGGTGCGCGGGTCGCCCGGCATGGTCGACGACGCGCTGCGGGAGACGATCGGTGGGCATTGGCAGGGTGTCGCCGGTACCGCCGCCGCCGCGGTGAGCCTGGTGCTCGGCCCGCCGCTTCCGGTGATCACCGGTGTGGCGCTGATCGTGGCGACGGTACGGCTGCGGCAACTCGGCGATCCGAGGGCGGGGATCACGTTCCGCGTGTTGATCCTGCTCGGCGCCTGCCGGATCACCAGCGTCGTCGCCAAGCCGGTCTTCGCCAGAGACCGCCCCCGCGCCTACCCCGACGCGTTCAGCTACCCCAGCGGGCACGTGGCCTCCGTGGCCAGCACCGGTTTCGCACTGGTCGTGCTCTGCGCATGGCTCTACCCGCGACTGGTACGGCTGGTGTGGTGGCTCGCCGTGGTGGCCACCGGCCTGGCGGCGGCCGCGAGGGTGGCGCTGGGCGTGCACTGGCTCACCGACACCGTCGGCTCTGTCCTCGCCGTCGGCGGAGTCGGCCTGCTGCTCGGGGTGGCGCTGAAACTGTTGCCGCCACCTCGCGGCGGCGTAGCCTCAGCATCGTGACCGAGACTGCGAACAGATCATGCCGGGCCGACGTCGAACCCGTCGACGTGCGACAGCTCGGCACGATCGACTACCTACAGGCATGGGAACTGCAGCGCGACTACGCCGAGGCACGCGCCGACGGCCGGGGACCCGACACCATGTTGCTGCTGCAACACCCGTCGGTCTACACCGCGGGCAAGCGCACCCAGCCGCAGGACCGGCCCACCGACGGCTCCGAAGTGATCGATGTGGACCGCGGCGGCCGGATCACCTGGCACGGTCCCGGGCAACTCGTCGGCTACCCGATCGTGAAGCTCGCCGACCCGATCGACGTCGTGCACTACGTCCGGCGCATCGAGGAGGCTCTGATCAGCGTGTGCGACGAGTTCGGCGTGCGCACGGGCAGGATCGAGGGCCGCAGTGGCGTGTGGCTGCCGCGTGACGAACGGGGTGGCGAACGCAAGATCGCCGCGATCGGGATCCGCGTTCAACGCGGGGTCACCATGCACGGCTTCGAATTGAACTGCGACGCCGACCTGGCCGCCTTCGACAAGATCGTGCCCTGCGGCATAGACGACGCAGGTGTGACGTCGCTTTCGGCCGAGCTCGGCCGCGAGGTGACGGTGGCCGAGGTGCTTCCGGTGGCGTGCAAGGCCGTGCTCGCCGCACTCGACGGCGAGCTGCCGGTCAGCGACGACCGGTGGCTGCCGCGGTCACGACAGCCACAGCCACAGCCACCGGAAGCCGTCGGCGCGCGGAGCTGATCGACGCAAAGGCCGCTAGTCCAGCTGGGTCATCACCTGTGAGGCGATCAACTCCAGATGGTCGAGGTCGGACAGGTCGAGCACCTGCAGATACAGCCTCTTGACGCCCGTCGCCTGGCTCCACCGGCCGATGGTGTCGACCGCCTCGGCCGGTGTGCCAGCCACGCCGTTGCGCCTCAGTTCCGAAACATCCCTGCCGATGGCACCTGCCCTGCGGGCGAGCTCTGCCTCGTCCCTGCCCACCGCCACCACCAGCGCGGCCGACCGGACGAGTTGTGCGGGGTCGCGCCCCAGCGCCGCCGCTGCCGCGTCCACCCGCTCGAACTGCTCGAGCGCGGTGGTGGTGTCGTTGAACGGGATGTTGAACTCGTCGGCGTACCGCGCGGCCAGCTCGGGCGTGCGCTTCCTGCCCGTGCCGCCGAGGATCACCGGCGGCCGGGGCCGCTGCGCGGGCTTCGGGAGTGCGGGCGCGTCGGCGAGCGTGTAG
Organism: Saccharomonospora marina XMU15; assembly: GCF_000244955.1. Lineage (GTDB taxonomy): Bacteria > Actinomycetota > Actinomycetes > Mycobacteriales > Pseudonocardiaceae > Saccharomonospora_A > Saccharomonospora_A marina. The sequence goes on along the minus strand of NZ_CM001439.1, from coordinate 1,499,618 downwards.
TGCTTGCCGTTGAAGGAGAACGTTTCGCCTTCCGGCGTCTCCCACAGGCCGGTGATGATCTCAAGTTGCTCGGCGTAGCGGTCGAAACGCTCGCGAAGCGGCGGCAGCGGGATGCCGTATGCCTCGTGCTCGGCCGCGTACCAGCCCGACCCCAGACCGAACTCCACCCGACCACCGGACATCTGGTCCACCTGCGCGACCGAGATCGCCAGCACCGAGGGGTGCCGGAAGGTCGCCGCTGTCACCAGCGTGCCGAGCCGGATACGGGAGGTCTGCCTCGCCAGCCCGGCCAGTGTGACCCAGGCGTCGGTCGGGCCGGGCAGGCCCGAGACCGACCCCATCTTCAAGAAGTGATCGGATCTGAAGAAGGCGTCGAAGCCCGCTTCCTCGGTCGCCTTGGCGACCCTCAGCAAATCGTCGTAGCCGGCGCCTTGTTGCGGCTCGGTGAAGATCCTCAGTTCCACCCGAGCGAGCCTAGTCCCCGGTCCCGCCGCGGGTGCCGGACCTGACCTGGTGCAGCAGCCTCACGATGACCTCCTGCACCTGCGCACCCACCCGCTCCGGCTCCGGAGAGCTGGCGATCTCGGTGGCGGCGCTGGACAGCGCACCGAACAACAGCCTCGAAGTGATCTCCACCGGCACGTCCACGACGTCGCCCGCGTCGATGAGGTCCTGCAGCCCCGCGCGGATCAGCCCGAAGCTGTAGCGGTCCTCGGCCTGGCGCCACCGCTGCCAGCCCATCACCACCGGTGCCTCGTGTATCGCGATGCGCTGGTACGCCGGGTCGAGGCAACTGTCGACGAACTCGCGCAGGCCGGCGAGCGCGCGTTCCCACGGCGGTTGCGACCCGCGCAGTATCTTCTCCAGGCGGCCTTTCACCTCAGTCTCCACGGCGTCGAACGCGGCTTCGAAAATGGCTTGCTTACCACTGAAGTGGTGATACAACGCACCTTTCGTCACCCTGGCACGCCTGGCAATCTCGTCGAGTGAGGTGCCGGCGTAGCCACGTTTCGTGAACAGCTCCACGGCACTCCTGACCAGCGCCGACCGGGTGGATTCCGAATAGCTTTCTCGCCTGGACCTCATTGTCGCCACGCTCACAACCTTACGCCCGCGCATCGGGTCCATACCGATGGTATGTTGATCGTGTCAGGTCCGTACCGGGAGTATGCCGGAAACCGACGGTATGACCCGGCTCACGGAAGGGGATCAGGCCATGAGCTGGAACGACTTCTACCGCAGGCGAGACGTCATGGACGCCGTACTCAAGCAGGCACGGCGCGACCCACAGGCACCGTTGCCGTTCGCCGAGATCAACGGCGCCAAGCAGGCCTTCGACAGCGAGGAGGAGCTGCTGCTGGCCCTGCACTACCGCTGGATGCAGGCGCTGAGCGGGCACCTGCGGGCGGCTGTCGCGGGACCGGAGGACGCCGCCGACGTACCCGGCGGCTGGGAACGCGACCACGTCGAGGCGGTGTCCAAGGCGTGGCGGGCGGCCGTTCGCGAACACCCGACACTGCACGCCGTTCTCGACGCCAACGTCGAGCGCTACCCGGCGCTGCGCCGCGCACACGAGGGCGAGCTTCGCATGCTCGCGCTCACCGCGGGGCTGGCGGACCCGGGGGAACCGCGCGACGAGGTGACACGCATCGGCGGCACTCTGGTGGCACTGCTGCGCAGCAAGGGTGCGTGCCAGGGCAGGAGTTCCAACCCGCTGGGCCAGTGGCTGCGCAGGCTGGCACCGACCGGATGACGATCCGGTAGCGGTGCGCGCACGAAGCCGCACACAGTGTTGGCGTGGTGCCAGCAGTTGTAGTTAGCTGTGCACCATGGCCGAACCGCGCGGGTGGAGCGAGTCCGACATACCCGATCAGGCGGGCCGCACCGCGCTCGTCACCGGCGCCAACTCCGGGCTGGGGCTGCGGACCGCCAGGGTGCTCGCCGCCGCGGGCGCACACGTGCTGCTCGGCTGCCGGTCGACGCGGCGAGGCGAGCGCGCGCTGCACGAGGTCGCGATCCTGGCGCGGGTCAAGCCCACGCTGGTGACCGTGGACCTCGCCGATCTGGCGAGTGTGCGCAAGGCGGCGGCGAAGGTGCGGGAGATCACCGGCGACGCGCTCGACATCCTGGTCAACAACGCCGGCGTGATGGCGACGCCGAGGGGAACCACCGTAGACGGGTTCGAGACGCAGTTCGGCACCAACTACGTCGGTCACGCCGCGCTGACCTGGTTGCTCATGCCCGCTCTTCGCGGAGGCACCGATGCCAGGGTCGTGACGGTTTCCAGCCGCTCGGCGGTCGCGGCCCGGCTGGACCTGGACGACCCGAACTTCACGCGGCGCAGGTACAACGCCGCGACCGCCTACGCGCAGGCCAAGCTGGCCGAGGAAGTGTTCGCCATGGAACTCGACCGGCGGTTGCGCGCGTACGGCGAGCCGGTGTCGAGCCTGGCCGCCCATCCCGGATACGCGGCGACCGGGCTGGCCCAGGGCATGGCGCGCTCCTATCCGAACCCGACGGTGCGGCGCGCCGTCGAAGCAGCGGGGCGCGTGGCGGCGCTGTTCGGGCAGAGCCCCCGGCTGGGCGCGCTGCCGCAGCTGTACGCCGCCACCGCACCCGGTGTCAGCGGCGGCGACTACTACGGACCTCGTGGCCTCGCCGGGTTGTGGGGACGGCCAGGGCGCGCACGGCCCACCCGCGCCGCGCTGGACCCCTCGCTCGGCGCCGGGCTGTGGGAACTCACCGCGCGATTGACCGGGATCACGCCCGATCCCGCGTAGTCGTGTGAGACCCCGCAACGGGCGTACCCTGAGGCCGTGACTGTGGTGCCGGAAGGCAGGAAGCTGCTGCGACTCGAGGTCCGCAACAGCCAGACGCCGATCGAGAAGAAGCCGTCGTGGATCAAGACACGCGCGCGAATGGGCCCGGAGTACACCGAACTGAAGGGCCTGGTTCGGCGCGAGGGGCTGCACACCGTGTGCGAAGAGGCGGGCTGCCCCAACATCTACGAGTGTTGGGAGGACCGCGAGGCCACCTTCCTCATCGGTGGTGACCAGTGCACGCGCCGGTGCGACTTCTGCCAGATCGACACGGGCAGGCCCGCCGAGTTGGACACCGACGAACCACGGCGAGTCGCGGAGAGCGTGCAGGCCATGGGTCTGCGGTACTCGACCGTCACCGGGGTGGCGCGCGACGACCTGCCCGACGGCGGTGCGTGGCTGTACGCCGAGACCGTGCGGCAGATCCACGCGATGAACCCCGGCACGGGCGTCGAGTTGCTGATTCCCGACTTCAACGCCGACGGCGAGCAACTCGCCGAGGTCTTCGGCTCCCGACCCGAGGTGCTCGCGCACAACATCGAGACCGTGCCCCGCATCTTCCGCCGCATCCGGCCGGGCTTTCGCTACGAGCGTTCGCTCGAGGTGATCTCGCGAGCCAGGCAGGCGGGTCTGGTGACCAAGTCGAACCTGATCCTCGGGATGGGTGAGCGGCCCGAGGAGGTCGAGCCCGCGATGCGTGACCTGGTGCGGGCAGGCTGCGAGATCCTCACCATCACCCAGTACCTGCGACCCTCCGTCCGGCACCATCCGGTGGACCGCTGGGTCAAGCCGGAGGAGTTCGTCGAGCACACCAGGGCCGCGGAGGCGCTCGGCTTCGCCGGCGTCATGGCTGGTCCGCTGGTGCGCTCCTCCTACCGAGCGGGCAAGCTCTTCGCTCAGACCAAGCAGCACCGTGGCGAACCGTTGCCGGACAATCTCCAGCACCTGGCCGCCGCCGCGCCCGCCGCACAGGAGGCCAGCAGTGTCCTGGCCCGGCAACGATGAACGGGGTAGCGCGGTCACGGGGATGATCCCGGGACAACCCTGAGGCCGGGTGAACCCGAAGAGCGCTAGTGTCGTCGTAGTGGTGACAGCGTCGCGGGGGGAACGCGTCGCGGGACGACACACAAGGGGACGCCGGTGGTAACCGATCTGCTCGACTGGCTGCAGAGCCAGCCTCAGCCCGCGCTCGTCGGAGCCACCGGACTGCTCGTGTTGCTGGAATGCACGATCGGGCTCGGGTTCATCGCGCCGGGCGAGTCCGGCCTACTGGTGGCCGCCACAACGGCGACGACCGCGCCCCGATTCCTGACGCTGTGGATCGTCGTCACCGCCTGCGCCGGCATCGGCGACTCGATCGGGTACGCGATCGGCAGGCGGTACGGGCCTCGGCTGCGCGAAACCAGGCTCATCCAGCGGTACGGCACCGACGCCTGGGACAAGGCGACCCGGTTCCTGCAGCGACGCGGCGCGTGGGCGGTGTTCTTCGCCCGATTCCTGCCGGTGGTGCGAACGCTGACCCCGGCCGCGGCGGGCACGTCGGGCCTGCCCTACCGCAAGTTCCTGCCCGCCGTCCTCTCCGGCGCCGCAGCCTGGTCGTTGCTGCACATCAGCCTTGGCGCCGCGCTCGGCGAGGCGGCACGGCGAGTGGAGGGCGTGCTCAGCACCGGCGGCATGATCGTGGTCGGCGTACTCGCGGCCGTGGCCGTGATCGCGCTCGTCCGGTACAAGCGCAGGAAGCTCGCCGCTCGGCTGGCAGCCCAGCCGAGCGACGAGCCTGTCGCCCATCAGGACTGAGCTAGGCGCGGCCGACTCAACGCGTGGACGACAGGTAGCGGCGCGCTGCGTTGTCGTGCTCCGAAGCGCCCGCCCGCCAGTCGGCGATCCACGGGCCGGTCCCCTCGCTCGGGTCGAGCACGCCTGCCTCCAGCCAGCTGTACCGGCCGTCGAGGACCGCCTTGGCCAGCCGCCGGTCGCCGGAGTCGGTGTTGTCCCACAGCGCGTCGAACAGCGCGGCGATCCGTAGTCGCGACTGGTCGCAGAACGCGTCGGCGAGTTCGTAGGCGGACCCACCGCGCTCGGCGTCGTCGTCGCGTTCCATCTCGGCGCGTACGCAACTGGCCGACATCGCGAACAACTCCGCGCCGATGTCCACGATCCTGGCGAGGAATGCCTGGCGCTTCTCCAACCCGGCCTGCCAGCGGGCCATGCCGTAGAACGTCGACCGCGCCAGTTTCCGTGCCGTGCGTTCGACGAACCGAAGATGCTCGGCCAGCGGCCCGAATTCCCGAAACGACGTCGGCAACTGGCCCTTGCCCGCGACTAGTTGCGGTAGCCAGCGCGCGTAGAAGCCGCTGGCCTTGGCCGCGGCGGTCGCCTTGCTGCGAAGGTCGGCCTCGGCATCGGCGAGGTCACCCGCCGCGCTGAGGTGCGCGTCGACCGCCTCCCTCGCGACCAGCAGGTGCATGATCTCCGTCGACCCCTCGAAGATCCGGTTGATCCGCAGGTCCCTGAGCAACTGCTCGGCAGGCACCGCGCGCTCCCCGCGCGCGGCAAGCGACTCCGCTGTCTCGTAGCCGCGGCCGCCACGGATCTGCACCAGCTCGTCGGCGATCAACCAGGCCATCTCGCTGGCCCACAGCTTCGCCAGCGCCGCCTCGATACGGATGTCGTTCCTGCCCTCGTCGGCCATGTGCGCCGAAAGGTCGACCACGGCTTCCAACGCGTACGTCGTTGCCGCGATGAAGGAGATCTTTCGCGCTACGGCCTCGTGGTCGCCGACGGGCTTGCCCCACTGCACCCGCTCCGCCGACCACTGCCTGGCGATCTTGAGCGCCCACTTGCCCGCACCCGCGCAGGAGGCGGGCACCGACAACCTTCCCGTGTTCAGCGTCGCCAGCGCGATCCGAAGCCCCTTGCCCTCGCCGCCGACGACGTTCTCCTTGGGCACCCGCACCTTGTGGAAGCGGGTCACGCCGTTCTCGATACCGCGCAGTCCCATGAACGCGTTGCGCCGCTCCACGGTGATACCCGGCGAGTCCGCCTCGACGATGAAGGCCGTGACACCGCCGGGGTGTCCCTCGCTCTTGGGCACCCTCGCCATCACGACCAGCAACTCGGCGACGACGCCGTTGGTGGTCCACAGTTTCACACCGTCGAGTTCGTAGGCCTGCCCGTCGGAGGTGGGAATCGCCGAGGTCGCCAGCCTCGCCGGATCAGAGCCCACGTCCGGCTCGGTGAGCAGGAACGCCGACACCGCGCCCTTGGCGCAGCGCGGCAGGTACTTTTCCTTCTGCTCCGGCGTGCCTGCCAGCTTCAACGGCTCCGGTACGCCGATGGACTGGTGTGCCGACAGCAACACGCTCAGGGTCGAGTGCACCGACCCGACCAGCATGAGCGCCTGGTTGTACGCCACCTGGGTCAGGCCGAGCCCACCGTAGGACTCGGGAATCTTGATGCCGAAGCAACCGAGTTCGGCCAGGCCCTTGACGTAGGTGTCAGGAATGCGGGCCTCCCGTTCGATCACCGCGGGGTCGAGGGTTTCGCAGTACTCCCGCAGCCTGGTGAGGAACCGCTCGGCTTTCGCGGCCTCCTCCGAACTGGGCCGTGGGTGCGGGTGGACGAGATCCATCCGGAAGCGGCCGAGGTACAACTCCTTGGCGAACGAGGGCTTCTGCCAGCCGCTCTCCCTCGCCTCCTCGGCGACCGCCCTGGCCTGCCTTTCCGTGACCTGCGTGTGGTCGGTCATCGGTCCTCCTCGCCGTCGGCAGCTCATCGCATGTGACCAGTGTTACTCAGCGGTAGCGGATCCGAAACCCGGAGAAGGAATGGACAACCTGCCCCATCGGGGGAGGCATCATGGAAAGCATGGCCGGTGCCGAGGAGTTTCAGCAGGCAAGGCGCCTGCTCGCGGGCGCATGCCGCATCGTCGTCATGACCGGAGCCGGGGTGTCCACGGAATCCGGTATCCCGGACTTTCGCGGCCCCAACGGGGTCTGGACGCGGGACCCCGGCGCGGAGCGGCGCTTCGACATCCATGCCTACCTCAACGAAAGGCAGGTACGAGAGCAGAGCTGGCGCGCAAGGGTCGACCACCCCGGCTGGCAAGCCGAGCCCAACCCTGCCCACACCGCGTTGGTGGACCTGGAACGCTCCGGCAAGCTGTCGTCGATCATCACCCAGAACATCGACGGGCTGCATCAGAAGGCGGGCTCGGACCCGGCTCGAGTCATCGAACTGCACGGCACCATGTTCGAGACCGTGTGCCTGAACTGCTCCGACCGACGCGACATGCGTCACGCGCTCGACCAGGTGCGGGCGGGCGAGACCGACCCACCGTGTGAGCTCTGCGGCGGCATTCTGAAGTCGGCCACCATCTCCTTCGGCCAGTCACTCGACCCCCGGGTCCTGGACAAGGCCCGGGTGGAGGCGGTGTTTTGCGATCTGCTGCTCGTGGCAGGCAGCTCCCTCACCGTGCACCCGGCGGCAGGCCTCGTCGGCCTCGCCGTCAGCTCCGGAGCGAGCGTCGTGGTGTGCAACGGCTCCGAAACGCCATACGACGACGCGGCGGCAGCGGTGCTGCGTGGCCCGCTCGGCGAGGTGTTACCCGACCTGGTCGGCGGTGTGAGGCCGGACTGATCCGGGTGGAACCCCGGCCCCTGCCCTCCGGGGCCCACCCGGTTTGGAGCCCTCCGCATCACGTCCCCGCTCGATCCCCCGCGGTCGCCGACAACGCTGCAGAAAGGTCACTCAGGGCACTCGGTCGGGCCGGTGTCAGCGCCCGGCCGTAGCCACTCCGCGCGGCGAATGACCTCGTAGCAGGCTCCCCTAACGTCTACCCGTTCGGTGTTGGTACTGCCAGATGGCGCAATGAGTTCGAAAGCCAACGTCACTCGAATGGCCGAGCTTCGGTAACGTCGCGTGATCGGACGGTGAGATGGCGGTGTGGGTGGCGGTGTGCATCCAGGATCGCGAGCGTCAACGCGACCAGTAGCAGCACCACAGAACACAGCAGCGCGAACGACAACGCGAGCGGATAGTTGCCGCCGTCATCGTTCACCACCGCGTGGAACACGGAGGCGAGCGCGGCCACGCCCACCGCCGTGCCGAGCCGCTGCCCGGTCTGCAACGCGCCTCCGGCGGCGCCCGCCATGCGCGTCGGCACCCTGTCGAGCGTCAGCGTGGTGTTCGGTGAGATCACCATGCCGCCCCCTACACCGGCGGCCAGCAACGGGCCTGCCGTCGCGTACCCGGTCGCCGAGGCAGGCACGTGCGGCACTATCAGGGCCACCAGGGCGAGCCCGGCCGCCACCAGCGACAACCCCGCGACCGTCAGCCTGCGGCCCCAGCGGTCGACGAGTCTGCCCGCCAGCGTGGCCGAGACCGCCGCGCCGAGTGCGAACGGTGTGACGGCCAGCCCGGACTGTAGTGGGGTGTAGCCCAACCCGTTCTGGAAGAACAGCGCGAAAACCAGCCAGATACCGGCGAAGCCGGAGAAGTAGACGGTCGCGATGGCCGCGCCCGTGGCGTAGCCGGGAGTCCGGGTGAACAGCCGCAGGTCCAGCAGTGGGGAACCGCGCCGTTTCAGCACCCGCCGCTCCCAGCGCACGAATGCGTAGCCGAACCCGACGGCGAGCGGAAGCAGCCACCAAAGCCTGCGAAGCCCGTCCTGCTCGAAGCGCACCAACGGGAGCAGCACTGCCAGCACCGCCGAGCCGAGCAACACGATGCCGGTGATGTCCAGCCGTGACCGCAGTGGCACCGCCTGCCGTGGCGCGCGAGGCAGCAGCCGGGCGGCGAGCACCAGGGCCAACACCCCGATCGGGACGTTGACGTAGAACACCCAGCGCCAGCCGTTCTCCACCCCGAACGCCGCGATGATCAACCCGCCCAGTATCGGGCCGAGTGCGGTGGAGATGGCCACCGTGGTGCCGAAGATGCCGAACGCCCTGCCCCGCTCGGCGCCGTGGAACAGTTCCTGGATCAGTCCGGTGTTCTGCGGGGTGAGCAGTCCGGCGGCCACCCCCTGCGCGAGCCGCGCCGCCACCAGCATCAACTCACTCGTCGCCGCTCCCGCTGTGGCACTGGTGACCACGAACGCCGTCAGCGCGACGAGGAACATGCGCCGCCGTCCCAGCGCATCACCCAGCCTGCCGCCGGACACCAGCACGAGGCCGAACGTGAGGGCGTACCCGGACACCACCCACTGCACGCCCGCCTCCGACGCCTCGAGGCCGCGCTGGATCGACGGCAGCGCGACGTTCACGATGCTGACGTCGAGCAGGGACATGAACCCCGCGGCAAGGGTGACGGCGAGGGAGCGCCAGCGGCGTGGATCTGGCTCGGCTGCTTCGGACGCCACCCCCTCCACGCTATTGCGGGGTGCGCTCAGCTGCTCGCTGTGATCCCCGGGATGCCTTTCAGCTCACCCATCAACATGGACGTGACCTTGACCGGGTAGTCGTACAGCGCGAACACCGTTTCCCGGTTCTTGCCCAGCAGCTTCAACCGCACCGGCGTGTCGCCGCGGTGGGCCTGCAGAGTCTGTTTGAGTTCGGTCACGACGCCGTGGGTGATCTTCTCCGCCGAGGCGAGCAACACCAGCGGAGGTTCCTCGTCGCCGTCGGTGACGTCGCTGAGGTCCAGCGGCACCAGCCCGGCGCCGAAGACCGACATCTTCTCCTCACGCCAGTTGACCCTGCCCTTGACCACCACGGCGTTGTCCTCCACCAGGTCTGCCGCGAACAGCGCGTAGGACTTCGGGAAGAACAGCACCTCCAAAGCGGCGTCCATGTCCTCGATCGTGCAGATCGCCCAGGGCTCGCCCCTCTTGTTGACCCGCCGCTCCATCGAGGTGATGAGCCCCGCGACCTCTATCTCGCCTTCCTTGGGCGGGTCGGCCAGTATCGCGGCGATCGGACGCTTGGCGTGCTTGCGCAGAATGCGCTCGGCGCCGTCCAGCGGGTGCGCCGAGACGTAGAGGCCGAGCATCTCGCGTTCGTAGGCCAGCAGTTGCTTGCGCGGATACTCCTCCTCGTCGAACCGCAGGTGCGCCAGCGGGGAGGACGACGACGTCGCGGCACTGTCGTCACCGCCGCCGAAGAGGTCGAACTGCCCCATCGCCTCCTGCCGCTTCAGCGGCACGACCGCTTCCACCGCCTCCTCGTGCACCCGGACCATGGAAAGCCGGGTATTGCCGAGCGAATCGAACGCTCCTGCCTTGATCAGCGACTCGATCACCCGCTTGTTGCAGGCCACCAGCTCGGACTTGTCGAGGAAGTCGGTGAAGGAGGAGTACTTGCCCTTCGAATCGCGCGTGGCGATGATCGAGTCCACCACGTTGGCGCCAACGTTGCGCACCGCACCCAGACCGAACCGGATGTCGTCGCCGACCGCGGCGAACCGCTGGCCCGACTCGTTGACGTCGGGCGGCAGCACCCTGATGCCGAGCCTGCGGCACTCTGACAGGTACACCGCCGACTTGTCCTTGTTGTCGCCCACAGAGGTGAGCAGCGCCGCCATGTACTCGGCCGGGTAGTTCGCCTTGAGGTAGGCCGTCCAGTACGCGATCAGTCCGTAGCCCGCCGCGTGGCTCTTGTTGAACGCGTATCCCGCGAAGGGCAGGATCGTGTCCCACAGCGCCTGGATCGCCTCGTCGGAGAAGCCACCGGGAACGAGTTCGCTGCTTCGCATCCCTTCCCGGAAGCCCTCGAACTCCTTCTCCAGCACCTCCTTCTTCTTCTTGCCCATCGCCCGCCGCAGCACGTCTGCGCGGCCCATCGAGTAACCCGCGACCTTCTGGGCGATCTGCATGATCTGCTCCTGATAGACGATCAGGCCGTAGGTTTCGGCCAGAATCTCCTTCAGGGGCTCCTCGAGCTGCGGATGGATCGGCTTGATCTGTTGCCGCCCGTTCTTGCGGTCGGCGTAGTCGTTGTGGGCGTTCATGCCCATCGGGCCCGGCCGGTACAGGGCGAGCACCGCGACGATGTCGTCGAAGCCGGTCGGCTGCATCCTGCGCAGCAGGTCACGCATGGCACCGCCGTCGAGCTGGAACACGCCGAGCGTGTCGCCCCGCCCGAGCAGCTTGTAAGCCTCTGGGTCGTCCAGTCCGAGCCGGTCGAGGTCGATCTGTTCACCACGGTTGGCCTTGACGTTGTCGATGGCGTCACCGATCACCGTCAGGTTGCGCAGGCCCAGGAAGTCCATCTTCAACAGGCCGATGGCCTCACAGGACGGGTAGTCCCAACCGGTGATCACGGCCCCGTCGTCGCGCTGCCACAGTGGAATGGCGTCCAGCAACGGCTCGCTGGACATGATGACCGCGCAGGCGTGCACTCCCGCGTTGCGGATCAGTCCCTCCAGCCCCCGCGCGGTATCGAAGATCGTCTTGACCTCCGGGTCGCTCTCCACGAGCGAGCGGACCTCTGCCGCCTCGGCGTAGCGCTCGTGCTCGGCGTCGACGATGCCCGCGAGCGGGATGTCCTTGGCCATGATCGGCGGGGGCAGCGCCTTGGAGATCCGGTCGGCGATCGCGTAGCCGGGCTGGCCGAAGTGCACCCTGGCCGCGTCCTTGATCGCGGCCTTCGTCTTGATCGTGCCGAACGTGATGACCTGGGCCACCCGGTCGGCGCCGTACTTCTCGGTGGCGTAGCGGACCATCTCACCGCGCCTGCGGTCGTCGAAGTCGATGTCGATGTCGGGCATCGACTCCCGCTCGGGGTTGAGGAACCGCTCGAACAGCAGCTTCTGCGGGATCGGGTCCAGGTTCGTGATACCGAGCGCGTAGGCCACCAACGATCCGGCCGCCGAACCACGGCCGGGCCCGACCCGGATACCGACCTTGCGCGCGTAGTTGATGAGGTCGGCGACCACCAGGAAGTAGGAGGGGAAGCCCTTCCCGGCGATCACCTGCAGCTCGAACTCGGCGCGCTCGCGGTAGCCGTCGGGAACACCGTCGGGGAAGCGCCACTGCAGGCCCTCCATCACCTCGTGGTGCAGCCAGCTCGCCTCGGTGTGTCCCTGCGGCACCTCGAACTTCGGCATCCGGTCGCGGTGGGCGTACACCTCCTCGTAGGACTGCACGCGCTCGGCGATCAGCAGGGTCGCGTCGGCCGCGCCGGGAACCTCGGTGTCCCAGTACTCGCGCATCTCGGCGGCGGACTTGAGGTAGTAGCCGTCGCCGTCGAACTTGAACCGGTTGGGGTCGGACAGGGTCTTGCCCGACTGCACGCACAGCAGCGCCGAGTGGGAGTCGGCCTGGTCCTTGGTGACGTAGTGGGAGTCGTTGGTGGCCAGCGGTCGAAGACCGAGTTCCCTTCCGATCTCCAGCAGACCCTCACGCACCGACCGCTCGATCGGCAGCCCGTGGTCCATCAGCTCGAGGAAGAAGTTGTCCTTGCCGAAGATGTCGCGGTAGTCGGCCGCCGCCCGCAGTGCCTCGGCCTGCTGCCCCAACCGCAACCGGGTCTGCACCTCGCCGGAGGGGCAGCCGGTGGTGGCGATGATGCCCTCGGCGTTCTCGGCGATCAATTCCCGGTCCATGCGGGGTTTGCGGTAGTAGCCCTGCATGCTGGCCAGTGACGAGAGCTTGAAAAGGTTGCGCAGCCCGGTGGCGTTCTCCGCCAGCATCGTCATGTGCGTGTAGGCGCCGCCGCCGGAGACGTCGCCACCCTCGCCGAACTCGTCGGCGCCCCGCTGGCTGCTCTGCCCCCAGAACACCGGCTTCTTGTGGAACCGGCTCTCCGGTGCGACGTAGGCCTCGATCCCGATGATCGGCTTGATGTCGGCCTTGCGCGCCTGCTGGTAGAACTCGTCGGCGCCGTACATGTTGCCGTGGTCGGTCATCCCCACCGCGGGCATTCCCAGCCTCGACGCCTCGCCGAACAGAGGAGCGATCTTCGCCGCACCGTCGAGCATCGAGTACTCGGTGTGGACATGCAGGTGGACGAAGGAATCGTTCGACACCAGCGAGAACCTCCCATTGAACGACATGAGCGCACGATGCGGCGCGAACCTCAGACTGCATACCCTAGACCGCGCCCGCGACAGAAACGCGGAGACTGGCCGCGCACGGCGGCAGGCGGAATCGCGGGTCCGGAAGTGGTGGACGAGGTGCGCATGATCGGCGACAGCGTGACGACATCGAGGATCTCAGCGGTGCTGCCTCACCTGATGCGCCTTCTGACGTCGTCAACCGCTTCGAGCAATGGTTCACTGCACCCATGACACGAGACGAGGCCCTCACCCTTCGCTACGCCGCCGGCTCCGACGTCGGTCAGCGGCGCAGTGAGAACGAGGACTCCGCCTATGCGACCGCGCACCTGCTCGCCGTGGCCGACGGCATGGGCGGACACGCGGCGGGCGAGGTGGCGAGCGCCCTTGCGATCGCCGCGATGGAAGCGCTCGACAACCGGCTCGCGGAAACGGGACGCGCCGGTGTCGACCTCGTGGAGGAACTAGCCGCAGGGGTGGCCGACGCCGCCGAGCGGCTCGACCGGCGAGCGGCCGAGGACCCCGCACTCACCGGGATGGGCACCACGCTGACCGCGATGCTGTGGGCCTACCCCAGCTTCGCGCTCGCCCACGTCGGCGATTCCCGTGGCTATCTGTTCAGGGACGGCGAGCTCAGCCAACTCACCCGGGACCACACCATGGTTCAGACCCTCGTGGATCAGGGCAGGATGCCCGCCGAACTCGCCGCACGTCACCCGAGCAGGTCCGTGCTGGTTCGAGCACTGATGGCGGGCTCCCCCGGCGAGCCCGACCTCTCGCTGCACACCGCGCGGCCCGGTGACAAGTACCTGCTGTGCTCGGACGGCCTCACGGACGTGGCGACGGCCGAGGACCTGAGTGAGGTCCTCGGCCGCGCGGCCGACCCCGAGGAGGCCGTTCACCAGTTGATCGACCTTGCCAACGAGGGCGGTGGGCCGGACAACATCACCTGCGTGGTGGCCGAGGTCGGCTCACCCTCGTGAGAGCAGGCCCACCCCGGCCGGTGTGAGTGGGTGTCACAAAGGCTCAGTGAGCGGTGCCCCTTCGCCACAACCTCCGGTGTGCCCCGCCACGCTCGGAACCACGCGATTCCTCGGTGGACTCGGTGGGCTGGGTGCCGACGTGCTCGACGACCTTGCGTGCGGGCATCACCGCGATGAGCAGTCCGGCGATGGCGGTGCCGAAGTGCAGCCACGTGTCGGCGGTGTCGATGGCCAGCGGGTTACCCAGGCCGCTCACCGGGTTGGTGTTGAAGACGCCGGTGATCGCCAGCCCCCACACGAACAGCAGGCCGAAGGCCACGAACAGCACCCAGCCGTAGGTGCGCGCCAGTCCGGAGTTCAGCGCCATGAGCACACCGAGCAAGCCGACACCGAGGTGGACCACGTTGTGCAGCGGGTTGATCGAGAAGATCCACATCGTGCTGTGCGTGCTGGCGGTGAAGTCGCCGAAGCCGCTGATCACCAGGCCGATGATGCCCAGCGCCAGGTAGATCAGACCGACCAGACCGGCAACGACCTGGACGGGCTGCAATCCGCGCACGCTCACGCGGGTCTCAGTCGGGGAACGTGTCATGACCGCCTCCTCATGGGTGTGCTGGGCGACACATCCTTTCGGGTACCCACGGTGACCAGCGTGGAAACCGCCGGGCACGCTCCGGCCGGTAGGGTCGTTGACCGTGGCACTCGGCGTGTGCCTGCTGTTCGACGGCAGGTCCGAACGAGCTCTGCGCGGGCTGTGGCTCCGGCTGGAGTCGCAGGGTGTGCCAACGCTGCACTCCCACACCCATGGACGGCACCATCCGCACGTGTCTTACGTGGTGCTGCTGGACTACGACGTCGAGGCGGTGCGCACCGCGGTGGACGCTCTCGCCGACCGGGGTGGCTTCGACCTCACCTTCGACGCCATCGCCGCGTTTCGCCGTGGCAGGGTGGCCCTCGTGCCCGCGGTACCCGCCGACCTGGTGCCACGGCAGCAGCAGGTGGTACAGGCCGTGCGTGGCAGCGGCGCCCTGGTGCACCGGCACTACGAGATCGGGCGATGGCTACCGCATTCCTCGCTGGCGACGAGGGCCACGACACAGCAACTGCCGCTGGTGGCCGCTGCCGCCTACGAGGTGCTGCCGCTGACCGTCCGCGTGAACAGAGCAGCCCTGATCGACAGTTCCACCGCGAGGCTGTGGCCGCTGGCCACGCTGCCCTGAGGTTGGGCAGCACCGAACCGGTACTGCCCGGGCTATTCGATCTGGTCGCGCCCGGCCTGCCAGGTGTCGCACGCCGACACCGTTTCGCCGTGGTAGCCACGCATCGCCCACCGGCGCTGTGTCCGGCTCGAGCCATGGGTTTCGCTGTCGACCCAGTTGCGGAAGTCGTCGACGGCCGCTTCGGCGAGATCGACGCTGACCGCCCCGCTGCCCGCGGCGCTGCCGAGGAACAGCCCGGCGAAGCAGTTGGCCTGCAACTCCACGCGCCTGCCCAGTTCCTTGTCCTGCGGGCTGTCCTGCTCGACCGTGGCGAGCCTGCGGTTCACCGCAGCCAGTATCCCGCTGAGATGCTGTACGTGGTGCCCGTACTCGTGGGCGAGGGTGGCCACGTGCGCCTCCCGCGCCAGGCCGAACGCGGCGAGCGTTCGGTCTCTGGGCAGATAGATGGTCATGTCCTTGTCGCAGTAGAGCCCGGTGGCCTCATCCCTCGGCGGGAGTGCTCCGCACGCGGTACGAGGTTCGTCGACGATGCGCACCCGCACCGGCTCGAACGAGACCCCCGCCAGGTCCAGCGCGGGTTTCCAGGCCGCGTCCAGACAACGCAACTGCGCCAGGTAGTAGGCGCGCAGCGCCGGACGCCCCGCCCCGAGTGGGGGCAGGTCACACGTGACCTTGCCAAGGCTCACGCCCGCCGTGAGCAACGCCGAATCCTGCGGCTGCGCCGCCGCCTGCCTTGCCGCCGCGCCGGAAACAGTTGTCGCGTCGCCGTTCGCGCGGTCCAGGGTGGGCACCACCAGGACCAGTGCGGCGACGAGTAGCAGCGCGGCAGCGACCGGGAGCGCCCACCGCCAGCTCCGGTCGGCGCCGCGCGGGCGCGGCTGCTGCGGGTCGTCCTGGGCATCCCACAACGTCAGTGGCAGGTCCTCGATGTACGGCCGACCGGCTCGGGTTTCGCTCGCCGGCCGGCCGGCATCGTCCCCCGCAGTGTCCACAGCAACCTTCTGGATCAGGTGTCTATACCGGCAACGAGAATAATCCGGGAACGCGGCAGGCAAGGTCACGAATGGGGAACGTAGTCGGCACGGTCGGTACGGCTACCACCCTGCCGAAGACCGGCGTGGGTGCGCGCAGCAGGGTTCGAACCTGCGACCCCCTGCCTGTAAGGCATCGCGGGTCCAGCGGTGTGCTCGTGCTTGGTTCCTACACGTGGCAAGTGAGCGAAGAGCCCACAACGATCGGGTCGTTGAACGATCACGTGCACGCAGGATGATCAGGCTGTTCACCTGTGTGCGTGCCGGCCGTAGCGTTGCCGGGCGGCTTCGCCCGAGGTGCCGACGATCGCGCCGATCGCGGCCCACGAGTAGCCGGCGTCACGGGCTGCGGTCACGGCGTCGAGAAGGTCGCGCTCGGCCTGGGCACGCTTTGCCATGGCCTTGCGCATCGCGGCCAGCGGCGCGGGGTCTCGGCGATCAGCCGGGTCCGGCTCGTGATCTTCGAACCTGCGGGCAAGCTCGTCCTGCTGGTTGAGGATCTCTTGCAGTGTGCGCGGCATCGTCTCACCTCCTGAGGTATTTCCTTCGCGAGAGCATGCAGTGCACGATCACCGGCCCTTCGTCGCTGTCGACGAGACCGACTTCCAGCAGCCGCGCCGAGCTGCTCGGGCCGATGAGCATGGTCACGTCGTCCTCTCCCATACGTCGACGGCGTTGCGCCAGGCGTGCAGGATGTCCTCCTCGGAGATCCCGTGCTTGTGAGCACTGGGCAGGATTACCGGCTCCGACCACACGATGCCAAGTTACCTTGCCGCCGACTCGATCGCAAGTTAACTTGCAAGCCGCGATGCGTCAGATGAGAAGTCGAGTGTTCTGTGGGCGCAGCAGGGTTCGAACCTGCGACCCCCTGCTTGTAAGGCAGGTGCTCTTCCACTGAGCTATGCGCCCGGCGGCGGCGCCCTTCGCAGCGGGCGCCGCCGAAACGTCACGTCAGGTTGGTGACGGCCTTCTTCCACGCCTCCTGGTCACGGGGCTCGCCAGGTGCGTTGACCTCGGCGAACCGCACGACGCCGTCGGTGTCGACCAGGAACGTCCCACGTACGGCAAGCCCCGCGTCGGCGTTGAACACACCGTACGCCTTCGCGACCTCGCCGTGCGGCCAGAAGTCCGACAGCAACGGGAACTGGTAGCCCTGTTGCTGCGCCCACGCCTTCAGCGAGAACGGCGTGTCCACCGAGATACCGAGGACCTGCACGTTCTCGCTTTCGTACTCGGCGAACTCGTCCCTGAGCTGGCACAGCTCACCCTGGCAGATGCCGCTGAAGGCGAACGGATAGAACACGAGTAGGACCGGCTTCTGCCCGCGGAACGAGGACAGCGTGACTTCCTGCTTGTTGTAGTCGTTGAGCGTGAAGTCCGGGGCCTGCTGCCCCACCTCGACCGCCATAGACGCGTTTCCTTCCACTCCGGTGGTGCGGCAACGAAAGATCATGTGCGCCGCATAACCCTATCGTGGTGGTGGGCGCGTGAGCACGCGCCCACCTGGGCGTCAACGACGTGATTTCGACCTCGGAACCAGCCGGGTGCCGGTCCAGCCCTCACCCACGCTGAGGTTGGAGGTCTGCGAAAGCCCCACGGTCGGTACCGCCTCGGCGATCTCGCTCGGCTCGACGTGCCCCGGCTGCCCCGTCTTCGGGGTGAGCACCCAGATGACGCCGTTCTCCTCCAGCGGAGCGCGGGCGTCCACCAGAGCATCGCCAAGGTCTCCGTCGCCGTCCCGCCACCAGAGCAGTACCACGTCGATAACCTCGTCCGCGTCCTCATCGAGGAGCTCACCGTCGATGTGCTCCTCGATGGCCGCTCGGACCTCCTCGTCGACGTCCTCGTCCCAGCCCAGCTCCTGGACCACCATGTCCGGCTTGATCCCGAGCCTCTCGGCGACGCTGTTCTGGTCAGCGTCTCCCGCGGCGACCACGACAGTCACTCCTCCAACTACAATTGTGTGCGGCGCGTCACTGGCGTGACAGCCGCACGTCTCGTACACGGATGGGGCTAGCGAACACTGGCGCGGCGCACGACGCAACCGTCCACACCGGATCGACCGCAACTCGTGTCCCGCAGCGTAGGAGCGTAGTGCCGACATCGCGACCGGGACCGGCTCGACTCCTTGCCGTGGGCGCCGCGCACAGCGTGCGCTGAACTAGGCTGGCAGTGTAGCTCCACCTGCGGCTTCAGCAGCGAGAACGCGACGAAGAGAGCCTCGCGACGTTACCACTCAGTAGTGGTGACGGGAGCCGCTTTTGCGGCGACGATGGCAGATGAACCACCAGATACCCGAAGTGAGACGAGAACCGGCGAGGAGATCCCTTGGCCCCCGACAACCACAGGACCGGCCGCGACGGTGCCGCTGGTCAGGGAGCGCCAGCGCGTGTCCGTGTCATCCGTGACGGACTGGCTGCACACCTTCCCGACATCGACCCGGAGGAGACCGCCGAGTGGCTGGACTCCTTCGATGCGGCACTGGCGAGAGGTGGTCACCAGCGCGCGAGGTACCTCATGCTCAGGGTGTTGGAGCGAGCGCGCGAACGTAACGTCGGTGTCCCCCCACTGACCGCCACCGACTACGTCAACACGATCCCCACCGAGAACGAACCGTGGTTCCCCGGTGACGAGGAGATCGAGCGTCGCTACCGTGCGTACATCCGGTGGAACGCGGCGATCATGGTGCACCGGGCGCAGCGACCGGGGGTCGGCGTCGGCGGCCACATCTCCACCTACGCATCCTCGGCGGCGCTGTACGAGGTCGGGTTCAACCACTTCTTCCGGGGCAAGAACCATTCCGGTGGCGGCGACCAGGTCTTCATCCAGGGCCACGCCTCCCCCGGCATCTACGCGCGAGCCTTCCTCGAAGGTCGGCTCACCGCCGACCAACTCGACGGCTTCCGGCAGGAGTACTCGCACGCGGGTGAAGGCGGCGGACTGCCTTCGTACCCGCACCCCCGGCTGATGCCCGACTTCTGGGAGTACCCCACCGTTTCGATGGGCCTGGGCCCGATGAACGCGATCTTCCAGGCCCGGTTCAACCGGTATCTGCACGCCCGAGGCATCAAGGACACCAGCGACCAGCACGTTTGGGCTTTCCTGGGTGACGGCGAGATGGACGAGCCGGAGTCGCGCGGCCTCATCCACGTGGCGTCCGGCGAGGGGCTGGACAACCTGACGTTCGTCATCAACTGCAACCTGCAGCGGCTCGACGGTCCGGTACGAGGCAACGGCAAGATCATCCAGGAGCTGGAGGCCTACTTCCGCGGCGCGGGCTGGAACGTGATCAAGGTCATCTGGGGTCGCGAGTGGGACGCGCTGCTGCACGCCGACCGCGACGGCGCGCTGGTGAACCTGATGAACACCACGCCCGACGGCGACTTCCAGACCTACAAGGCCAACGACGGCGCCTACGTGCGCGAACACTTCTTCGGGCGCGACCCGCGCACCAAGGACCTCGTCAAGGACCTCTCCGACGCCGACATCTGGAACCTCAAGCGAGGTGGGCACGACTACCGCAAGGTCTACGCGGCCTACAAGGCTGCGCTGGAGCACCACGGGCAACCGACAGTGATCCTCGCCCACACGATCAAGGGCTACGGCCTCGGCCCGGCGTTCGAGGGCCGCAACGCGACCCACCAGATGAAGAAGCTGACGCTGGACGACCTCAAACTGTTCCGCGACGCCCAGCGCGTCCCCATCAGCGACCGGGAACTGGAGCGGGACCCGAAGCTGCCGCCGTACTACCACCCCGGTGAGCAGTCACCGGAGATCGAGTACATGCTGGGCCGCCGCAAGGCGCTCGGCGGTTTCCTGCCGCAGCGCCGAGGCAACGCGGCCAAACCACTGGTGCTTCCCGGCGACAAGGTCTACGAGGCGATCCGCAAGGGTTCCGGCAAGCAGGAAGTGGCCACCACGATGGCCTTCGTGCGGCTGGTCCGCGAGCTGGCCAAGGACCCCGAGATCGGGCACCGGCTGGTGCCGATCATCCCGGACGAGGCGCGCACGTTCGGCCTCGACTCGATGTTCCCCACCGCCAAGATCTACAACCCGCACGGGCAGACCTACACCTCCGTGGACGCGCAGCTCATGCTGGCCTACAAGGAGTCCGAGCAGGGCCAGTTGCTGCACGAGGGGATCAACGAGGCAGGCTCCACCGCGTCGTTCACCGCCGCGGGCACGTCCTACGCCACGCACGGTGAGCCGATGATCCCGATCTACATCTTCTACTCGATGTTCGGGTTCCAGCGCACCGGTGACGGGCTGTACGCGGCGGCGGACCAGATGACCCGCGGCTTCGTGCTCGGTGCTACCGCAGGCCGCACCACGCTGACCGGTGAGGGGCTGCAACACGCCGACGGCCACTCGTTGCTGCTGGCGGCCACCAACCCCGCGGTGGTTTCCTATGACCCGGCGTGGTCGTTCGAGATCGCCCACATCGTGCGCGACGGGCTGCGCCGGATGTACGGCGAGGGCGGCCCCGACGGCAACGGCGAGAACATCTTCTACTACATCACCGTCTACAACGAGCCCTACCAGCAGCCGCCGGAGCCGGAGGACCTCGACGTGGACGCGCTGCTGAAGGGCCTCTACCGGTACCGCACGGCGCCCGACGGCGACGGGCCGAGGGCGCAGATCCTCGCCTCCGGTGTCGCCATGCCAGAAGCGCTTCGCGCACAGGAACTGCTGGCGCAGGAGTGGAACGTCCGCGCCGACATCTGGTCGGCGACCTCGTGGAACGAGTTGCGTCGCGAGGCGGTGGAGGTGGACCGCGACAACTTCCTCTACCCGGCCGACACTCCGAGGGTGCCGTTCGTGACCAGGGCGTTGCAGGATGCGGAGGGACCCATCGTCGCCGTGTCGGACTGGATGCGTGCCGTTCCCGACCTCATTCGCCCGTGGGTGCCCACCGACATGCTCACTCTGGGCACGGACGGGTTCGGCTTCTCCGACACCCGGCCTGCCGCACGCAGGTTCTTCCTCGTCGACGCCGAGTCGATCACGGTGGGAGTGCTCGCGATGCTCGCCAAGCGCGGGCAGGTCACTTCGGAGTCGGTCGTCGAGGCCGCACGCAGGTACCAGATCCATGACGTCACCGCCGCCGGACCGCAACTGTCGGACTCCGGCGTCGCTTGAGGTGGATTCCGCAGCGGCCCGTCGCCCTCGCCGGTGGCGGGCCGCTCGTGTCAGAAGGAGGTCCTGCCTTGTCGAAACGCCGCCTGCCACGACCGACCGAGCTGGCGCAACTGCTGCGTCCGAAGCCGATCGTGTTGAACCCCACCGACCGCAGGCTCGCGGGGGCGCACACGATCGCCGACCTGCGGGCAGTGGCCAGAGCCCGCACGCCCAGGGCGGTGTTCGACTACACCGACGGTGCGGCGGAACTCGAGGACAGCCTGCGCAGGGCGCGGCAGGCGTACCGCTCGATCGAGTTCCGTCCGAACGTCTTGCGCGGCGTGTCCGATGTGGACACGAGCGTCGAGGTGCTCGGCGCCCGTAGCGAACTGCCTTTCGCGTTCGCGCCCACCGGATTCACTCGCATGATGCACCACGAGGGCGAGCGCGCCGTCGCCCGTGTCGCCCAGCGAAGCGGAATCCCGTACTCGCTGTCCACCATGGGGACGACCTCGATCGAGGATGTGGCTGCCGCGGCACCGCATGCCAGGAAATGGTTCCAGCTGTATGTATGGCGCGATCACGGCGCGGGCGCCGAACTCATGCAGCGGGCGTGGGAGTCGGGTTACGACACGCTGATGTTGACGGTGGACACGCCGGTCGGCGGTTCCCGCCTGCGCGACCTCCGCAACGGGCTGACCATCCCTCCTGCGCTGACACTGCGCACCTTCCTCGACGGGGCCATGCATCCGGCGTGGTGGCTGAACCTGCTCACCACCGAACCGCTGGCCTTCGCCTCGCTCAAGACGTGGGGCGGCACCGTCGAGGAACTGATCAACAGGATCTTCGATCCCACCCTCGACTACGACGATCTGGCTTGGGTCCGCGAGAGCTGGCCGGGCAAGCTGGTCGTCAAGGGTATACAGAATCCGGTCGACGCGCGCGATGTGGTGAAGGCGGGCGCGCAAGCCGTGTTGCTT
Source organism: Saccharomonospora marina XMU15 (assembly GCF_000244955.1). GTDB lineage: Bacteria > Actinomycetota > Actinomycetes > Mycobacteriales > Pseudonocardiaceae > Saccharomonospora_A > Saccharomonospora_A marina. The sequence goes on along the minus strand of NZ_CM001439.1, from coordinate 1,477,474 downwards.
TCCAACCACGGCGGGCGGCAGTTGGACCGGGCGCCCACACCGCTGGAGTTGTTGCGGCCGACCCTCGACCTCGTCGGAGGGGACGCACAGGTGTGGATCGACACCGGCATTCTCAGCGGCGGCGACATCGTGGCGGCCACTGCGATGGGCGCCGATCTGTGCCTGATCGGCAGGGCGTACCTGTACGGGTTGATGGCGGGCGGGGAGCGTGGGGTGCAGCGCGCCGTGGACATCCTGCGCGCCGAGATCGTACGGACGATGCAGCTACTCGGCGTGCGAACCATCGCGGACCTGAACAGTTCTCACGCCACGCTCCGGTGAGCCACGAACGAGTGAGAACACTGGCGCCCCATGATCTCCAGGGTCCATAGTGGAATTACCGGTGGGGACCGGGGAGACGAGGCCGCCCGATGCAGCGAGAACCGCAGCGTGTCGGGCGGTCTCGTAATTTCTGGGCCGGAAGGGGCCCGGCGTAGGATCCCACCCACGATGTCTTCGCAGCAGCGGCACGGGTTGTCCGCCAAAACCCTACGGGAGCTCGAACGAGCCTCCGGCAGACTCGCCAAGGCCAGTGTCGCCGCCATGGAGGAGCGACTGCCGTGGTTCGGCAGGATGCCCGCGGACCAGCGCGCCAGTGTGTTGCTCATCACGCAGGCGGGCGCGGCGGGCTTCGTCCGCTGGCTGCGTGACTCGCAGGAAGCACTGAAACTCACCACCGACGCGTTTCGCACCGCCCCGCGCGAGTTGTCCCGCTGGATCAGCCTTCGGCAGACGGTCGGCCTGGTACGGCTCGCGATCGAGGTGTTCGAGGAACAGCTGCACGAGTTCGCGGCCGACGAGCGGGAACGCGCCGCGCTCATCGAGGGCATTCTGCGCTACGGCAGGGAGGTCGCCTTCGCCGCCGCGAACTCCTACGCCGCGGCCGCCGAGGCGCGCGGCGCGTGGGACGCCAGGCTGGAAGCGCTGGTCGTGGACGGTGTCGTGCGTGGCGACGCGGAGGAGTCGGTGCTGTCCAGGGCGGCCGCGCTGGGTTGGGACCCGGCGGCGAGCGCGACGGTGCTCGTGGGCAACCCACCGTCGGACGACCCTCCCGCCGTGGTGTTCGAGGTGCGCAGCAAGGCCGCGCGCATCGGTAGACCCGTGCTGCTCGGTGTGCAGGGCTCGCGACTGGTCGTGGTGGTCGCGGGTGCGACGGAGGGCGGTTCGAAGGAACGGGAGATCCTGCCGACGCTGTCCACCGCCTTCGCGCAGGGACCTGTCGTCGCGGGCCCCACCGTCGAGAGCCTGGCGCAGGCGCACCACAGCGCGGCAGAGGCGCTGTCGGGGCTGCGCGCGGTCGTCGGCTGGCCTGCCGCACCAAGGCCCGCCTACGCGGCCGACCTGTTGCCCGAGCGCGCGCTCGCTGGGGATGCCGAGGCGGAACGCCAACTCATCGAGTCGATCGCTCGCCCACTGGAGGCGGCAGGCCCCGCGCTGCTGGAGACCATCGACGCCTACCTGGAGTGCGGTGGCGTGCTGGAAACGTGCGCGAGGCAGCTGTTCGTGCACCCGAACACGGTGCGCTACCGGCTTCGCAAGGCCGCCGAGCTCACCGGCCGCAACGCGGGCCACCCCAGGGACGCGCTGGTGCTGCGCACGGCACTGACGGTCGGCAGGCTCGCCAGGTCACGCGGGCTGTGGTGAACCCCGGGATGATGCCGGTTCGGGCCGGGTTTGTAGGACTCCCACAACGTCGCTCGATGGACTTCGTGACTCGGCGGCATCCCGGTGACACCCCCGCGAAGTGTTCCCTGGACCGGTGACCACCGCTCTCCTCTGCCCCGGACAGGGATCCCAAGCTCCCGGCATGCTCACCGCCTGGCTCGAGTTCGACGGCGCGAGAGACCGCCTCGAGCAGTGGTCGACACGTTGCGGTCTCGATCTGGTCCGGCTCGGCACCGAAGCCGACGCGGAGGAGATCCAGGACACCGCGATCACCCAGCCGCTCATCGTCGCCGCGTCGCTGCTCGCCTTCGAGTACCTGCCTGCCGAGGCAGGCGGCGACGGCCCCGTCGCAGGGCACTCGGTCGGTGAGCTGGCTGCCGCCGCCATCGCGGGGGTGTTCTCCGCCGACGACGCCGTCGCGCTGGCCGCCGTACGTGGCGCGGAGATGGCCAAGGCATGCGCCGCCGAGCCGACCAGCATGGCCGCCGTGCTGCTCGGCGAGCCGGAACGGGTGGTCGCCTGGCTGCACGAACAGGGGCTCGAGGCCGCCAACCGCAACGGCGCGGGGCAGATCGTGGCCTCCGGCTCCGCCGAGGCCATCGACCGGATCGTCGCCGAGCCACTGGAAGGCACCAAGGTCCGCCAGCTGAAGGTCGCGGGGGCCTTCCACACCCACTACATGGCGCCCGCCGAGGAAGCCATGCGCGCGCACGCGGGCGGCATCACGCCCGCCGACCCGAAGCGGCCGCTGCTGTCCAACGCCGACGGCGAGGTAGTGAGCAGCGGTAAGGAGTACCTGCGCAGGCTCGTCGAACAGGTCATCCGGCCGGTTCGCTGGGACCTCACCATGCGAGGGCTGGCCTCGCTCGGTGTCACCCGCACGGCTGAACTGCCGCCTGCGGGCACACTCACCGGGCTGGTCAAGCGAGAACTCAAGGGCACCGTCACCGAGCTCGTAGCGCTGAAGACGCCCGCCAACCTGGAGGAACTGCGATGACCCAAGTCCGGCCGGCCCTACGGCTGCGGCAGGGCGCACCGGCCACGCGCATCTTCGGGGTTGGTAGCACACAGCCGGACCGGATCGTCACCAACGACGAGCTGGCGCAGCGAATGGACACCAGCGACCAGTGGATCCGCGACAGGGTCGGCATCGTCGAACGCAGGTTCGCAGGCGACGACGAGCGGTTGGTGGACATGGCTGTCACGGCGGGCGCCAAGGCACTGGCGGACGCGGGCGTCGATCCGTCCGAAGTAGACACCGTGGTGCTGCCGAACTGCACGATGCTCTCGCCCATTCCCAACGCCGCTGGGCAGGTCGCCGACCGTATCGGCATCAAGGCCGCGGGCGCGTTCGACATCAACGCCGCGTGCGCCGGATTCTGCTACGGGCTCGGGCTGGCCTCCGACCTGGTACGCGCGGGCTCTGCGGGTAAGGTGCTCGTGATCGGTGCCGAGAAGCTCACCGACGTGGTGGACCCGCAGGACCGTTCGACGGCCATCATCTTCGCCGACGGCGCTGGCGCGGCGCTCGTGGGACCGTCGCGGGAGCCAGGCATCGGCCCCGTCGTATGGGGCAGCGCGGGTGATCTCGTCGACATGATCTACATGCGCGACCACAAGTACATATTCCAGGAAGGGCAATCGGTCTTCCGCTGGGCGACCACCCAGATGGCGCCGGTAGCCATGCGGGCGGTGGAACTTGCCGGGCTCGAATTGTCCGATGTGGACGTCCTTATCCCGCATCAGGCGAACCTGCGTATCGTCGAAGCCATCGCCAAGCGGCTACGGGCGAAGGGAGCGAGGCAGGACATGGTGGTCGCCGACGACATCAAGCACTCCGGCAACACCTCGTCGGCATCGATCCCGCTCGCGCTGGATCACATGCGTGCGGCGGGCACCGCCCGCAAGGGTGATGTCGTGCTGCTGATCGGCTTCGGCGCCGGGCTCTCCTACGCGGCGCAAGTGATCATCTGCCCGTGATACCACTTACGCCGACGGCGTAAGGTTCGTCGCAACCGCAACAGGAACACCAGGAAGGAAACACCCAGTGGCAGACAAAGCGGAGATCCTGTCCGGCCTCGCCGAGATCGTGGAAGAGGTCGCCGGTGTGGCGCAGGACGATGTGAGCCTGGAGAAGTCGTTCGTCGACGACCTCGACATCGACTCGCTGTCCATGGTCGAGATCGCGGTACAGGCGGAGGACAAGTTCGGGGTGAAGATCCCCGACGACGAGCTGGCGAACCTCAAGACCGTCGGCGACGCCGTCGACTACGTCGCGGCGAACGCCAAGTAACAGCTGTTGGACACCTCGGGGAGACTTCCATGAGCAACATCGACGTCGTGATCACCGGGCTGGGCGCCACCACGCCGCTCGGCAGGGACGTCACGTCCACGTGGGACGGGCTGCTCGCAGGCCGTAGCGGCGTCCGCCGGATCGACGCCGAATGGGTGGAGCGGCTCGACCTGCCGGTGAAGATCGGTGCCGCGCTCGCCGAGGAACCAACGGAGCAGATCCCGCGTGTGCAGGCCCGCAGGCTGGACCGCTGTGAGCAGGTGGCGCTCATCGCGGCCCGGCAGGCGTGGGCCGATGCGGGTTTCCCCGAGCCGACCGACGACCACAGCGACGTCGATCCGGACCGGCTGGGCGTCTCCATCGGCTCTGGCATCGGTGGCCCCGTCACGCTGCTCAACCAGCACGACCTGCTCGCCGAACACGGCATCCGCAAGGTGTCACCGTTGACGGTCCCGATGCTCATGCCCAACGGGCCTGCCGCCCACGTGGGAATCGACCGCATGGCCCGCGCCGGGGTGCACTCGCCTGCTTCGGCCTGTGCCTCCGGCGCGGAGGGTATCGCCAGCGGCTTCCAGATGATCCAGAACGGGCGCGCCGACGTGGTGCTCGCAGGCGGGGCGGAAGCCTGCATCGCGCCCATCACGATCGCCGGATTCGCGCAGGCCAGGACGGTGTCGACCCGAAACGACGACCCCGAGCACGCTTCCCGGCCCTTCGATGCCGACCGTGACGGCTTCGTGCTCGGGGAAGGAGCAGGCGTGGTGGTGCTGGAGCGCGCCGACCGGGCGAAGGCACGCGGCGCTCGCATCTACGCGCGGCTCAGCGGCTACGGGATCACCTCCGACGCCTACCACATCACCGGCAATCATCCCGACGGCATCGGGCAGATCGCCGCGATGAACAACGCTGTCCAGATGGCGGGGCTGACCCCGGCCGATGTCGGGCACGTCAACGCACACGCGACCTCCACGGTCGTGGGCGACGTCGGTGAGGCGGCGGCCATTCGCAAGGCGATCGGCGACCAACCCGTGGTAACGGCGCCGAAGGGCGCACTCGGTCACCTGGTCGGTGGCGCGGGGGCGGTTGAGGGCATCGTGACGATCCTGTCGCTGTACCACGGGATCGTGCCCGCGACGCTGAACCTGACCAACCTCGACCCCAAGGTGGATCTCGACGTGGTCGCCGGTGAGCCACGCAAGGTGCAGCTCAACGCGGCCATCAGCAACTCGTTCGGCTTCGGCGGGCACAACACCGCGCTGCTGTTCACCGCGGCGTAGGCCCCGGCCATCAGCAGCTCGTGTACTCCGGTGTGCTGCCCGCGGGCAGGGTGTCGATCCGCCAGCCACCCTGCTGCCTCGCCAGTGGCAACGCCAGTCGCCAGCGGATGCACGTCTCCGGCAGTTCGGGTGGTGCGTCCGCCACGTCCTGGGTGCTGGTGAAGCCGATCAGTACGGTCAGCCCACCGTTGGGCACGGCCTCGATCCGGTAGACGAGGATGCTGCCGTCCCTGGTACTGCGGTAGTTGGCGAGCCATTCGGATCTGGGCTGCGCCTGTGTCCGCTCGGCGACGACCGTCCTGGTCCAGCGTTCGTAGTCACGGGCGTTGATGGAGTCGAAGTGCTCCTGGAGCAGCCGTCTCACCGGCTCGGCTTCCGGGTGGGCCGCCGCGTCACCGGTGAACCCGACCTTGGCGGAACCTGGCTGGCGGGCCGGTGGCAGCGGCGTCGTGGTGCGCACGCTCGCGGAGGGGCCGTCGTCACGGCGGGGAGGCTGGTACAGCTCCCTCGCCAGCAGGCCACCACCCACGGTCAGCGAACTCACCACGACCAGCACCGGAACCAGCCAACGGAGCGGGCCTGGAGGCGGGGTGGCGGGCACCCGGCAAGACTAGCCAGGGCCTCAGCCGACCTGGTGCAGCCAGGTGACCGGCGCCCCGTCACCCGCGTGGCGGAACGGCTCCAGCGCCTCGTCCCAACTCGCGCCCAGCAGCTTGTCCAGTTCGTGCGCCAACTGCTCGCCCGCCCTGCATCGCGAAGCCAGCCCGCGCAGGTGGTCCTCGCCGACGACGATGTCGCCGTTGGCGCTGGTTCTCGCGTGCCACAGGCCGAGGCCGGGCGCGTAGCAGAAGCGCTGCCCGTCAACGCCCGGGCTTGGCTCCTCGGTGACCTCGAACCGCACCATCGGCCACGCCTTCAGAGCGGAAGCGAGCTTGCCCGCGGTGCCCGCGGGCGCGCGCCAGTCACACTCGGCACGTAACTGCCCGGGGGCGGCGGGTTGGGCTGTCCAGCGCAACTCCACCCGGCCACCGAGCGTGCCGGAGATCGCCCACTCGACGTGCGGGCAAACCGCAGACGGCGACGAGTGGACGTACACCACGCCACGAGTGCTCACTGCTGACCTCCGCTTGTTCGACGAGGGGCGTCTTCCCCTACGACCTCGTCCTATGGCGGAATAATCAACCCGCAGCGATGCTTGAACCACATTCTGCACCGCACTCACCCGTTTGGCCACACGAGCACCAGAAATCACACCGGCCAGTGAGCAAGGGAGTCCCACCGCCATGCCGACGGTGGAACTCCCTTACCCGGGTGGCCGACCGGATCAGCCGGTGCTGGCCCCGAGCCTGGTGGCCGCCGCCACCGTGTCCGCCAGGCCGGTGCCCTTGTCGAAGCTGGACGTGTAACCCTCGTACGGCTGGTACGGGGCGCCGTCGGCGTACTTGTACGCGGTGGCCTTCAGCGCGTCCTCGATCTCGCCAGGTGTCGCGCTCGGCTTGGCCTGGAACAACTGCGCCACGATGCCCGTGACCTGCGGTGCAGCCATCGAGGTGCCGCTGATGACGTTGTAGGTTCCCACGTCGAGCGCGCCAGGGCCGTTGAAGAACTCCAGGCCTGTCGAGCAGATCGGCAGGTACGGCCTGCACGCGGACACGATGTTCTCTCCCGGCGCGGAGATGTCCGGCCAGGTACCGCGGTCGGCGGCGTCGCCGCGCGAGGAGAAGTCGGACACTGTGCCGTCCCGGGTGCCGATGCCCTGGTCGTTGTAGGAAGCGACGGAAAGCACGCCAGGTGTGGGGTCCTGTCCCGGCGGGTTGGAAAGGCTTTCCGAGCCGTCTCCGCCGTCGTTCCCGTTGGCCCACACGGTGACCACGCCTTCGGCGGCCAGTGCGCGTTGCAGCTTCACCGTCGCGGAGTTGGGATCGAACTCGCCTCCCCCGCTCGGCCCGTAGGAGTTGTTGACCACCTTGATCGGCGGGCACTCACTCGCGGAGACTCCCTCACCGCACGGCGCCGCGTGGTTCTCCAGCACCCAGTTCAGTGCGGCGTCGCTGCCGAGGATGAGCAGTGCCGCGCCGGTCGAGATCGACACGATCTTGGAGCCGGGCGCGGACCCACCCACGCGAGTGTCACCCGAGAGGGTGTAGGGGGTTCCCGCGGCGATGCCGGTGACGTGAGTGCCGTGACCGCCCACGGACAGCGTGTCGGTGTCCACGACCGTGGGCAGATTGACGATGCACCCGGTGTCGGTGCCGCCCGTGCACAGGCTCTTCAGGTTCGCGACCACACGCGTCGACCCGTCGTCGGCACGGAAGGCCGGGTGGTTCGGGTCCACCCCGGTGTCGATCACGGCAACGCTGACGCCCGTGCCGTCGAGCGGCCTGCCACTGCCGTCGACCAGGCTCTCTCTGGCCTGCACCGACCGGGTCGCGGTGGTACCCGCACTGGCGAAGAACCGGATCGGATCGTTGTTCTCCACGTAGGTGACGCCGTCGGCCGAACGCAAGGCATTGACCTGTTCGGTCGTACCGGTCGCGGCGACCACCGCGATCTTGCGGAAGCTCGTGAGCTGGGTCATCCCCGCCTGCGATACCGCGCGCTCCGCGGCGGCCAACCGGGTGCCGTGCACCAGCACCGTCGCCGGCTCGTCACCGGAGGCGGTGGCCAGTAACGCGTCGAGGGTGTCGGACACGGGCGCCAGTGACGTCAGTTGCGCCGGTGCCGAACCGGCACCGTATGCCGGGGCCATGCCTGTCAAGGCGAAAGCCGTGACGGTTGCGGCGATCAGCGATGACCGCCGCAACCGACCGCGTGAGCGCATTGCAGCCTCCCGAGGAGTAGGGGATCGACTATCTACCCAGGAGTAGCACTCAACTAGGTGACAGCAATCACTGTCAATGATTACTTTGCGCGCAGGCGAAAACGTCAGTCACTGACCGGTCGGCTATAACTGAGCGAGTCACGGGCCAGGGGAGGTATGAGGTGCGACTCGTCCGCTTTCCCGGGCGGCCCGCCAAAGTGTCCGACGACATCCGCGCCGCGCTCTCCTCCCTCGGTGATGGAGCCGACGTCGCGGGCGGTATCGCGCTGGTCGGGGTGCGCCCACCCGGCATGGAACAGGATGTCGACGCCGTGCTGGTGCTGCCCCGGGGCATTGCGATCGTCGTCGGAGTCGACCTGCCCGACCCTGCCGTACGGCTGCAGGCCCCGATCGCCGATACGTGGAAAGTGGACGGCTGGCCGCTGGTGCGCGCCGACGACGTGGTGAACCCCGCCGTGGAGGCGCTCGCGCTTTCCGGCAGGGTCGCGGACCTGGCGCGCGCCGCGGAACCCGGCATCGCCGTCGGAACCGTCATCGCGGTCGGACCGTACGCCGAGACCGTCGAGCAACCGCCGTCGGAACTCACCGGCCCGGTCCGAGTCGTCCACCCCACCTCGGCGGCCATGCTTTCCTCGCTGGTTTCGTTGGCGACGGGTAAGCACGACCTCACCGTCGACCGAGCCAGAGCACTGCTCGACCAGCTCGCGCCCACCCCGTGCGAACTCGACGACGCCGCGCTGATCGGCGAGGGGTTCGCCGCCACCACATCCGGCGGAGCCGCTACCGGCTTGCCGCATGACACTGCCGCCACGACTCCCGCCATCCCGGTCGTGACGGTCACGGGGCCGCACACCACCGCGACACCCGCTCAGCCATCGGCCTCGCTGCCCACGCGTCCCCGCCCTCGGCGGCGCGGACGGCGCGGAGTGCTCACCGCCGCCGCTGTGTTCGCCGTAGCGATCATCGTCACGGTGTCGATCATCGCGCTCAGTGGAGGCGAACCTGCGGGGGTCGCGCGGAGCGCCGCCAGCCCGGTGGTCACCGCGGCGGGTGTCGAGTTCACCGAGTACGCGCGAGGCGACGACGCCGAATGCGCCCGGCATGCGCTCGGCGAGTTGCAGGTCTTCCTCGACACCTCCAGCTGTTCGCGGGTGTGGCGGGGCAGCTACCAGGCACGCGTGGCGGGTAGGGCGGTCGCCGTCTCGGTGGCGGCGCTGACCTTCTCCGACGAACCCGAGGCGACTGCCTTCCACACCCTCGCCGACACGCCGGGCAGCGGTGTCCTGATCGACCTCGCCGCAGAGCGCACCGGCTGGCCCGGCGAGCCGCCCTCGTTCGCCAACGCGGCCTACGCCAGCCAGCGGCAGGGGCGTACCGTGCTGCTCGTGCTCGCGTGCTCACGCACCGGGGAGTCCACACCGGACGATCCCGCCCTTGTCACCGCCGCCGAGGTGGCGCTTCAGCTGCCCGGCAGCAGCTGACGCGTCTGTCCACTGCGGATACACAACCCGGCCGGGCCGGGCTTCGACGAGGCACCACCCGGAAAGATCGGGCCGGTCCGGGACTCCTCCGGCGTGGACGTGTGCGGCGTGCCGGGCCGGCCAACCCGGATCGGCCAGGGCGTATCCTTTCGGCAGGCACGGCCCGGAGCAAGGGGAGGTCCTGGATGGCCAGGAGCACGTCGATTCAGACGCTGGACGACATCAACGGCGAGCCTGCGGAGGAGACCGTCCGGTTCGCGTTGGACGGCGTCGACTACGACATCGACCTCTCCAGCGAGAACGCGGGCAACCTGCGAGCGGCACTCGATCGCTATGTCGCCTCCGGTCGCAGGGTCGGCGGGCGCAAGCGCAGGCCACGCCGGATCGGCACATCACGCGCGCGGGGCAGCCGCGCGACCGCCGAGAAAGCACCGGGCTCCGCGCCACCGAAGCGAGCAGCCCGGGGTAAGGCCAAGCCCGCCACGAGCGGCAAGTCGCAGGCCCCCCGCAAGGCCGCCACCGCCAAGCCCGCCGCTGATTCCACCAAGGCCACCGCGAAAACGACCGCGAAAGCCGCCACCAAGACCCCAGGCAGGACCTCAGGCAAGACGTCGGGCAGGACTTCAGGCAAGGCACAGCGAGGCCGGGCGAAGCCGGCCGCTGGCACCACAGGTGCCAAGGCCGAGGCAGCCACGAAAGCCGCCACCAAGAACAGCAGAACCCGCGCGGCAACGGCGACGGCGGCGAAGGGCACGAGAGCCGAGTCCGCAAGCTCGACCGGTGGCAAACGCACGGCCGCCAAGAACGGCAAGACGGCCAAGTCCGCCAGGTCCGCCAGGTCCACCAAGTCCGCCAAGTCCGCCAAGTCCGCCAAGTCCGCCAAGGACACTGCCCAGAACCCGGCCAGGTCGGCGCGAAGCGGCAAACCCGCCGAGCCGACCGCGACCAAGACGACCGCGACCAAGAAGGCCAAGCCCGCCAAGACGGCCGCGGCCAAGACAGGCAAGGCCGGCACCGGCAGGGCTGACAAGCGGGCGTCGAGGTCCTCCGTCGCGCCGAAGGTGACCTTCTCCGCTGTCAGCTGACCGGGCCGGCCTCGCCCACCGTGATCACAACGCCTTGAGTTCCTCCACGATGTCGCCCACCGACGTCTTCGCGTCGCCGAACAGCATGCTGGTCTTCGGATCGAAGAACAGCTCGTTCTCGATACCGGCGAAGCCAGAGCCCATCGACCGCTTCAGCACGATGACCGACCGGCTGGCGTTCACGTGCAGGATCGGCATGCCGTAGATGGGCGAACTCGGGTCGGACTGCGCCGCCGGGTTCGTGACGTCGTTGGCTCCGATCACCAGCGCGACGTCGGTCTGCGGGAACTGCGAGTTGCTCTCGTCCATCTCCTTGAGTGACTCGTACGGCACGTCGGCCTCGGCGAGCAGCACGTTCATGTGCCCCGGCATCCGACCCGCGACCGGGTGAATGGCGTAGCCCACATCGATGCCCTTGGCTTCGAGTAGGTCCGCCATCTCCCTTACCGCGTGCTGGGCCTGCGCAACAGCCATGCCGTATCCGGGGACCACCATGACCTTGCTGGCATACGCCATCTGGATGGCGGCATCGGCGGCGCTCGTACTGCGCACCGGTCGGTCCTCGACGACCTTGGCCCCGCCTGCGGCGGCTCCGCCACCGAAACCGCCCGCGACGATGGCGGGGATGGACCGGTTCATCGCCTTTGCCATCAGGTTGGTGAGGATCGAGCCGGACGCGCCGACGATCATGCCGGCGACGATCAGCGCCGTGTTGTTCAGCGCCAGTCCCATCGCCGCCGCTGACAATCCGGTGAGCGCGTTGAGCAGCGAGATCACCACCGGCATGTCCGCACCACCGATTGGCAGCACCACCATCAGGCCGAACAGTGCCGAGGCCACCAGCACTCCGATGATGAGCCACTGCGAGTCTCCGCCGGACGCGATGGCCACCGCGCAGGCCACGGCGGCCGCCAGCAGCACCACGTTGAGCGGCTGCTGGAGCTTGCCCACGGTGATCGGCCGCCCGGAGATCAGCTCCTGCAGCTTGCCGAAGGCGATGTTGGAGCCCCAGAACGACACCGAACCGACGATCGCGGCGAACAACGACGCGATCGCGACGTAGAGCGGTTCGTGCGCATACCCCGCGGTGTCGCGGAACTCCACCCAGGCGATCAGCGCGACCGCGCCACCGCCCACGCCGTTGAACAGTGCCACCATCTGCGGCATCGCGGTCATCTTGACCTTGCGTGCCGCCGGGACGCCGACCACCGTGCCGAGCCCGACACCGAGCGCTATGAGCCACCAGTTACCCATGCCGGGCAACAGCAGTGTCGCGATGACGGCGATCGCCATGCCGACGGCGGCGATCCAGTTACCGCGCACCGCCGTCCGTGGCCCGGTCAGCCCCATCAGGCCGTAGATGAACAGCGCGAAGGCGACGATGTAGAGGACGGAAACGAAGGTGGTCACTTCCGCGCCTCCTTGGCGGCGTCCTGCTTGGGCTTCTGCTTGAACATCCCGAGCATGCGGTCGGTGACGAGGAAGCCGCCGACCACGTTGATCGTGCCGAACGCGATCGCGATGACGAGCAGCACCTTGTTGAGCACGCCCTCGGTGCCCAGCCCGAGCACGATGAGCCCGCCGAGCAGCACGATGCCGTGGATGGCGTTCGTGCCGGACATCAGCGGTGTGTGCAGCGTGTTGGGCACCTTGGAGATCACCGCGAAACCGACGAATCCGGCGAGTACGAGGATCGCCAGGTTCTGGACCAGCATCAGTTCACCTCCTCGTCCGCTCCGGCGACGCAGGCGCCGGCCACGATCTCGTCGGAAAAGTCGAGCGCGAGCCTGCCTTCCGAATCCACCATCAACTCCAGCAGTTCGGTGAGATTGCGCGCGTACAGCTCGCTGGCGTGCACCGGCATCTCGGCAGGCAGGTTCAGCGGCGAGCAGATCGTCACGTCGTGCGCGACGACGTCGGTACCTGGCTCCGTCAGTTCACAGTTGCCACCGCTTTCCCCCGCCATGTCGACGACGACGCTGCCGGGTCGCATGCCGCGCACCGCTTCGGCGGTGACGAGTGTGGGGGCCTTGCGCCCAGGTACCAGTGCGGTGGTGATGACCACGTCGAACTCCGTGATCGCCTCGGTGAGGCGCCGCTGCTGTTCGGCGCGTTCCTCCTCGGTCAGTTCACGGGCGTAGCCGCCTTCGCCCACGGCCTCGATCCCGAGGTCGAGCCATTGCGCCCCCACCGATCTCACCTGCTCGGCCACCTCTGGGCGCACGTCGTACCCGGTCGGCTGCGCGCCGAGCCGTTTGGCCGTGGCCAGTGCCTGCAGCCCGGCCACGCCCGCACCGAGTACGAGCGCCTTCGCGGGCGGCACCGTCCCCGCGGCGGTGGTGAGCATCGGGAAGAACTTGGGCAGGCGCTGGGCCGCCAGCAACACGGCGCGGTACCCCGCGACGTTCGCCTGCGAGGACAGCGCGTCCATCGCCTGGGCGCGGGAGATCCTGGGGATGGATTCCACGGCGAAGGCCCTGATGCCCGCCTGTTTCAGCGCGGCCACCTCGTCCACGTTGGTCAGCGGCGCGAGGAATCCGATGAGCACGGTGCCCCGTGACAGCCGTTCGATCTCGCCTGCTGTCGGCGGCGCGACCTTGAGCACGACGTCGGCGTTCCAGGCGTCGCCGACGGTGGCGCCCGCGTCGGTGAACAACTCGTCGGACAGTTGGGCCGCGGCGCCCGCACCGGGCTCCACCACGACCCGCAGCCCACGTCCGGTGAGCCGTTCGACAAGCTTGGGCACCAGCGCGACTCTGCGTTCGTCCGGCTTGGTCTCCTTGACCACGCCGATGGTCAGCGGCGTCGACGAGGTCTCGGTTTCGGTCACTATGGCGTCCTCCTCAGGAGTGAGGTACGGCGTGCAGACCATACTCGACGAAATCGCTGCCACGGGCCGGTGATACGTGTCGCAATCACCACAATGTTGCATACTGTATGCACTTCACGGGACGATACCGTTGTGCTATGCACTCCACGGAGATCGAGGTACGCACCGGGGGCAGCGCCACCGTTCACGACATCACAACTGAGACGGAACGCTTCCTTGCGGACGTGTCGGCCGGTGACGGCCTGCTGCACGTCTGGGTGCCGCACGCCACGGCAGGCCTTGCCATCCTGGAAACCGGCGCGGGAAGCGACGACGACCTGCTCGCCGCCGTGGACCACCTGCTGCCGAGGGACGACCGCTGGCGACACCGGCACGGCAGCAGTGGCCACGGCCGTGACCACGTGCTGCCTGCCTTCCTACCGCCGTACGCCAGCGTCCCCGTCCTCGGCGGAGCGCTTGCCCTCGGCACCTGGCAGTCGATCTGCCTTGTCGACACCAACATCGACAATCCCGTCAGGCGACTGCGGCTGAGTTTCCTCAGCGGCTGAGCGCGTCGGCCACAGCACCATCACAAGGCCCGCGACGAGCAGCCCGGCGAGCACCCACGCGCCGACCGCCACATCGGGCGCGTGCGGCGTACCCAGCAGCAGACTGCGCAACGCCTCGGTGGAGAACCGAAACGGCGTCCACGACCACAGCAACGTGCGGTAGGCGGAGTCGAGCAGTTCCGGCACCTGGCCCGCCACGGCGGGCGCGAGCAGATACAGCGGTCCCAGTACGGCCATCGCCCGAAGCCCCAGCAGGCGCAACAGGCCTGCCTGCACGGCGGCGAACGCCAGCGCGGTAAGGAAGACGAACCCTACCGTGGCCGCACCGAGGTCCAGCGAGGAGTCCCACAGCGCCAGCAGGCCGAGCATCGCCCCGGCGACGAGAGTGCTCGTCACCAGCACGTGGGTGATGCGGCTGCCACGACCCGGCATCGCCCCACCCCGGGTCGACAGCAACGTCAGCGACGCTCCGGCGGCAAGGCCGCCCACCCAGGCCAAGGCACTGATCGCAAGCGGGGCGAATCGGCCCGCGGCGCCCGTGCCGTGCAGCGTTTCGACCTCGACGGGCACCACCGCGGCACCCGGCGTGGCCTGCGCCAGCCGCTGTGCCACGGCCTGACCCGTCATCGTCAGTGCCTGCTGTGCCACCTGTGTGCCCGCAGGGTTGACCGCTGCCGAGACGACAACGTGCACCGAAGGCCCTCGCTCCTGCTGGCGCAGCTCGAGTACCCCGTAGACGTCCTTGTCCGCGAGCAGTTCGCTGCCCTGCCGCGGTGTCGTCACCCGCCAGTCCACCGCCTCCCCGCCTCGGGTGGCGACCTGCTCGGCGGCGAGGCGCAGCGGACCACCCTCCGGCGCGGCCACCGCGACGGGGATGCCGTTCGGTTTCGCGGTGGCCTGCGCTCCGAAGGTGAGCAATCCCAGTGCCGTGGCGGCGAGCGCGCCCAGCAGCGCGGTCAGTACGACGAGCCGTCCGCCGCCGCGCGAGGGGCGCGGGGTTGGATCGACCATGCCGGCCTCCAAATTTTCCACACGCGTTGAATTCAACGCCCACGGTATGCCGAGGTCGGACACATGTCAACGCACGTTGAAATAAATGGGGTCCCGCTGCGGCCGTCAGGCCTTGACCAGCTGCACCAGGTGAGTGACGACCTCGTCCACCGCGACCTCGTCGCGCTGACCGGACGCGCGGTCCTTGACCTCGACGACGCCCTTGGCCAGACCTCGGCCAACCACCACGATCGTCGGTACCCCGATCAGCTCCGCGTCGGCGAACTTGACACCGGGCGTCGCCTTGCGGTCGTCGAGCAAAACGCTCAGCCCGCGTTGGGCCAACTCCCCGGCGATACGTTCGCCGCCCTGCGCCACCGCCTCGTCCTTACCCGCGACCACCACATGCACGTCGGCGGGCGCCACGGACCGCGGCCAGACGAGCCCCAGGTCGTCATGGTGCTGCTCGGCGATGGCGGCGACGAGGCGGGACACTCCGACGCCGTAGGAACCCATCGTGATGCGGACCGGTTTCGAGTCCGGGCCCAGCGCGTCCACCTCGAAAGCGTCGGTGTACTTGCGGCCGAGTTGGAAGATGTGTCCGATCTCGATGCCGCGAGCCGACACCAACGAGCCGTGGCCGTCGGGTGAGGCATCTCCCTCGCGCACCTCCGCGGCCTCGACCGTGCCGTCCGGGGTGAAGTCACGACCGCACACCAGATCAACCACGTGGTGGTCCGGCTTGTCGGCACCGGTGACCCAGGCGCTACCGCGCACCACCCGTGGATCCACCAGGTAACGCACCCCGTTGTCGGCCAGCGCGGCCGGACCGATGTAGCCCTTGACCAGGAACGGGTTGGCCGCGAAGTCGGCCTCCTCGAGCAGCGACACTTCGGCGGGCTCCAGCGATGCCTCCAGCCGCTTCATGTCGACCTCGCGGTCGCCGGGCACACCGATACCGAGCAGCCGCCACTCCCGATCACCAGGGTTACGCGTCTTGACGAGCACGTTCTTCAGCGTGTCCGCCGCGGTGAAGGTGCGTCCGATTCCGGCCGCGTTGAGGAAGTCGACCAGCGTCTCGATAGTCGGCGTGTTCGGCGTGTAGTGCACCTGCGCCTGCGGCTTGCCCTCGATGGGCTGCTCCGGCGGCGCCGGGGTGACCACGGCTTCGACGTTGGCCGCGTAGTCGGAATCCGTGCTGCGCACGTAGGTGTCCTCGCCGGTTTCCGCCACCGCGAGGAACTCCTCCGACGCAGAGCCGCCCATCGCACCCGAGGTGGCGGCCACGACGACGTAGTCGAGCCCGAGCCGGTCGAAGATCCGCAGGTAGGCGTCGCGGTGCAGCTGGTAGGACCGCGCCAACCCCTCGTCGTCGAGGTCGAAGGAATAGGAGTCCTTCATCACGAACTCGCGGCCACGCAGCAGCCCCGCCCTCGGCCGTGCCTCGTCGCGGTACTTCGTCTGGATCTGGTAGAGGATGACCGGATAGTCCTTGTACGAGCTGTACTCGCCCTTCACCGTGAGGGCGAACAGCTCCTCGTGGGTAGGGCCGAGCAGGTAGTCGGCGCCTTTGCGATCCTTGAGCCGGAACACACTCGGCCCGTACTCGGTCCACCTTCCGGTCGCCTCGTAAGGCTCCTTCGGCAGCAGCGCGGGGAACTGGATCTCCTGTGCGCCGATAGCGTCCATCTCCTCGCGCACGACCGCCTCGATCCGGCGTAGCACCCGCAGCCCCAGCGGCAGCCAGGAGTACCCGCCAGGGGCCACCCGCCGAACGTATCCGGCACGTACCAGCAGCCGGTGGCTGGGCACCTCGGCGTCCGCCGGGTCCTCGCGCAGAGTGCGCAGGAACAGCGACGACATCCTGGTGATCACGGCGTTCTCCTAGCTGGGCAGGCTCTGGAAGAGGCGATGCACGAAGGGTAGTCAACACCGCATGAGCTGGTGCAACCGGATTGTCGTACCCACCGAATAGCGTCCAAGAATGAACGCACTACTCGGCATGGTGACCATCGACTGCGTTGACCCCGCTGCACTGGCGCGGTTCTGGACGAAAGCACTGGGCGTGGAGGTCGCCGCGGACTACGGCGAGTTCGTGATGCTGACGAGTCAGGAAGGGACGGGCGTGCGGCTCGGGCTGCAGCGCGTCGAGCAGCCGACGGCCGGAAAGAACAGCGTCCATCTCGACCTGAGCACCGACGACCGCGCGACGGAGGTGGCCAGGCTGGTGGAACTGGGGGCACGCGAGCTCGCCGAACACGAAGTACCCGGGCTGCGCTGGACCGTGCTGGCGGACCCCGACGGCAACCAGTTCTGCGTGGGCAGCCACCACGACTGAGGCAGCAGGTCCGATCGCGCGGCGACCAACTCCGGACGCCCCACCGGCTGACCGGGGAGGTGTCCTAGCCGTAATGGTCAGGCAGTGTCACGTGTGCGGCATCGCGGAGGGCGACCTGTCCTGCGTGGGCAGTCACCACGTGGGCAGCCACCACGACTGAGCCGACGAGCAAGGCCGCGGTTACCCTCGCGGCCGTGCTCGTGCTGCTGCCACCCTCCGAGACCAAGGCCGACGGCGGGACAGGGACCTCACTTGAGCTCGACTCCCTGTCCTTCCCCGAGCTGAATCCGCTGCGCCGCAAGCTGGCCGACGCGCTGGTGGAACTGGCCGACGACCTTGCTACCGCGGCAGCCGCACTCGGCATCTCCGAACGGCAGTCGGCGGAGGTGGAGCGCAACGCGCGGCTGTGGTCCACCCCCACCACTCCGGCCCTTCGGCGCTACACCGGTGTGCTGTACGACGCCCTCGACGTCGCGGGTATGGGCAAGGCGCAACTGCGAAGGGCCAATCGCCGACTCGCCGTGGCTTCGGCGCTGTTCGGGCTGGTGCGCGCCGACGACCCGATCCCGCCGTACCGGCTCTCAGCGGGTAGCAGGCTGCCCGGTTTCGGTTCGCTGCGTGGCCTGTGGCGGCCCGTGCTGGAACCGGTGCTCGCGGGGCTGGACGAACTCGTCGTGGACCTGCGCTCCAGCCCCTACGCCGCACTGGCCAAGGCGCCCGCCGCGGTGACCGTGCGAGTGCTGACCGAGGACGGTTCTGGCATGCGCAAGACAGTCAGCCATCACAACAAGGCACACAAGGGCAGGCTCGCTGCCGCACTCGCCACCAGCCAGACCGAAGCGTCCACAGTAGAGGACATACTTCGCGTGGCCTCGCGGGCGGGCGTGGAGCTGGAACGAACGGGCGAGCGGCAGCTCGACCTGGTCATCGCCGGGTGAAGCGCGGCCAAGGGCGGCGGCGACAGCTCACGCGCCCGCTTCGGCCGAGAACCGTGCCGAACCATCAACTGTGGACACATCGGGCCGAGGTCACCGGCTGCGAGGAACGGGGCGACCCGGCCGGGTGTAGACTGCCCTGAGCACCGCCTGAGCCCGCAGGCTCGCCCCGACGCGGTGTTCCATCCGTCAGCGGCGCAGAACCTGCTGCGCCGGGTTCGTCCTTGTGAACGCCCACCGCACATCATCGCGGCATCCTGCGCACGCGCACCCGGGCCTCCCTGTGACGTGCCACGTCCGAGAGGCATTGAGTGACAATCACATCTCCACAAGCACCCGCGACAGTCACGTTCGCTGATCTGAACCTGCCGAAGCCGCTGCAGCGCACGCTGCAGCAGTCGGGCATGACCGCCGCCTTCCCGATCCAGGCCGCGACGCTGCCCGACGCGCTCGCCGGTCGCGATGTGCTCGGCCGTGCGCAGACCGGGTCCGGCAAGACGCTCGCGTTCGGTCTCGCCCTGCTGACCAGGCTCGACGGCGGCAAGGCCCAGCCGCGACGCCCGAGGGCGCTCGTCCTGGTGCCCACCAGGGAACTGGCCATGCAGGTGGCCGACGCGCTCATCCCGCTGGCCAAGTCGCTCGGCCTGTGGTGCCGCACCGCCGTCGGCGGGATGTCGTTCTCCCGGCAGGCCGACGCGCTGGCGCGGGGCGTTGATCTGCTGATCGCCACGCCAGGCCGGCTTTCCGACCATGTCAGGCAGGGCACGTGCGCCCTCGACGGCGTCGAGCACATCGCCATCGACGAGGCCGACCAGATGGCCGACATGGGCTTCCTTCCGCAGGTCAGGGAGATTCTCGACCTCACACCCAGTGGTGGTCAGCGACTGCTGTTCTCCGCGACGCTCGACGGCGCCGTCGGCAGGCTCGTGGCCGACTACCTCACCGACCCGGTGACGCATTCGGTGGCACCGGTCACCGCGAGCGTCACCACCATGGAGCACCACCTGTTGCAGGTCAGCAAGGAGGACAAGCTGCCGGTGGTGACCGAGATCGGCGCCAGGGACGGCCGCACGATCATGTTCGTGCGCACCAAGCACCACGTCGACCGGCTGACCACTCGCCTCCTCGCCAGCGGTGTACGGGCGGGCGCGTTGCACGGCGGTAAGACCCAGGGACAGCGCAACCGGGTGCTCGCCGACTTCAAGGACGGCAGGACGCCCGTGTTGGTGGCCACCGACGTCGCGGCACGCGGCATCCACGTCGACGACGTGAGCCTGGTACTGCACGTGGACCCGGCAGCCGACCACAAGGACTACCTGCACCGGGCAGGCCGCACCGCCCGCGCGGGCGCGTCGGGCACGGTTGTGACGCTGCTGACCCACGACCAGCGACGTACCGTCCGCCGCATGACCGAGAAGGCAGGGGTGCGGCCGCGGTACACGGCCGTGCGCCCTGGCGACATCGAACTGGCACGGATCACCGGTTCACGCACGCCCAGTGGCGTGCCGGTGGCCGAGCACCGTCGACCCCGGCAGGCCACGGAGCAGGCCAGGCCGTATCGCAGGGTCACTTCCGACCGGGGCAGGCCCTCGTTCGGCGCGCGACGCGAGCACGGCAAGGGCCGCGAACACGCGGGTGCCGGGCGGCCACAGCGACCGTCCCGCCGCCCGTACCGCTCCAACGCCTGAGTCTGGCGGGCAGGCGGGCAACGCGCGGCTACATCGGGATCAGCTCGAACGAGCACGCCAGTCCCCCGCCGAAGCGGGCACCGGTCTCGGCAGCGGCCTCACGCAGGAAGCTGTCGGGATCGCCCGCCGCCTCGCCCAGCCCCTCGAGGTAGGCGCGGTGTTCCAGCAGCGACCGCACGGCCCTGTCGATCGTCGCCGAGATCTCCACGGCATGCGTCGCCAGCGGCGAGGCGGCCACGGCCACCCAGCGCACGCCCTGCCACGGTTGCAGGCCCTGGTCGAGCAGGTCCCGAAAGACCCAGCGGTTGGCCGCGTCCCGCACCGCATCGAGGGTGGCCAGCCCCACATTGCGGTGATCTGCCATGTTGAGGCCGCCTCCCGGAAAGCTCTCCCTGTGGTTGAGCATCACCACCAGTTCCGGCCGGTGCCTGCGAATCGCCGCCGCGAGGTCACGGCGCAGCGGCAGCCCGTACTCGATCACTCCGTCGGTGTGGTCGAGAAACTCCACGGTGTCCACCCCGACGGCGGCGGCACTCGCGACCTGCTCCCGCTCACGTAGTGGGCCTGCCTCCTCGGGAGGCATTCCGTCGATTCCCGCCTCGCCGCGGCTGGCGAGGACATAGCCGACCGACCGGCCCTGCGACGTCCAGTGCGCGACCGCGCCCGAGGCGCCGTACTCCATGTCGTCGGGGTGCGCGACAATCGCCAGCGCCCGCTCCCAGTCCCCCGGCATGGCTTGCAGTGTTGAGTCGTGTGTCACCCTCCCTGTCTACCGTGCCCGGCCGCGATGCGAGACTGCCAGCCGTGAACTCACCCGGCTCAGCAACCACGATCACCGCACCCGAGCAGGTTTTCGACTGGCTCGACTCCGAAGCGGCGAAGCGCGCCGAAGCGGGGCTGGTGCGGCGGCTGCGTCCGCGAGGGTCGGAGACCGAGCAGCTCGATCTGGCAGGCAACGACTATCTGGGTCTGGCCAGGGACAAGCGCGTGGCGGGCGCCGCCGCTGCCGCCGCGCTGCGTTGGGGTGCCGGGTCGACCGGCTCCCGGCTGGTGACCGGCTCCACCGAACTGCATGCGGAACTGGAACACGAGCTGGCCCGGTTCTGCGGGGCACCTGCCGCGCTGGTGTTCTCCTCCGGCTTCACGGCCAACCTCGGCGCGGTGACCGCATTGTCCGGTGCCGAGTCCGCGATCGTGACCGACAAGTACATCCACGCCTCACTCATCGAGGGCTGCCGGCTGTCGAGGGCCGACGTCGCCGCCGTCGCCCACAGCGACCCTGACGCCGTGGCCCACGCGCTGGCCACCCGGCGCAAACAGCGCGCGCTGGTGGTTACCGACTCGGTGTTCTCCGTCGACGGCGACCTCGCGCCGCTCGGTGAGCTGTCGCGGGTGTGCAGGCAGCACGGTGTCGCGCTGCTGGTGGACGACGCTCACGGGTTCGGCGTGCTCGGCGACGGCGGTAGGGGCGCGGTGGCCGCGGCAGGGCTGGCGGGCGAGCCGGACGTGGTGACCACGTTGACGCTGTCGAAGTCGCTGGGTGCGCAGGGCGGCGCGGTGCTTGGACCACGCAGGGTCATCCGGCACCTGGTGGACACCGCGCGCAGTTTCATCTTCGACACCGCGCTCGCTCCTTCCAGCGCCGCCGCCGCGCTCGCCGCGCTCGGGGTGCTGCGTGACGAACCGGAACTGCCCGGCCGGGTGCTGACGGCGGCGAGTGAGTTGTCCTCGCGGCTGGCGGCGGCCGGGTTGAGCACCAGCATTCCGGAGGCGGCCGTGGTTTCGGTGCGCGCGCCCAGCCCCGAGGAGGCTGTCACCTGGGCGGCGCGCTGCGCCGAGCACGGCGTGCGGGTCGGCTGCTTCCGCCCGCCTTCGGTGCCGGACGGGGTTTCCAGGCTGCGCCTGACCGCGCGTGCCGACCTCACCGAGGCGGATCTGGACCGAGCGGTGCGCGTGATCGTCGATTCCGCGCCGGAGGGTGCGAGGGCGTGATCGCGACCAGCCCTTGCCGGGGTGACGGCGCGGGGTTAGCGCCTCGGCCTGCGCATGCGGACGTGCGGGATGCCGTCGTCGTCGACGAACTCCTCGCCCTCCGGCCGGAACCCGTACCGCGCGTAGAAGCCCTGCGCGTAGGTCTGCGAGTCGAGAACGCACTCCGCTTCGCCGGCGAACGCCATCGCGGTCTCCATCAG
This sequence comes from Saccharomonospora marina XMU15, assembly GCF_000244955.1. Lineage (GTDB taxonomy): Bacteria > Actinomycetota > Actinomycetes > Mycobacteriales > Pseudonocardiaceae > Saccharomonospora_A > Saccharomonospora_A marina. The sequence goes on along the minus strand of NZ_CM001439.1, from coordinate 1,455,292 downwards.
CAGCGCGCCCAGCCCGCTGCCCCGCACCGCACGGGCGGTGCACACCCTGCCGATGCGCAGCACACCGCCGGGTTCGGTGAGCACGCGAAGGCATGCGGCGGCACCGTGCTCGCCGGGAACCCAGAAGTGCCGGGTGGTGGGCAGCAGGTCCTTGCCGTCCAGCTCCGGATAGGCGGCCTTCTGTTCGACCACGAACACATCGACCCGCAGTTTGAGCAGATCATGCAACTGGGCGGCGGTGAGCTCCGTGCCCGCGCGCGAGAAGGTTTCGGTCACCCTCGAAGGCGTACCAGAAGGCTCTCCACGTGGTCGGAGTAGGTCGCTACGCGGGTGTAGACGCCGGGCTTGCCCGGCTTCGCGCAGCCGTCACCCCACGACACGATGCCGACCAGGATGTCGCCCACCACCAGCGGGCCACCGGAGTCACCGTGGCAGGCGTCAACACCGCCCTCCGGATAACCCGCACACATCATCGTGTCCGGCTCGTAGGAGCCGTACGCCTGGATGCACTGGCTGTCGCTCATCACCGGCACCGTCGCACCCTGCAACTCGGTTGCCTTGTCTCCGCCTTCCCACAGCCGGCCCCAGCCGAGCACCATCGCCTCCGTACCCGGCCGATACAGGTCCGAGTCCCCGCCGGAGGGCAACCGCGCTGGCCGGTACGGCACGGAACGGTCCAGTTTGAGCACCGCGATGTCGTTTCCCGCGGTCGGATCCTGATAGCCGGGAGCGAGCCACACACTGCGCACCCCGGCCTCGATGCCGTCGGCCATCCTCGTGTCCTGCCTGCCCGCCACGACCCCCAGTTCGTAGGGCCGCACCGCCGCCGCGCAGTGAGCCGCTGTCAGCACCGTGTCGTGCTCGACCAGCGTGCCGCCGCAGAACTGATGGTCTCGCCCGTCGACCAGGTACACGACATACGGGTGGTCGCCGATCGAGACGTCGTGGCCGCCGACGATGAACGGCTGTGCCTTACTGGTCTGGTCCGCGTGCGCGGCAGGCGCGAAGGCGGCGGCCAGCAACAGCACGAAGGTCACGATCAGTGCGCGTCGGAACTTTGTGGACACGAAATTTCCCCTCCCTCGATACCAGGTCAACCCTAGATTGAACCCGGGCGCCCACGGTGTCCCCGGAAGGAGTGGAATAGCTTGGCGGCAATCCGAGGCGGACTGCTTGTGGCGGGAACGACGTCGGACGCGGGGAAGTCGACTGTCGTGGCTGGACTGTGCCGCTGGCTCGCTCGCCAGGGCGTGAGCGTGGCCCCGTTCAAGGCGCAGAACATGTCGAACAACTCCATGGTGTGCGCCGACGGATCCGAGATCGGCAGGGCACAGTGGTTGCAGGCACGGGCATGCGGGGTCGAGCCGGAATCGGCGATGAACCCGGTACTGCTCAAACCGGGCGGTGACCGGCGCAGCCACGTGGTGTTACGCGGCAAGCCGTGGGGCGAACTCCGTTCCGGAAACTGGTCGGCGGGCCGAGAGGCACTCGCCCGTTCGGCCCACGAAGCGCTCTGCGAGTTGCGAGCCCGCTTCGATGTCGTTGTCTGCGAGGGCGCGGGCAGCCCTGCCGAGGTGAACCTGCGGGAGGGCGACTACGTCAACATGGGCCTCGCGAGGGCGGCGGACCTCCCCGTCGTACTCGTCGGCGACATCGACAGGGGTGGCGTGCTCGCCGCCATGGCGGGAACGGTCGGGCTGCTCGACAAGCAGGACCAAGCGCGGTTGGCCGCGTTCGTCGTGAACAAGTTCCGGGGTGATCGAGCACTGCTCGAGCCGGGGCTGCGCACGCTGCACGAGATCACCGGCAGGCCGGTGCTCGGGGTGTTGCCCTGGCTTGCCGATGTGTGGCTGGACTCCGAGGACGCGCTCGCTCTCGCCGGCTGGTCGCGCAACCGAAGTGGTGAGGCGGCGACTCTGCGCGTGGCCGTGGTCCGGCTGCCGAGGGTGTCAAATGCCACCGATGTCGACCCGTTGGCGGCCGAGCCCGGCGTCGAGGTGACGGTCACGGCGGACCCCGACGTGCTCTCGGCAGCCGACCTGGCCGTGCTTCCAGGCACCAGGTCCACTGTGGACGACCTCGGCTGGCTGCGGGAGCGTGGCCTTGCCGACGTCCTCGCCGCGCGAGTGCGGCAGAGCCGCCCGGTGCTCGGCATCTGTGGCGGCTTTCAGATGTTCGCGAGCACCGTCGACGACGGCGTCGAGTCGGGCGTGGGTACGGTGCCCGGTCTCGACCTGTTGCCGTTGCGGGTGCGCTTCGGCAAGGACAAGACATTGCGGAGGCCGACGGGTCACTGGCGAGGCCATCCGGTCACCGGCTACGAGATCCACCACGGTGTCGTCACCAGGCAAGGCGGAGACTGGGAACCGTTTCTGGGCGGCATGCGACGCGCAGCGCTGTGGGGCACGATGTGGCACGGCGCCTTCGAAAGCGACGGGTTTCGCCGCGCGTGGCTGGCAGAGGTCGCCTCGCAGGCGGGGGTGCCGTGGCAGCCGCAGCAGAACGCCCCCGGGTTCGCGGCCCGCAGGGAAGCCATGCTCGACACCCTTGCCGACGCGATCGCCGAGCACGTGGACACCTCCGCGCTGCTGAAGCTGATCCGCGAAGGCGCGCCCGCCGGGTTGCCATGGGTGCGGCTCGGCCGCGAACCCGGCTGAGGAGACCGCGAAACTCCGAACCGGACACGACACGACTCGCTATGACCTCGACCACATCAGCGGTGGTGGTACCGGCGTTGCGGTCGTGCGGAACAATTCGACCGGGAACCCGGTTGGGTTACACGCAAACCGTCGCCGTCCGAAGGGCAACGCCGTGCCGCACTACGACCTCGTGATCGTCGGTACCGGATCCGGCAACTCGATCCTCGACCAGCGCTTCGCCGACCGTAAGGTCGCGATCGTCGAGAAGGGCGTCTTCGGCGGCACGTGCCTGAACGTGGGCTGTATCCCCACGAAGATGTTCGTCTACCCGGCCGACCTCGCGGCGGCACCCGCGGAGGCGAAGCGGCTCGGCGCCGATCTGGAACTGCGCGGGGTGCGGTGGCGAGAGATTCGTGACCGGGTTTTCGGCCGGATCGACCCGATCGCCGACGGCGGGCTACGGTACCGCCTCGACCATCCCGACAACGACGGCGTCACGGTATATCAGGGCGAGGGTCGGTTCACCGGGCACAAGGAACTGGCGGTGACCCTGCCCCACGGCGAGGAGACGCTGACAGCGGATGAGTTCGTGCTGGCCGCAGGCGGCCGCGCGACGGTGCCGGACGTGCCGGGCCTGGCCGAGGTCGGCTACCACACCTCCGACACCGTGATGCGCATCGACGAGTTGCCCCCGCGCGCGATCATTCTCGGCAGCGGGTTCATCAGCGCCGAGTTCGCCCACGTCCTCGGTTCCTTCGGCGTGGACGTGACGATCGTGGCCCGTTCGGGTGCGCTGCTTCGCACCGAGGACGACGACGTCAGCCTGCGGTTCACCGAACTGGCGTCGCGACGTTTCGACGTGCGCCTCAACCGCGCGAGTGTGCGTGCCCGCCGCACCTCCGCCGGAGTGGCCCTCGACCTGCGTGGGCCCGGCGGCGACGAGACCGTCGAAGCCGAGCTGCTGCTCGTGGCCACCGGCAGGCGCCCGAACTCCGACCTGCTCGACGTGGCGGCCACCGGCGTCGCCACCTCGCCAAGCGGGCACGTCGTGGTGGACGAGTACCAGCGCACCAGCGTGGAGGGCATCTACGCGCTCGGTGACCTGTCTTCGTGGTACGAACTCAAGCACGTTGCCAACCACGAGGCGCGCGTCGTGCAGCACAACCTGCTGCACCCCGAAGATCCGATCGCCGCCGACCACCGGTTCGTGCCCCACGCGGTGTTCACCTCACCGCAGATCGCCTCGGTCGGCCTGACCGAACGAGACGCCGCCGCGCGAGGAATCCGGTATGTGAGCGCGGTCCAGGACTACGCCGACATCGCCTACGGCTGGGCGATGGAGGACACCAGCGGCTTCGCGAAGTTGATCGCCGAGGAAGGCACCGGGAAGCTACTGGGCGCCCATATCATCGGACCGCAGGCGCCCACGCTGCTGCAGCCGCTGATCCAGGCGATGAGCTTCGGGCTCGACGCGCGATCCATGGCGAAGGGGCAGTACTGGATCCATCCCGCGATGCCGGAACTGGTGGAGAACGCCCTGCTGAAGCTGGTCGGCGAGTAGCCGCTACACGTACCTTGGTCGACCGGCCAGGAAGCCGAACACCATCTGGCCTGCCACGATCGCCAGCAGCATCGCGAACGACACCGTCCAGCCGCCGGTGAGGTCGTGCAGCAGCCCGAACAGGAACGGCCCCAGCGCGGCGAGCAGGTAGCCGAAGCCCTGTGCCATGCCCGACAGCTTCGCGGTGTCGGCACTGTCGCGAGCACGCAACGCGATGGTGGTGAGCGCGAGCGAGAACACGCTCATACCGATGCCCACCAGAATCGACCACAGCAGCGGTGAGGCCGAAGGGGCGATCATCAGCCCGGTGACCCCCGCGATCCCGAATACCCCCAGCCCAACGATCCACCAGCTCTGACTGCCCTGCCGCGCCGCCATCGCGGGTACGACCAGGCTCACCGGCAGCCCGAGAATGGAGACCAGGCCCAGCAGCAGCCCCGCGGTCGTGCGAGTGACGCCCGCGTCCATCAGCACCTGCGGTAGCCATCCCATGACGACGTAGGCAAGGCTCGCCTGCGACCCGAAGAAGATCGTCACGATCCACGCGAGCGGGCTACGCAGCAGCGACCGCCCGCCGCTCACTCCACCCGGCGCCTTGGTCACGCTCGCCGCGCCACGCATGGCGATCAGCCACAACACCAGTGCCAGCGCCGACAGCATCGCCCAGCTGCCAAGGGCCGAGCGCCAGCCGCCCAAAGCCGCGTCGAGTGGGGGCGTCACCGAGGAGCCGAGCGCACCGCCCGCCTGCAACGCGGCCGTGTAGATCCCGGTCATCAGGCCGACCTTGGTGGCGAACGAAGCCTTGACCACCACCGGAATCAGCACGTTGGCGAAGGCGATGCCCGCGCTCGCCACGAGAGTGCCTCCGAGCACGACGAGCGGCCCGTCGAGGATCCGCAGCAGCAGCCCCGCCGTGAGCACGGTGAGAGCGGTGGCCACGCCCGCGTTGACACCGACCCGCCTTGCCAGCAGCGGGGCGGCCAGTCCCGCGATGGCGAAGCACAGTCCCGGGGCGGTGGTGAGCGCGCCGGCCCAGACGCCCGACGCTGCGAGATCGTTGCGCATCTCGTCGAGTACCGATGCGACAGCGGTGATGGACGGCCGCAGGTTGAGTGCCGCGAGCACCACCGCGACCGCCAGCAGCAGGCCGCCGCCCAGCAGTGCCGAGTGCCTGCGGCCGTGGTTCGTGCCGCGACGAACCTCGGCGTCCACGGACATCCCACCATCGGCCGACATGTTCGCTATCCTAACCATACGTAGGATGATCGGTTGAACGGACGACGCAGCACTGCTGACGCAAGCGAAGGCTCGTGGAAAGGACCCTGCGGTGCCACTGGCAGCGCCCCAACGCTCCGGACTGGTCGATCAGGTCATCGGCCAGCTCAGGCAGGCCATTCGCCATGGCGAGTGGCCTGTCGGCGAACGCATTCCCACCGAACAGGAGCTGGTTACCACTCTCGGGGTCGGCCGCAACACCATCCGGGAGGCCGTTCGCGCACTCGCTCACAGCGGGCTGCTCGAGGTACGGCAGGGCGACGGCACTTACGTGCGCGCCACCAGCGAGGTCTCCGGCGCCGTTCGCAGGCTCTGTGGCTCACAGTTGCGTGAGGTACTGCAGGTGCGCAGGACGCTGGAGGTGGAGGGCGCGGCACTGGCCGCGCACGAGCGCACCGAAGCCGACCTGGAACTGCTCGCAACACTGCTCGACCGTCGAGACCGGGCCTGGGCCGACGGCGACTTCACCGCGTTCGTGCGCACCGATGCCGAGTTCCACCTCGCCGTGGTTCAGGCAGGCCACAACACCCTGCTCACCGAGCTGTACCGGGGACTGACCGAGGTGGTCACGGCCAGCGTGGCCACCACCTCGCAGGCCGACCTCTCGAAGGCCGAGGCGATCGACCACCGCGGCATCCTCGACGCCATCGCCGACAAGGACCCGCGGCGAGCGAGCGAGCAGGCACGGGGCTTCCTCGACGAGCTGATCGCGAGGCAGACCGACCCGACCGGCTAGCGTCGACGGCCACCTCACGGCAGCGTGAGAATCTCCGCTCCGGTCTCGGTCACCAGGATCGTGTGCTCGAACTGGGCGGTCCACTTCTTGTCCTTCGTGGTCACCGTCCAGTCGTCGGGCCAGACGTCGTAGTCGATCGTGCCCAGCGTGATCATGGGCTCGATCGTGAACGTCATGTTCTGCTCGATCACCGTGGTCACCGACGGTTCCTCGTAGTGCAACACGGTCGGTGCCGTGTGGAAGGCGGGTCCGACACCGTGGCCGGTGAAGTCGCGAACGACGCCGTAGCCGAACCGCTTGGCGTAGGACTCGATGACCCTGCCGATCACGTTCAGCTGGCGGCCTGGCCGCACGGCCTTGATGGCACGCATCGTCGCCTCACGGGTGCGTTCGACGAGCAGCCGGACCTCTTCGGACACGTCACCGGCGAGGAACGTGGCGTTGGTGTCGCCGTGCACCCCGCCGATGTAGGCCGTGACGTCGATGTTGCAGATGTCACCGTCCTCGATGACGGTCGAGTCGGGGATGCCGTGGCAGATGACCTCGTTCAGCGAAGTGCAGCAGGACTTGGGGAAGTCGCGGTAACCGAGCGTGGACGGGTAAGCCCCGTGGTCGAGCAGGAACTCGTGCACCACCCGGTCGATGTCGTCGGTGGTGTTGCCGGGTTTGACGGCCTTGCCGCCTTCCTCGAGCGCCTGAGCCGCGATCCGGCTCGCCACGCGCATCGCCTCGATGACCTCCGGGCTGCGCACGCCGTTGCCGCTGTCCCGTTTGGGTGCGGGCCTGCCGACATACTCGGGACGTTCGATGGAGGACGGGACTGGGCGGCGTGGGGACTGGACGCCGGGCTTGAGCGGAGCGCGATCGGGCATGCCCCCAGCCTACGACGCTGCCCGATCGGCGGACCGCCGAGCGGGACCCTGCCGCGAGTCAGGACAGCTGTTCGAGAAAGCGCTCGCTGACCTCGACGGCGGGCTTGGACGACCCCGCACCCACCAGCAGCACCGAGAAGGCGACGTCACCGGAGTACCCGGCGAACCACCCGTGGGCGTTGCTTCCGTCGCCGAACTGCGCTGTTCCCGTCTTGCCGTGCACACCGGGCAGGTCACGCAGCCGCTGCGCGGTGCCGTCGGTCACCACCTCGCGCATCATCCCGCGCAGCGCCTTCAGCACCTCGGGCTGCAACGGCTCTCCGAGTTTGGTCGCCTCGGTGCGCTGCCCGCTCACCAGGCTCGGCACAGGGGTCTCGCCCGAGGCGACCGTGCCTGCCATCAGCGCCATCCCGAACGGGCTCGCGAGCATGCGGCCCTGCCCGAAGCCGTTCTCGGCGCGCAGCACTCGCGTGTCCCCCGGCGGGGCAGACCCGGTGACCGTCGTGATGCCCGGCACCACGAAATCCGCACCGATGCCGAGACTGCGGGCCGCCTCGGTGAGGGCCGAGGGCGGCAGGTCCGCCGAGAGCCGCGCGAACGTGGTGTTGCACGAGTGCGCGAACGCGGTGTGCAACGGGACCCTGCCGAGGCCGAACCGCTCGTCGTTGGGCACCAACCTGTCCGCGATCACGGTCGTCGGTGGGCATTCCACCGGCGTGTCGGCACGCACGCGGCCCTGGCCGAGCACGGCGGCCGCCGTAGCGATCTTGAAAGTGGAGCCGGGCGGGTAACGGCCGGTGAGCGCGATGGCGCCCTCGGCGTCGGCAGGTTCGTTCTGCGCCACCGCCAGCAGTTCACCGGTCGACGGCCGCAACGCCACGATGGCCCCTGGCACATCGACCTCGTCCAGCGCCCGCTCGGCAGCCTGCTGGGTCGGCAGGCTCAGCGTGCTGTTCAGCGCCTCGGCCTCCTGCGGTCGCACACTGTGCAGCCGGTCGAGTTCGGCGCCGGATGCGTCCACGACGACGATCCGCCAGCCGGGCTTGCCGCCGAGTCGGTCCGCCATGGCGGTGCGGATGGCGGGAAGGACCTGGCTGCCGAGGTCCTTCTCGACCGTGAGCAACCGTTGCTGGCTGGTGAACCGCACGCCCGGAAGGTCGTAGATGGCGGGTTTGATCGCGTAGTAGTCGTTCGAGCGAAGCACTGCCGCGACGTAGGGCTTGCCTGCTTCGGTGCGTCGCACGCCCTCGCCGATGGAGCGTCGGGTGATGCTCGCGTCCAGCGGGCCGAGCTTGTCTGCGAGTGTGCCGACCACCCGGTCCAGTTGCTCACCCGCCTCGCGACGATCCACCAGCACGCTCACGACCGTGTCGGCAGTGAGCAGCGGCGCGCCGTCGCGGTCGAGGACGGGTGCGGGCGGCGGCAGTTCGGTTCGCAGGGCCAGCGACTGGTTCGCCCCGAGCTTGGGATGCACGACAGCCGGTTGCCAGCGCACCTTCCACTCGCCCTCGATCTGGTACAGGCGGGCGCGAGAGTCGTAGTCCCAGCGACGGCCGTCGCCGAGCCGCCACCCGATCCGGTAGTCGGCTCCGGCCTCCCGACCATCCCACTCGTCGACCCGGTTCACCCGCGTTTCGACGGCCTCGGGTTGCAGTGCGGACCTCACCTGGTCGAGCGTGCTCTTCGCGGCTCCCGGGGAGTCGGTCAGCGCGGCGGCCCGTTCGGTGTCGCCCCCGGCAAGTGCGGTGAGGAATTCTGTGGTGACGTCCTCGGCGTCGCTGCCGCCGAGGACCCCGCACCCACTGAGCACGAGGGCTGCGCTGAGCAGTAATGACACGATCGGGTGAGGCTTGGTTCGCACAGGCTGACAATATGCGATCGCCCGCCGGTTACGCGGCTCATTAACGGCACTGGTCGTGGTAGAGCACCGGCACCGAACCCGGCTTCCGGGTGCCCGAGTTCGACGCGACGGTACGCAGCGGGAGCGGTCGACGCCGCCGTCGGCCGTTGAGCACGCTCAGAAGAGCACCGTCGCGTAGCGGCCGACCTGCCGGAAGCCGATCTTGCGGTAGGCGGCGAGCGCGGGCACGTTGAAGGAGTTGACGTACAGACTGGCGACGCGGCCCATCCCCTGCACCAGCCTGGCGGCGACGGCGGCCGTTCCCGCCGTGCCGAGGCCGCCGCCGCGGCGATCGGGATGTACCCACACCCCCTGGATCTGGCCCACGCTTTCGGAAAGCGCCCCGATCTCGGCCTTGAACACCACTTCACCGTGTTCGAACCTGGCGAACGCCCGACCCGACGCGATCAGTTCGGACACCCGTGCCCGGTAGCTCGCTCCCCCGTCGCCGATCCTCGGATCAATGCCCACTTCCTCGGTGAACATGGCGACCGCCGCGGGCAGGTACCGCTCCAACTCGTCGGGCCGCACAGGTCGGACGAACGGGTCAACGGCGACGTCGGGCAGCCGGTCGATGGCCATCAGCGGCTGATCGGGCCGCACCTCCCTGGCAGGTCCCCATTCGGCCACCAACTCCGACCACAGGCCCAGCACCTGCTCGGCGGGCCCGACCAGCGACGAGCATGTCCTTGGCCTGCGCAGCGCACGGTCGGCGAAGGAACGCAACACAGCCGCGCTGCCCCGCAACGGGATCAGGTTGGGACCCGCGAAGCACAGCCCCTGCAGTCCGTTCCTGCCGTAGCGGCCTTCGGCGCCCCACAGTTCCCCGCCGAGCCGCCATGGGTCCAGCCCCGCCAACTCGACGCGGGCGGAAACCATGCAGCTGCCCACCGGGTCCGCCGCGAGCACCGCGCGAACGGCCGGGTAGTCCCTGTCCTCGAGCAGCCTCGCACCGGCAAGCCGCAACACACGTCAAGATTGCCAGATGAACGGCCGAGTAGGAAAAGCCCGTCCCCGAACCCCGGGATTCACTCGAACCGGTCGGTGTCCAGTTCGATGTCGAACGGCTCGCCGAGCTTGATCCGTTCGCCGAATGCCATCCTGCAAGCCCTGCGGTAGGAGCCGCCTGCCTGCTCGCTGAACAGCGACACGGCGGCACCTTCCTCGTCGGAGGCGTCGATGAGCAGGTACTGCGGAATGCCGCCGTGCGCGTACGCCCACTTCTTGCGCTTACGGTCGTGCTCGACATTGCATCGGGAGGTGATTTCGACGGCGAGCAGCACATCCTCGGCCGCCGCAGGATCGGACGTCCTCGGCACGGCGCTTCGGGGCACCACGCACAGGTCGGGAACGTAGATCGCGCCGATACCGCTGATTCCGACACCGAGGGTCTGGAAGACTTCGCAGTCCTGCGGCAGCGCAGGCAGAAGCGCCCGATGCACCCGTCCCGCGATCAGATTGTGCGTTCCCCAGGTGGCGGCGTGATGTGGATCCCCTCGAGCGCAACCTCCGGCCGCCACCCCTCGGGCACCTCCAGCTCGCGCCAGAGACGCAGCAGGTCGTCCCAGCTCAATGCGGAATCAGCGAACGCGACGCTCATGAGCAACCTCCCGTCCGCAGCCTTACCGAGAAGGCATCAAGCCCCGCCGTAGGTGCCGAACGTCCACACATTGCCGTCGGGGTCGGCGATCGCGACGTTGCGGGAGCCGTAGTCGGTGTCATGTGGTTCGGCCAGGATCTTCGCCCCCGCCGCTCGTGCTCGCTCACAGACCTGGTCGGGATCTCGCGTCGCGACGTAGAGCAGGCTGCTGCCCGTCGCCGATTCGGACTGCCCGGTGTGGCCGTTGGCAGCGCAGCCGTACATCACACCGCCGCCCTCCGGCCACATCAACTCGCCGTGCCGCACGGTGGTGCCGTCCTCCCCTCGCACCGTGAAGCTCTCGGTGAAGCCGATGACCTCGATCAGAAAGCGCCTCGCCGCCTCGGTGTCGGTGTACAGGATGGCGGGCCAGACTCCGGGCTTGCTCGTGTTGTCCATACTTACGAGCCTGCTGCAGGCGTGCCGGTGTCGTATTGCAGGAATGGGAGCTCCTCGGCGATCCAGGTGCCGGGAGAACACCCGGCCAGCGCCCGCCACTCGTTGGTGAGGTGCGACTGATCGCTGTAGCCGCATACCGCCGCTAGGTCCGCCAGGTTCATCCGGGTACCGCGCCGCAGCAGGTTGCCCGCACGCTCGAAGCGCAGCACCCTGGCCGCCTGCTTCGGGGAAAGGCCCACCTCGCGCCGGAACACCTCGCCCAGGTGCCTTCGGCTCCAGCCGATCTCCCCTGCCAGCTGCGCCACGCGGATCGTGCCGCCGGTGGCCAGCATCCGCCGCCACGCGAACGCCAGCTCGGGCGCGAGGTCGGTGGCGCCGGTGAACCTTTCGAGCAGCACCTCGTCGAGCACTGTGAACCGGCCTCGCCAGTCCGGTGTCGCGGCAAGCCGCGGCGGCAGCGCGGCGAATCGCGAACCGAGGTCGGCGAGATCGATCACCTGCTCGCTCAGCTCGGCGGAGGAACAGCCGAACAGCGCCCGCAGCCCGAGCGGGTGCAACTCAACGTGGACGCCGCACAGGTGGCCCTGCTGCGCGATCAGCGCGGGGCTGGTGTGCATACCGCCGAGCACGCCCTGCGGTCGCGTCGGCGGCCGACCCGAGCCCGGCGCGCCGACCACCCGCATCGGGTCGACCAAACTGATGGCCAGCGTAACGTGCCTGCTCGGCAACCCCCTGTGCAGCGCGGGCGCGGCCTCGTGCCGGGCATAGCCGAGATAGCGCACGACGATCGGCCGCAGCGCCGGGTGCGGGGCTGCCACGACCCACTCGTCGCCACTCATGGCGGTGGAATCCGCGGTGAAAGCTCCTTGCGAACCACCGGCGCCACCTCGGTGCCAAGCAGTTCGATCGCGCGCAGTGTCTCCCGCTGCGGCACCCCGCCGAAGCCCAGCTGGATGAGCAGCCTGCCGTGCCCGAAGAGCTCGTGCTGGTACATGACCTTGTCGATGATCTCCTGCGGGCTGCCGACCACGAGCGCCCCCTCGCGCGCGGACTGCCGGTCGTAGGCCGGGCGCGGCGTGTGGAAGCCGTGCCCGCGCTCGTGGAAGTTCTCCAGCATGCCGCGATCGAAGTAGGGGTAGGACAGGTCGCGCGCCGCCTGGCTGGTCGAAGCCACGAACCCTGGTGAGTTGATACTCAGCCGTAGCCCGGCCGGGTCGTGTCCGGCCTCTTGGGCGGCCTGCCGGTACAGCCGCGAAAGCGGCACGAAACGTGGCAGCGCACCCCCGATGATCGCCAGTGCGAGTGGCAGCTCCAGCCTGCCCGCCCTGGCCACCGAGGCAGGTGCCCCACCAACCGCCAGCCACACGGGCAGCCGCTGCTGCAGCGGCCTCGGCGCGATATCGGCTTCGTGCAGCGCGGGGCGGTAGCTGCCCGACCAGGTGATCGGGTTGCGCTCCCGGATCGCGAGCAGCAGGTCGAGCTTCTCGGCGAACAGCGCATCGTACTCGGCGAGGTCGTAACCGAACAGCGGGAAGGACTCCAGGTAGGACCCCCTGCCCGCGATGATCTCGGCTCGCCCTCCCGAGATCAGGTCCAGGGTCGCGTACTGCTGAAACACCCGCACCGGGTCCTCGGAGCTGAGCACGGTCACCGCGCTGGACAGCCGGATGTCACGGGTACGTTCGGCGATGGCCGACAGCACGACGGAGGTGGCGGAGACGGCGAAGTCGCTGCGGTGGTGCTCACCGAGGGCGAAGACGTCGAGCCCGACCTGGTCGGCGACCTCCGCCTGCTCGATGTAGTCACGGATGCGCTGCCGCGCCGTGGGCAGCTTGCCGGTGACGGGGTCGGTGGTGATCTCCCCGAAGGAGTAGATCCCGAGTTCGAACGCCACTCAGCTCACCGTGACTACCGGTTCCCCACTCTCGCCCGATTCCTCGGCGATCCGCATGGCCTCCTCGATCAGCGTCTCGACGATCTGGTGCTCGGGCACGGTCTTGATCACCTCGCCCTTGACGAAGATCTGCCCCTTGCCGTTGCCGGAGGCGACACCGAGATCGGCTTCCCTCGCCTCTCCCGGCCCGTTCACCACGCAGCCCATCACCGCGACCCGCAGCGGCACCTCCATGCCCTGCAATCCCGCGGTCACCTCGTCGGCGAGCTTGTAGACATCCACCTGCGCGCGACCGCACGAAGGGCAGGAAACGATCTCCAACTTGCGTGGCCGCAGGTTGAGCGACTGCAGAATCTGTGCGCCGACCTTGACCTCCTCGACCGGAGGCGCGGACAACGAGACGCGGATGGTGTCGCCGATGCCCTGCCGAAGCAGTGCGCCGAACGCCACCGCCGACTTGATGGTGCCCTGGAAGGCGGGCCCCGCCTCCGTGACACCCAGGTGCAGCGGATAGTCGCACTGCTCTGCGAGGAGTTCGTAGGCACGAATCATCACGACCGGGTCGTTGTGCTTGACCGAGATCTTCAGGTCGTGGAAGCCGTGCTCGGCGAACAGCGACGCCTCCCACAGCGCCGACTCGGCGAGCGCCTCGGGCGTGGCCTTGCCGTACTTCGCGAGCAGTCGCTTGTCCAGCGACCCGGCGTTCACGCCGATGCGGATCGGTGTGCCGTGGTCGGAGGCGGCGCGGGCGATCTCGGCGACCTTGTCGTCGAACTTCTTGATGTTGCCTGGGTTCACCCGGACGGCCGCGCAACCGGCCTCGATCGCGGCGAACACGTACTTCGGCTGGAAATGGATGTCGGCGATCACCGGGATCTGCGACTTCTTCGCGATCGCGGGCAACGCCTCCGCGTCGTCCGCGCTCGGGCAGGCGACACGCACGATGTCGCAGCCCGCGGCCGTGAGCTCGGCGATCTGCTGCAGCGTGGCGTTGACGTCGGCGGTGACCGTGGTGGTCATCGACTGCACGGAAATCGGGTGCTCACTGCCGACACCGACCGGGCCGACCTGCAACTGACGGGTCTTGCGGCGTTCGGAGAGCACGGGGGGCGGCGTGGCTGGCAAACCCAGGTCGACGTTCATCGAATCCTCTGCTATCTCCTCAACTGCCTTGCCGAGTCCACGATACGTGAGCGCCACCTGGCGCGGGCCCGCCACTACTGCGGAAACAGCCGGATCGGGTTCACGATGTCGGCCGTGACGGTGAGCAACACCACCGCACCTCCGATGACCACGATGACCGCCGTCACCGCATTGAGCTTCGTGTAGTCCACCGGCCCGCCCGCGGCCTTGCCGCGAAGCTTGCGCAACCAGTCGCGTACCCGCTCGTACCAGGTGACGGCGATGTGGCCGCCGTCGAGCGGCAGCAGCGGCAGCAGGTTGAAGATCCCGACGAAGAAGTTCAGGCTCGCCAGCAGGAACAGGAAGACTTCCCACAGGCCCTGCTCGACGGCCTCGCCGCCGATACGGCTGGCACCCACCACGCTCACGGGTGTGTTCGGGTCGCGCTCGCCTCCGAAGATGGCCTCCACGACAGCGGGAATGCGCTCGGGGAACTCCAACAGCCGCTGCCAGGTCTGCACGAGGATCTCGCCGGTGAACTGCGCCGACCCGCCCAGCGCTTCGACCGGGCCGTACGGCAGCAGACTCGCCGGAGCGACCCCGATCGCGCCGGCCTTCTCCGTCCCTCCTTCGGGCGAGGGGCGGGTCAGCTGGGGCACGTCCACGGTCAGCGTCTTCAACTCACCGTCGCGCAGCACCTTCACCTCGGTGGGGCCCGAGGAGTTCCGCACGGCGGTGAGCACGTCGCTCCAGCCGGAGATCTCCTTGCCGCCCACGGCCACGAGTTCGTCGCCGGGCTGGACGCCGGCGGCCAGCGCGGGTGCCGGGTCGCCAGGGCGGCAGTTGGGGTCGTTGACCTGTTCGACCGTGGTGGCGTCGCGCACGCAGGACGACACCTCCGACACAACTGCCCGGTTCTCCAGGTTGGGCAACCCCATCGTGACCGCCATCAGGTACAGCACGACGAAGCCGAGTACGAAATGGGTGGCGGACCCGGCACCGAGCACGACGGTGCGCTTCCACGTCTTGAACCGCCACATAGCCCTCGGGGCCTCGTCGGGCTTGACCTCGTCCAGAGCGGTCATACCCGCGATGTCGCAGAACCCGCCGAGCGGAATCCACTTGAGGCCGTACTCGGTCTCCCCCTTGCGGAAGGAGAAGACGGTGGGGCCGAAACCGACGAAGTAGCGGCGCACCTTCATGCCGAACGCCTTCGCCGTCACCATGTGCCCCGCCTCGTGCAGCGCGACGGACACACAGATGCCAAGCGCGAAGAGCGCGACTCCCAGGATGTAGACGAGCACGCGCTACTTCCCTTCCGTGCTTATCGCGAGGGCGCGCTCGCGCGCCCACTGTTCCGCTGCGAAGACGTCCTCGACGTCGCGAGGCTGCCCGCGCCACTCGTCGGCCGACTCCACCACCTGTTGCACAGTGTCCACGATGGACGTGAAACCGGTGTTCTGCGCGAGGAAGGCCGCGACGAGTTGCTCGTTGGCGGCATTGAACACGGCCGGGAGGCAGCCGCCCACCGATCCGACGTGCCTGGCCAGCTCCACGGCGGGGAACGCCTCGGCGTCCAGCGGCTCGAACGTCCACGCCGCCGCCTCGTCCCACCGGCACGGTCTCGCCGCACCCGGCACGCGGTGCGGCCAGTGCAGTGCCAGCGCGATGGGCAGCCGCATGTCGGGCGGACTGGCCTGCGCCAGCGTCGAGCCGTCGACGAAGGTCACCATCGAATGCACGATCGACTGCGGGTGCACAACGACGTCGATGCGTTCGCACGGGATGTCGAACAGCAGGTGCGCCTCGATGAGTTCGAGTCCCTTGTTCACCATCGTGGCGGAGTTGATCGTGACCAACGGGCCCATCGCCCAGGTGGGGTGCGCGAGGGCGTCGTCGACCGTGACACCCGCCATCTGCTCACGCGTGCGGCCACGGAAGGGCCCGCCCGAGGCGGTGAGCACCAACCGGTCGACCTCGGCCGCCGAGCCCGCTCGTAACGCCTGCGCGAGCGCGGAATGCTCGGAATCCACCGGGACCAGCTGCCCCGGCCCCGCCGCGTCCAGCACGAGCGGCCCACCGGCGATCAGCGACTCCTTGTTCGCCAGCGCCAGCGTCGCGCCGGTGGCCAGCGCGCGCAGGGTGGGGACCAGCCCCTGCGATCCCGGCATGCCGTTCAGCACCACGTCGGCCCGCGCGGCGTCGATCAACTCCACCACCGCGTCCGGCCCCGCGAACACCCGTGGTAGCCGGAACTCGCCCCTGGCGTAGCCCCGCCGCTGCGCCTCGGTGTAGAGCGCCAGCTGCAGGTCCTCCACCGAGGTGGACTTCGTCACGGCCACCGCCGCCGCGCCGTGCGCGACGACCTGTGCGGCCAGCGCCTGCGGGTCCGTCCCGCCCGCGGCGATCCCCGCGACGCGGAAGCGGCCGGGGTTGCGGCCGACGATGTCGAGCGCCTGCGTGCCGATGGAACCGGTGGAGCCGAGAATGAGAACGCTTCGTGGTTGCCCGCTCACGCGCTCACTCTTCCATGTCCTGGCCGCCGGGGAACGGCACCTGCGCAGCTGTCATCGTCACCATTGTCGACCATTGTCGCGGACGGCCCCCGAGGCCCGTAACAGGCATATGGGATCATCGAGCCGCAGGTGAGACACGTGAGGAGTCATCGTGGCAGGAAAGACCGTCGAGAAGCGCACGGGAACCGACGTCGACACCCGCGACGAGCCGTCGGCCGAGTGGGGCTGGCACGGCAGCTTCCCGAAGGCGAGCAGGGCCGCGGGGTGGTTCACCGCGTTCGTGCTGTTCATGATGCTCATCGGCAACCACGAGGGTCAGACGGAGAACATCTGGCTGGTCGGACTCGGCGCCGCCATCGTGCTCGGCCTGCTGTACGACATGGCGCGACGTCGCACCGCCTGGCGGCGCTGACCCGACGCGAACGGGCGCGCACTCACGAACCCTCCGCGGCCAACTGTCCGCAGGCCGCGGCGATCTCCTGGCCCCGGGTGTCGCGGACGGTACAGGTGATGCCGCCCGCGTTGACGCGCCGCACGAACTCGCGCTCCACCGGTTTGGGGCTGGCATCCCACTTGCTGCCCGGCGTCGGGTTGAGCGGGATCACGTTGACGTGCGCCAGCCTGCCCAGGTGTTCGCGCAACAACTCCGCCAGCAGGTCGGCCCGCCACGGCTGATCGTTGACATCCCTGATGAGGGCGTACTCGATGGAAACCCGGCGGCCGGTCGTGTCGGCGTAGTACCTGGCCGCGCGTAGCACCTCGGCCACCGGCCACCGGTTGTTGACCGGTACCAGCTCGTCGCGCAGTTCGTCGTCGGGTGTGTGCAACGACACCGCGAGCCGGACCTGCATCCGCTCATCGGCCAGCTTCCTGATCGCGGGTGCGAGCCCCACCGTTGACACGGTGACCGAACGCTGCGAAATGCCGAGACCGGCGGGCGCGGGGTCGGTGATGCGGCGCACGGCGGCGAGCACGCGGTTGTAGTTGGCCAGCGGCTCACCCATGCCCATGAACACGATGTTGGACAACCTGCCCGGGGTCGGGGTTCCGTCGGAGTCGGGCATGAGTCCGTCTCGCAGCACGGCGGCGGCCGCACGTACCTGGTCGACGATCTCGGCGGTGGACAGGTTCCTTTCCAGCCCGCCCTGCCCTGTGGCGCAGAACGGGCACGCCATGCCACAACCGGCCTGGCTGGAGATGCACAGCGTCGCGCGGTCGGGGTAGCGCATCAGCACGCTCTCCAGCAGCGTGCCGTCGTGCGCGCGCCACAGGGTCTTGCGTGTGCTGCCGCCGTCGCAGGAGACGGCGCGGACCTCGGTGAGCAGCGGCGGCAGCAGTGCGCCCACCAGTCGCTCTCGCGCCGTGGCGGGGATGTCGGTCATCGCGTGCGGGTCGGTGGTGAGCCGGGAGAAGTAGTGGTTGGAGAGTTGCTTCGCGCGAAACGGCCGTTCGCCGAGCGCGGCGACGGCGTCGGCACGCTCGGCGACGCTCAGGTCGGCGAGGTGTCGGGGTGGCATGCCTCGGCGCGGCGCGTCGAAGACCAGGGGAAGGGCGGTGGAGCCAGTCATAACGCTGGCGATTGTCCCACGGTGCAGTCAGCGGCAGGCACGCAGCGGGTGAAAGCCCTTGCCCTGACGGTTCCCGACGTGAGAGTTACGGTGTGCTCGGTCGGCCCTGCGGCGAGACCGACCGAACCAGCCCGCCGGGCTTGCGCCGAACCAGAATGCGGTAGCCCACGGGCAGGATCAGCTCGTCACCCTCAGCTCCCGCGTTCAACTTCAGTGTCTCGGCGACGGCGCGTTCGGCGACCCTGGCGCTGAACTCGATCCGCAACACCGCCGCCATGGCCTCGCGATCGGGAAACCGCCACCGTGTCTCCACGCGCAGGCAGGTGAAGTCCTGCCGGGCGAAGAAAGCGTCGACCACGTCCGGGTCGTAGTGCGGAAGGTCAGCCAGCATCCAGTCGCCGTACGGCCGGTGTCTGGTGTCGAGGTCGACGATCGCGAGCGCGCCGCCGGGCCGCAGCACGCGATCGGCCTCTCGCAGCCCCGGGTCGCACCCCGGTCCGAAGAAGTAGGCGGTCCGGGCATGGACCAGGTCAGCACTGGCGTCGGCCAGCGGCAGCCGCTGTGCCGTGCCGCCGCGCACCGTGACCGTCGGATACCGTGCCAGCCTGCGCTGGGCTCTGCGCACCAACGGCTCGTGCGGTTCGACTCCGACCACCGAGCGCGCCGTGGCCGCGAACCGAGGCAGGTGGAACCCGTCGCCGCAACCGACGTCGACGACATCGGCTCCGCTCCAGCACACCTGTTCGGACAGGCGTGCCCAGATGACGTCGTCGGCATCCTGCGCGCGGTTTTCGACCTCGTAGGTGTCGGTGAAGTACCAGATGTTGGGGCTGGGCACGACGTCCGCCCTGCGCAGAAGCCGTTTCACCCGAACCAGCGTACAGAGCCACGCCATTGGCGTAAGATCATCCGCGCGAGGCAGCTCGGCGAGCCAACCCATTGCCGCGACTCGCGCGAGCAGCCGGGCATGCCGCGTAGCCAAGGAGTTGTGCCATGTCCGTCGGTGCCCCGGCCCTGTGGAGAATCCCAGCGGGAACACCGTGCTGGGTGGAGCTGGCCACAGCGGACGAGACTTCGGCGCGTCAGTTCTACCGCGAACTGTTCGGCTGGGACTTCCACGTCAAGCGTGACCCCGCCACCGCCAATCGCCGCTACGCGATCGCCCTGCACGATGACCTGCAGGTCGCGGGTCTGTACCAGGCCGCCCGCGACCAGCCGACGGGTTGGAGCGTGCACTTGGCGGTGAACAGCACCGCCACCACGGCCGAGTGGGTGGAGCATCTCGGCGGGGCGTTGACGCTGGGACCCGTCGAGATCCCCGGCCGGGGCAGCATCCTGCACGCGGTGGACCCCAGCGGTGCGCCGGTGGTGTTCTGGCAGCCGCCACAGGACTGGTACTTCCCCGAGGGCAGGCCAGGCACGTTCAGCGGCACCGACCTCAACACCCACGACGGTGCCGGCGCGGACAACTTCTACTGCAGGCTGTTCGGGTTCAGCAGCAGGCAGATCGGCAGGGACGACATCGACTACGCGGAATGGCGGCTCGGCCGCGACCCGGTGATCTACCGCTACGTCATGGACCCGCGATCGCAGGGCACCGTCCCACCACACTGGATGATCTACTTCCACGCCGACCCGGCGCGCGGCGCCGATGCCCTCGCCGGGCACGCGCTGATGCTGGGCGGAAGTGTGGTGACCGAGCCGTTCGACACCCCCTACGGGCGCACAGCCGTACTCGCCGACCCGGGCGGTTCGGTGTTCTCGATCATCGATCACTCGCGTCCGGTCGACACCGGGGTGGGCAGGGCAGAGGTCGACGACCCCTACGACGACTGAAGACGAAAGCCGCCGGGCGGACGCGACTCAGCCAGGGATGAACGCGCTCAGCAGCAACCAGGACACCACGGCGGAGGGCAGCAGCGAGTCGAGCCGATCCATCAGCCCGCCGTGACCCGGCAAGAGGGTGCCCATGTCCTTGATGCCGAGATCACGTTTGATCAGCGACTCCATCAAGTCGCCGAGTGTCGCGGTGAGCACGATCGCGGCCCCGAACAGCACTCCCTGCCACGCCTGCCCGTCCAGCAACAGCGCCAGCGACAAAGCGCCCGCGAGGACACCGGTGGTCAGCGAACCCCCGAAACCCTCCCAGGTCTTCTTCGGACTGATCGAGGGCGCCATCGGGTGCCTGCCCCTGAGCACGCCCGCCGCGTAGCCACCGGTGTCCGAGGCAACGACCACGATCATGAAGGACAGCACCCTGCCCACGCCGTCGTCGGGCGGCACCAACATCGCGGCGAACGAGGCGAACAGCGGTAGGTAAGCGGCGGCGAACACCGAAGCGCCGACGTCACGCACGTAGCCCTTCGCGCCCGCGCGTAGCCGCCACAGCAGGCACACCAGCACGGTGAGCACGAATGCCGTGACGGCGCCCTCACGGCCGAAGGGCCACGCGAGCCAGATCATCGCCTGACCACCCACGAGCACCGGCACCAGCGCGATTCGAATTCCCGCCGCCTTACGGAAGGCGTTGGCCAGTTCGAACGTGCCGACGGCGATCGCGGCGGCGACGATCGCGATGAACACGTACCGCACGGTGAACAGCGAAACCAGGATCGCCGCCCCCAGTGCCACGCCGACGGCGATCGCCGCGGGAAGATCTCGCCCCGCTCGCGAAGGCTTACTCCCCGACGGCCTCGCCGGCTCCGACGAACCGTCCGGCTCGGCGCGTTGGCCCTCCTCGCCGCCTTCGCGCTTCTGCTGGTCGTCGCTCACCTTAGTCATCAGACCTCGAGCAGCTCGGTTTCCTTGTGTTTGACCAGCTCGTCGACCTGATGCACGTACTTGTCGGTGAGGTTTTGCAGTTCCTTCTCGGCGCGGGCGACGTCGTCCTCGCCTGCCTCGCCGTCCTTGCCGATGCGGTCGAGTTCTTCCTTGGCCTTGCGGCGCACGCTGCGGATGGAGATCCGCGCGTCCTCTCCCTTGCTCTTGGCGACCTTCACCATCTCCCTGCGCCGCTCCTCGGTCAGCTGCGGGATCACGACGCGGATGATGGTTCCGTCGTTGGTCGGATTCACCCCCAGGTCCGAGTCCCGGATCGCCTTCTCGATCGCGTTGAGCTGCGAGGCGTCGTACGGCTTGACCACCGCCATCCGGGCCTCAGGGATGTTGATGCTGGCGAGCTGGTTCAGTGGCGTCGGCGCACCGTAGTACTCGACGACGATGCGGGAGAACATCGCAGGCGTAGCTCTCCCGGTGCGCACCGACGACAGATCGTCCTTCGCGACGGAAACCGCCTTCTCCATCTTCTCTTCGGCATCGAAGAGGGTCTCGTCGATCACGGCTACTCCAGGTGTGTGGGTGTACTGACGAGTGTGCCGATCCTCTCACCACTCACCGCCCGTGCGATGTTGCCCTCGGTGAGGAGGTTGAAAACGATGATCGGCATGTTGTTGTCCATGCACAGGCTGAAGGCCGTGGCGTCCGCGACCTTGAGTCCCTGTTCGAGGACCTCGCGGTGGCTGATCTCTTCGAACAGCTTCGCGCCGGGGTCACGTTTGGGATCGGCGGTGTAGACACCGTCCACGGCCTTTGCCATCAGCACGACGTCGCAGCCGATCTCCAACGCCCGTTGCGCGGCGGCGGTGTCCGTGGAGAAGTAGGGCATCCCGGTGCCGGCGCCGAAGATCACCACACGGCCCTTCTCGAGGTGCCGCTCGGCCCTTCGCGGGATGTAGGGCTCGGCGACCTGCCCCATCGTGATCGCCGTCTGCACGCGGGTCGGCACACCCTCCTTCTCCAGGAAGTCCTGCAATGCCAGGGAGTTCATCACCGTGCCGAGCATGGCCATGTAGTCGGCCCGGTCGCGATCCATGCCTCGCTGGGACAGCTCGGCACCCCGGAAGTAGTTGCCGCCGCCGATGACGACAGCCATCTGCACGCCGGTGCGCACGACATCGGCGATCTGCACGGCGACGGAATGCACCACGTCGGGGTCCACCCCCACCGCTCCACCACCGAACATCTCGCCGCCGAGTTTCAGCAGCACCCGCCGGTAGCCACGACCGAGCCTGCCGCCGCCGACCTCGTTCATCTTCGCCTCCGCCGACTGTCGTGCTGGTGTGCTCCGGTGTCTCACAACTGTGCCCCGCCTCCTGGACTGGCGGGAGACGGGGCACATGCGCCGTGCTCGGTCTACTGCTGGCCGACCTCGAAGCGGACGAACCGGGTCACGGTGACACCCGCCTCGTCGAGCAGAGCCTTGACCGTCTTCTTGCTGTCGGTGACCGACGGCTGCTCGAGTAGGACCACGTCCTTGAAGAACGCGTTGACCTTGCCTTCCACGATCTTCGGCAGCGCCTGCTCGGGCTTGTTCTCCTCCCGCGCGGTCTGCTCGGCGATACGCCGCTCGTTCTCCACCGCGTCGGCGGGCACGTCGTCCCTGGTCAGATAGCGGGGCTTGAGCGCGGCCACCTGCAGCGCGGCGTTGCGGGCCGCGTCGGCGTCGTCACCGGTGTACTCCACCAGCACGCCGACCGCGGGAGGCAGCCCCGCACCCCGACGGTGCAGGTAGGTGCTCACCTTGCCGTCGAAGACCGCCACTCGGCGCAGCTCCAGCTTCTCGCCGATCTTGGCGGACAGTTCCTGGATCAGCTCGTTCACGGTCTTGCCGTCGACCTCGGCGAGCTTGAGCTGCTCGACGTCGGCGGGACGCACCTGCTTGGCCGCCTCGACGATCCTGTCGGCGAGTTGGACGAATTCCTCGTTCTTGGCGACGAAGTCGGTCTCGGAGTTGAGCTCGATCAGCACGCCGCCGTCACCGGCGACGAGGCCCTCGGCGGTCGCCCGCTCCGCGCGCTTGCCGACGTCCTTCGCACCCTTGATGCGCAGGTACTCGACAGCCTTGTCGAAGTCGCCCTCGTTCTCCTCGAGCGCCTTCTTGCAGTCCATCATGCCGGAGCCGGTGAGCTCGCGGAGGCGCTTGACGTCTGCCGCGGTGTAGTTCGCCATCGTGCGTGTTCCGTTCCTTCGGAGGTCCGTGGTGAAGTGGTCGACTTCGGTCAGGACGCCGTCGGCTGCCCGGAGGAGGCGCCCGCGTCGGAGCCCGCAAGCAGTTCCTGCTCCCACTCAGGCAGCGGCTCGTCCGCTGCCACACCGGTGGCCTGCGGCTTGTCCTCGCCCTCGGGGGCGGCGCCGTTGCGACCGGAGCGAGCCATCAGACCGGCGGCCGCGGCCTCGGCGACGACCTTCGTCAGCAGTGCCGCCGAGCGGATCGCGTCGTCGTTGCCGGGGATCGGGTAGTCGACCTCGTCGGGGTCGCAGTTGGTGTCGAGGATCGCTACCACGGGGATGTTGAGCTTGCGAGCCTCGCCGACCGCGATGTGTTCCTTCTTGGTGTCCACGATCCACACCGCGCTCGGCACCTTGGCCATGTCCCTGATCCCGCCGAGGGTCTTCTCCAGCTTGTCCTTCTCGCGGGTGAGGGTGAGGATCTCGCGCTTGGTCAGGCCTTGGAAACCGCCGGTCTGCTCCTGCGACTCCAGTTCCTTCAGCCGCTGCAGGCGCCTGTGCACGGTCTGGAAGTTCGTCAGCATTCCGCCGAGCCAACGCTGGTTGACGAACGGCATGCCCACGCGCAACGCCTCGTTGGCGATGGCCTCCTGCGCCTGCTTCTTCGTGCCGACGAACAGGATCGTGCCACCGTGCGCGACCGTCTCCTTGACGAACTCGAACGCGCGGTCGATGTAGGAGAGGGTCTGCTGCAGGTCGATGATGTAGATGCCGTTGCGCTCGGTGAGGATGTAGCGCTTCATCTTCGGGTTCCAGCGCCGAGTCTGGTGCCCGAAGTGCACGCCGGAATCGAGCAACTGCTTCATGGTGACGACGGCCATGGCCGGATCCGCACCTCTTCTGTGTTGAGCGTGTCGAGCGCCTGCCCGGCACGCGGGGCCGGTTGTCGCGACTGCCCGGGTGGCCAGCCGCCCTGGTGCCGTGTCGACACTCGGACCCGTTGCCGTACCTGCCGACCGCGGGACCGCCGAGCGCCGTCCGTTCCGTTGCCCCTACCCTCGAATGCCGAGGCTGGGCGGAACGCACACGTACACGCGAAGTCAGTCTGTGCGCACACAGACCGCGTACATGAGTGTACGCCGCACCCCTTTCGCCGCTCTAACCGGCGGCACCCGGCCGGGTCGTGCTGTCCACATCCCTCGATTTCCGACCCGGTTGTCCACAGCCCCACACATTCCTCCCCCACCCCGACCCCTGCCACGCCACCGTGGGTCCATGCCCGGATCTCCTCGAACAACCGAGCGCGGCCCACTGCCTGCGCTACTCGCCGCCCTGCTTGCTTGCCTGGCCCTGTCAGCGGCTTCGTTGCCCGCACGGGCCGTGACGACACCACGGGCGGCAGTCCAACCGCACGACCGGCAGCGGACGGCGGACGTGGTGAATCCTGGACGCAGCGGCTCGCCGCCCGTCACGCACCTGGCGCTACCGAAGCGACCCGCTCGGCCACCGCCCGGCGAGGCGGCGCGGGCGCGCCGGCAGTGGCCACTGTGGCCTCCACCCCCGGTGACGCGCGGTTTCGACGAGCTGCCGCACCCCTACGCCGCGGGGCATCGGGGTGTGGACCTGGCCGCGGCCGTCGGGCAGCAGGTGCTCGCGGCGGCGGACGGCACTGTCGTGTTCGCGGGCACGGTGGCGGGACGCGGGGTTGTCTCCGTCGACCACGCAGGCGGGCTACGCACCACGTACCAACCGCTGTTGCCCACAGTGGCCGCAGGCGACCGGGTGACGGCGGGCCAACCCGTGGGCACGGTCGTCGCGGGGCACGATGGTTGCCCCGAGCAGGTTGCCGCATGCCTGCACTGGGGGCTGCGCCGTGGCGAGGAGTACCTCGACCCGCTGCACCTCGTGTTGGCGAGCCCGACGCTGCGCCTCAAACCGTGGCACCGTTGACCCGAAGGGCGTGATCCCGTGCGACCCGACCCGCGCCCCGTGGCGCCCCGCATCCGGGTGGTCAACCCGCATCCCGTGGTCGACCCGCGGCGTCGAATTCAGGACCCGCGCTGTTGCGATACGAGGACCGCGGCCGGGAACGCATCGCCCGGCGGCCTCCCCAGGCGTAACGGCAGACCGGGTCAGGCACCGAGCCGCCCCGCCCCGCGCGCGCAGACCAGCACGCCCTGGCCACTTATCGCGAACGTCTCGAAGTGCGCCCCGCCCCGCGCGCGCAGACCAGCACATATCGCCCGACGACCTCCACACACACAACCGCCCGAATCAAGCCCCCCAGCAGGCCCATCGACGATACGAAACCGCAACCACAAGACAAGATCTGCCCGCGACCTCCCGCACAACGACCGCCCCGGGAAAGAACCCCAGCAGCCCGATCGGCAAGGGGAAGACCGCAGCCACAACACGCGCCGCACGCGACCTCCCCAGGCGTGACACCAGCCCGGTCAGACCCCGAGCCACCCACCCCCCACGAAGACCACACTCAGCCGACGCATCGCGCGCGACCTCACCACACAACAAACCGCCCGTCGCACACCACGTCACCGATGTCACCGTTGAGGACCGCCACACACACAACAACCGCCCGAATCAAGCCCCCAGCAGGCCCGATCGGCGATAGGAAGACCGCAGCCACAACACGCGCCACGCGGCCTCCCCAGGCGTGACAGCGGCCCGGGTCAGGCCCCGAGCCACCGCGCCCTGACACGGCCACCACGTTCCGGACCAAGACGAGGCGCTCCGGGGCGCACGCCGCGTATCGGACACAGCCTCGCGCCCCACACAGGTGCGCTGCCTTCTCGGGAGCCGCATCCGTTGAACACGACAACCCCACACCTGGAGGTGAACACCCAACCCGACCCCTACCCGACCCGGACCCGGACCCGGACCTGGACCTGGACCTGGACCTGGACCTGGACCTGGACCTGGACCTGGACCTGGACCTGGACCTGCCTACACCAGCACAGACCCCTGCGAGCCTGAGCCCAGTCCCCGACCACGTGCGCTGCGCTCCGTGCGGGCAATGTGTATGCAACGCTGGTGCAGGCTGCTCCTGGCGGCGCCGCAGCGCCGGAGTCTGGTGCTCGCTAGCGCCGGAGTCTGGGTTCCCGCTCAGGCGTTGGCTTGCTCGCCGAGCTTGGCACGCAGTCTGAGCACGGCTCGGGTGTGCAGCTGACTCACGCGCGACTCCGTGACACCAAGCACCTTCCCGATCTCGGCGAGGGTGAGGCTTTCGAAGTAGTAGAGGCTGACGACGATCCGGTCGCGTTCGTTGAGCTGCGCGATCGCTTCGGCGAGCTGCCTGCGGTTGTCCCGGTCCTCCAGCACCGCGGCGGGGTCGACCGCGTCGGCGTCCGGCAGCGCGTCTACGGGCGAACCGGTCTCCCTACCTGCTCCGACCAGGTCGTCGAGGGCCACGACGCTGGTCAGCCGCAGCTGGCCGTACAAGTCGCGCAACTCCTGCAGGGTGATGCCAAGTTCTGCCGCCACCTCGGCATCGGTCGGTGTGCGGTGCAGCCGTGCGCCCAGCCGGTCGAATGCGCGTTCGACTTCGCGGGCGCGGCTGCGGACGACCCGGGGAACCCAGTCCTGGGCACGCAGGTCGTCCAGGATGGCACCGCGGATGCGCTGCATGGCGTAGGTCTCGAACCGCAGGCCCCGGTCGGGGTCGAACTTCTCGATCGCGTCGACGAGCCCGAAGATCCCGGACTGGATCAGGTCCGCGACGTCGACGTGGTTGGGCAGGCCCGTACCGACCCGGCCCGCCACATATTTGACCAGCGGGGCGTAATGCAACACCAGCCGGTCGCGAATCCGCTGGTTCGGGCAGTTGACGAACTGCCGCCACAGCGAGTCGATGGTTGTGTCGCCCTCGGCGGCACCGTCGGACGAACCGCTGGCGGTGTCGGCGGCCTGCCTGGTGAGTTGCGAGTTCAAGGCGCGACCGTCCCCGTCGGAACGCGACCGCGCACGTTCCGGGTCAGCCGAATCTCCACCGACGTCATTGGGCACGGGGGTGGGTTCGGTCATGGATCGCCTTCAGCCGCTCGACGGTCACGTGGGTGTAGAGCTGCGTCGTAGCTAGCGTAGCGTGACCAAGCAGTTCCTGAACGCTGCGAAGATCGGCGCCGCCTTCGAGGAGATGCGTCGCCGCGGAGTGCCGCAAGCCGTGCGGCCCGATGTCGGCAGCCCCCGGCACGGCCGCCACAGCGGAGTGCACCACCCGCCTCACCGTCCTTGGGCCCACCCGCCTGCCCTTGGCACCGAGAAAGAGTGCGGCCCCCGACGACTCGGTCGCCAGCAGGCCACGCCCGTTCTTCAGCCACGTCCGAAGCGCGCGTTCCGCGGGTTGCCCGAACGGCACCATTCTCTCTTTGCTCCCCTTTCCCAACACGCGGACCACCCTGCGGTCGAAGTCGACGTCGTCCAGATCGAGTCCGCACAGTTCTGAGACTCGCACACCTGTGGCGTACAGCAACTCGAGCAAGGCATGATCACGCAGCGCGATCGGATCTTGCTCCGCCGCCCCGGATTCGGACGCCCGCAGCAGGTTGTTCGCCTGCTGCGGGCGAAGCAGTCCCGGCAGAGTGCGATGCGCTCTCGGAGCGACGAGTCTGGCGCCGGGATCGGAGTCGAGTTCTCCCCTGCGGTACGCCCATGCCGTGAACGTGCGCGCCGAAGCCGCGCGGCGCGCCAGCGTGCTGCGGCTGCGGCCCGCGCTACGTTGGTCGGCCAACCACGCCCGCAACACGCCGACGTCGAGGTCGGTGAGTTGGCAGGAGACCTCGTCGCCTGCGCGGTACAGAAAACCGAGCAGCGAGACGACATCGCCCACGTACGCCCGGACCGTATGTGGGGAAAGGCCACGCTCAAGCTGCAGATGCCGTTCGTAGGCCGCCACCAGGGCCGCCGCTTCGGCAGGCAGCGCAATTCGCGTGCGCACGGGGTTGTCACCAGTTCCACGCACACGTGTCGCGCGCGTTGACGGTGTGCGACGACCTGATGACGTCATGCCAATGACGCTGAGGCACGCGGTCGCGCTGGTCAAGCATCGCCACACCGGCACACTCAGGTCGAGATCACCGACATAGGGCCGCGGCTTTGCCCCAGCGGCATGCTCCCCCGGCGCCGGATTCGCGAACGCTGCGCCACACGTCGGTGACTCTCGCCGGCATCAGCGTCCATGGCTCGCGAGCCAGGCGGCGACCCCGCGCACCGCAAGCCGCCCACCACACCGTGCACACACGCCTGCCGCCCACATCGCACCGACGCACCGCAGGAGCACCACGCATGGCACATCGGGCACGGCGGACCGGGCACCCACACCGTGCACCCGCGCCACACAACGGCGACCCGCACCACGCACCGCACCCACCGCGCGTCCACACCGCGCCCACGCGAGGCACGACGCACCGCCCACCCACACCCAGTACCACACACCGCACCCCTGCGCGCCCACACCAGGTACCACGCACGGCACCCACCGCGGTCCACACCGCGCGCCCACACCAGGCAGCTCGCACCACGCACCACACCGCGCGAGCCCACACCGGACCTACACGCGGGGCACCCCCACCACGCATCGCGTCACCGCGCACCACGACGGAGCACCACAGCACCACACCCCACCACGACGGAGCACCCACAGCACAGCACCGCACCCCACCACGACCAAGCACCCACACCCCACACCACGACCAAGCGTCCTGAAGGTCGCAGCAGTGGCGTCAGGCCCCGCAAGTGGCGAGCCGAACCCGCTCCCCCCACCGTCGTCAGCGCAGGCCGGAGCAGCTAGGTACAGCCACGCGGGCGGACAGTGGGGCCGCGCCGTCGGTCCTGCCGTGAGCGAGCCACGGTTACTCCCGTCGCCGTAGGACGGCTAACGGCCTCCGCTGCCGCGCCCCGGTGCCGATTTGACTCGACGCCAACCGCTTTCGCTGCGCACGGCGAGTCCGTCCAGCTCCAGTTGTGGCAGCAGGGCCCGTACCCGGGAAAGCGGTACTCCCGACTCCGTGGCGATCTGCTCGGGCGCTTTGCCGGTACGGTCGGCGAGCGCGTCGTGCACGCGAAGGCCTTCCGCGTCGAGCCCGTCGGTAGGCCGGTTCCCGACCCCGGTGTCGCGTTTGGCCACCGTGCCGAGCTTTCCCACGGTCTCCAGGACGTCGGCGGCGGACGCCACCAGGGTGGCGTGGGAGTCCCTGATCAGCTCGTGGCATCCCACCGACAGTGCCGATCCCACGGGGCCGGGCACGGCCATGACCACCTTGCCAAGCGCACCTGCGGTGGCGGCGGTGTTCCTGGCACCACTGCGGCTGCCCGCCTCGACCACTACCGTTCCCGCCGACAGGGCAGCGATGAGCCGGTTACGCACCAGGAACCGGTGGCGCGCCGGTGCGGTGCCGGGTGGGTATTCCGTCAGCACTGCCCCTCGCTCGGCAACCCGGTTCAGCAAGCTCACGTGCCCAGCCGGATAGCCTGCATCCAGACCACAGCCGAGCACGGCCAAGGTCTCACCCCCCGCCGCGAGCGTCCCGCGATGGGCGGCTCCGTCGATTCCGTAGGCCGCGCCCGAAACCACCGAATGGCCTGCTTCGGCCAGCGCGTAGCCGAGTTCGGCCGCTACCTGCTCGCCGTACTGCGTCGCCGCACGAGCCCCCACGACGGCCACCGCCTCGGACAGCATGGCGTCCAAGTTGCCGCCACCACGAACCCACAGGCCGATCGGCGGGGCGACGCCGCGTTGCCCCCGCCCGGTGGCGACATCGAGGCACAGCAGCGGCCATGCGGGCCACTCGTCGTCCTCAGGGGTCACCAGCCTTGCGCCGATCTCCGCCGCCTGCCGCAGATCGCGCTCGGCCAGCTCCAACTCTTTGCGCGCGCGGGTCTCGCACGCCACGGCATCGGGCACATCACCGCGCCGAACCAGCTCCGCGGCCCGGACCGGGCCCCGGTCAGCGACAAACCGCACCAGTGCCGGGGCCGGAGGCTCGGCGACGCGGAGCAGGTAGGCGCGCGCCAGCCGCTCACCCGACCATTCGGCGTACCCGGCCGCCTGCCGCTGTGCTTCGCACATGACCACTCAACTCCTCCACGACTTCCCTGCCCGCGTAACACCTGCTCGTGCCGGCGCCGGCCGCCGACGCATCCGGCGATGTCATCCCTGCATGTCAGTTGAGCCCGCGCCGTGCCCTGGTCCCGGCAAACGCCCGGTCCCTGCCGACAGCGCAGCAGAGCACCGGAGCCGGAAGCGCTCGCTCAACCGGCCACGCACACCAGCTCGGCACCGCCCGCGCACAGCCGTCGACGAGCCGGTCGGCGTTGCCGCGCACCCGCCCGGCGATCCCACTCCGGCCGCCGAGGCCCGTGTTAGGCCGGGCGCAACCCTCCATCTCCTGCCGTGCGCCTCGGCGGCGCCGACAGGCTCTGTCACCTACGTCGGCCCGCTCACGCGGCCCTGCGGTCACGGAACTCCAGTGCCGCGGCGACGTGGTCGGCGTCCGGGCAGGGCGAACCGGCAAGATCGGCAAGGGTCCACGCGATCCGCAGGCACCGGTCGGCTCCCCTGGCTGTGATGGCGCCGCGGTCGAGGCCGCGATCCAGCAGCGCGGTAACCCTGCAAGGCAGTGCGAATTCCTTGCGCAGCATCGGCCCGGGGACCTGCGAGTTGGTGCGCCATCCGTGCTCCGCCCAGCGTTCGGCGGCGCGCTGTCGAGCCCGCATCACCCGAGTCCGAACCTGTTCGGTGCTCTCCGGCTCGGTGTCGTCATGCACCCGCATCGCCGTGATCGGCCGCATCCGCACCCGCAGGTCGACCCGGTCGAGCAAGGGGCCGGAGAGCCTGCCCAGATAGCGGCGCCGTGCCATCGGTGAACACGAGCAGTCCGTCTCGCGAGGGGGCGCACACGGGCACGGGTTGGTCGCCAGAACCAGCTGAAAGGACGCCGGGTAGCGGACCACACCACGTGCCCGAGCGATCCTGACCTCGCACTCCTCCAGCACCGTACGCAGTGCCTCCAGCCGTTCGCCGCTGAACTCGGCCGCCTCATCCAGAAACAGCACGCCTCGGTGGGCCCTGCTGATGGCTCCGGGCATCGCCAGACCGCTGCCGCCGCCCACGAGCGCGGCCATCGAGATCGAATGGTGCGGCGCGACGAACGGCGGAACACGCACCAGCGGGGAATCCGAATGCAGTGACCCCTCAACGGAGTGCACCGCTGTGACCTCCAGCGACTCCTCGTCGGAAAGGGGCGGCAGCAACCCGGGCAACCGCTTGGCGAGCATGGTCTTGCCGATCCCCGGTAAGCCGACCATGAGCAGGTGGTGACCGCCCGCGGCCGCCACCTCCAGTGCCCACCGAGCCTCGGGCTGGCCGACCACGTCGGCGAGATCCGCGACCTCGGCAACCTCGGGAGCCGTCGGCGCTTCAGCGGGCACCAGCACCCGCTCGTCCTTCAGCCACTCGACCACCTCCAGCAGCCGCCCCGCCCCGAGTACCTCGATTCCGTCGACCAGGGCTCCTTCACCGAGTGAGTCGGCGGAGACGACAGCACGCCGGTAGCCCGCACCGCGTGCGGCCAGCAGGGCGGGCAGCACACCTCGCACCGGACGCACCCGCCCGTCGAGCGCGAGTTCGCCGAGGAGCACCGTCCCGATGAGCTTGGTCGCGGGCACCGAACCGGACGCGGCAAGCACGGCCGCCGCGATGCCGAGGTCGTAGCCGGAGCCGACCTTCGGCAGGTTGGCGGGCGACAACCCGAGCGTGACAGCGCTGTCCGGCCACTTCTGGCCGCTGTTGCGCACAGCCGCCCGTACCCGGTCCTTGGCTTCCCTCAGTCCTGTATCTGGAAGGCCGACCAGCTTCGTGCCTGGCATGCCCGCCCCGATGTCGGCCTCGATCTCGACCAACCTGCCGTCGATTCCCAGCAACGCGACGGACCAGGCACGTGCCAGTGCCATCAGAACGCTCCCACGATATGCCGCACCTGTGGTGTGGCACCGGGTGCGCAGTCGACGGCGATCACGTCGAAGCGCACCGGGCACCACGCGACCCGGTAGGTCGCCAGCCACCGGCCCGCGAGCCTGCGGATGCGTGCCTGCTTGTCCTCGGTGACAGCCTCCTCCGGAGCGCCGAAGCGCCGACCGGACCGCGTCTTCACCTCGCACACGATCAACCGTTCGCCATCGGTGGCGATGACATCCAGCTCGCCTTCCCGGCAACGCCAGTTGCGACTGAGCACGGTGAGCCCCTGCCCACGCAGGTGCTCCGAAGCCAACTCCTCGCCGGTGCGACCCAACGCCAGCCGCGATGGCCGATCCGTAGTGCGGACCACCCGCACAACGCTGGTCACCCACTTCACCCCCCGGGTTCCGCCGTTCGTCCTTCGCCTACCGACGCTGCCAGCGCGCCGGTAGCTCGGGCCACGCCGACATCGCCGCCCTGTGGACAACAGCGGTGTTGTGGACAACCCGGCGGGGCCAGCAAGAAACCCGGCTCCAGCCACGGCTGATCAAGGTAAAATCCGGACCCGTTACCGGTCCGACCCGGTACCGATCAACAGATCAGCTCCCCCAGCGGGCCGCTCGGTGGGGTGCTGTGGCTTGGGCGATCGCCGGGTCGCCCGCACTGAGCTGGTGCAGGCCGTTCAGCAGGCTCGCGGTCGGGCTGAACGCTCAGCCTCCGAACGGACCGTCCTCGGGGAGCCGCAGTTCCGGCTTGTCCAGCTCTTCGACGTTGACGTCTTTGAACGTGATAACTCGAACGTTCTTCACAAAACGGGCCGGGCGATACATGTCCCAGACCCACGCGTCGGACATCCGCACTTCGAAGTACACCTCGCCGCCGCTGTCACGCACCTGCACGTCCACGGCGTTGGCGAGGTAGAACCGCCGCTCGGTCTCCACGACGTACGAGAACTGGCTGACAATGTCGCGGTACTCGCGATACAGCGACAGTTCCATCTCGGTCTCGTACTTCTCGAGATCCTCTGCGCTCATGAAATCCGAGCCCCTCCTCGCAAGCCGTTGTCGGCGGAAGCTCCATTCTCGCTCACTCGGGTGTTCCTGGCACGTACCGGCACGCTCGCGTGCAACGCCGCCGCGCTGAGCATGACGTCGCGAGGGGGGCAGGCACCATGCCTTGCCGCGGCCTTGGCGACGTTGGCATACGACCAGCGGTGCACCTCACTGGGTCCGTGCTCGGTCAGCGCTGCGCCGTGTTCCTCGGTCGTGTAGCCCTTGTGCACGTCGAAGCCGTACACCGGGTGCTCGTCGTGCAATGCGGTCATGATGCGGTCCCTGGTCACCTTGGCCAGCACCGACGCCGCCGCCACACAGGCCGCCGCACGGTCGCCCTTGATCACCGGCAGGCTCGGTGCCGGCAGTCCCGGGACCCGGAAGCCGTCGAGGAGCACGTAACCCGGCGCCGAGGACAGCTTCGCCACCGCGCGGCGCATCCCTTCGATGTTCATCACATGGATGCCGCGCGCATCCACCTCGGCCGGCGAGATCACCACGACGGAATGGTCGAGCGCGCGCCGGATCACCTGCTCGTAGACCCGCTCGCGTGCCGCTGGCGTGAGCAGCTTGGAATCGGTCAGCTCGGGCAGCCGGGCCCCGTCACCCGGCCGCAACACGCAAGCGGCCACCACGAGTGGACCGGCGCAGGCACCACGCCCGGCCTCGTCCACACCCGCCACCGGGCCGAGCCCGCGGCGGACCAGCGCGGCTTGCAGTGCCCACGAGGTGTCGCCGCGGATCACGGCGCGCGGTGGACGCGGAACGCTCGTGGAACCAGCGCTCACTGCGGTTACCGCCTTCGTGTGACCATCCCGTGCAATCGCGCGCCCGCGCGCCTGCCAAGCGCCAGGGTAGGCCACGCCGCCAACGCACCCGCTCCCAGTGGCAGGCCCTGCTGCCACGGGGAAGCCTCCAGCGCGGCGGCCTGTTGCTGTTGCGGGTTGTGGTCGCTGACGACCCCCCACCGGGAAGGCGGCAACACGATGAGCCTCGCCTTGCCGATGATGTTCTCGACCGGCACGGCACCACGCTCGCCACCGCCGCCCTGGTAACGGGAGTCGGAGGAGTTGTTGCGGTTGTCGCCCATCACCCAGACGGTGCCCTTAGGCACGGTCACCGGCCCGAACTCGCGCTGAACCGACTCGCCCTGCCAGTAGATGTAGGGCTCGTCCAACGGCTGACCGTCCACTGTCACTCGGTTGCGGTCGTCGCAACACTCCACGGTCTGCCCGCCGGTGGCGATGACTCGTTTGACGAAGTCACGTTCGTCAGGTGGGGCGAGCCCGAAGGCGGAACCGATGCTCTGCAGGAACCGGGCCACCGCATTGCCCGAGGACTGAGCGGGCGCGTCGTTCTCCAGCCACGCGTCCGGGCCGCGGAACACCACGACGTCGCCAGGCGAAGGCTCACCGAAGTCGTAGGTGACCTTGTCGACCAGTATCCGGTCGGGCGTGCAGCCAGCACAGCCGTGCAACGTCTGCTCCATCGAACCCGACGGAATCATGTAGACGCGGGCGAGGAACTGTTGGATCAGGAACGCCAGCACGAGCGCGATGACGATCAGAATCGGCAGTTCCTTCCAAAAGGAACGCTGCTTCTTCTGCTTTCGCTGCCAGCGCGCCTCTGCCTCGGAGGGACTGGTTTCCCCGGACTCGTCACCGGACGCGGATCGCGCCGAACCGGAGCTGTCCGAACGCCCCTGTGGATCGTTGTCCTCGGGGCGCTGCGGCTCGTCTTCGGCGGCGTTTGAAGGCACAGGTTCGACCACGACGTCAGGCTACGGTAACCGGGCGATTACTTCAGGACGCGGAGGACCGCTCCCTGCGCTCCTTGATCTTGGCGGCCTTGCCGCGAAGGTCGCGCAGGTAGTACAGCTTCGCCCTGCGGACGTCGCCGCGCTTGTCCACCTCGATCTTGGCAATGTTCGGCGAATGCACCGGGAAGGTGCGCTCGACTCCCACGCCGAAGGACATCTTGCGGACGGTGAAGGTCTCGCGGATGCCTCCGCCCTGGCGACGAATGACGACGCCGTGGAAGACCTGGTTGCGCTCGCGATTGCCCTCGATAACTCGGACGTGAACCTTCAGCGTGTCGCCCGGGCGGAAGTGCGGAATGTCGGAACGCAGCGAGTGGGCGTCCAACGCATCCAGGGTGTTCATCGGTGTCCGTCCTCGTCCTTGTGTGGCTTCACATCGATCCGGGCGCGCGACCGTACCTGACAGCGGGCGGCCCAGGAGCTCGGCGCATGATCACGTCGCGCCAACCGGTCAAGTATGGCAGATCAGCCCGATGCGGGGTCACCGGGCTCCCCGCGAAGGCGGTCGAGCACGGCGTGGTCCGCGCTGTCCAGGCTACCTTCCGGGAGTCGTTCCAGCAGGTCGGGGCGGCGTTCGAAGGTACGCTCCAGCGCCTTGTCCCTTCGCCACCGATCGATCAAGGCGTGGTTGCCCGAGCGCAGCACCTCCGGCACCGCCAGCCCGCGCCACACCTCCGGTCGGGTGTAGCTGGGACCTTCGAGCAGCCCGTCGGAGAACGAGTCCTGCTCGGCCGACACCGGATTGCCGAGCACACCGGGCAGCAACCGCACGACGGCCTCGACGATGACCAGCACCGCGGCCTCACCGCCGACCAGCACGTAGTCGCCGATGGACACCTCGTCCACCGGCATCCGGCGGGCGGCGTCGTCGATGACCCGCTGGTCGATGCCCTCGTAGCGGCCGCAGGCGAACACCAGGTGCGGCTGCCCGGCGTAGCTGCGCGCGAGCTCCTGCGTGAACGGACGGCCCGCAGGCGTCGGCACGACGAGCCTGCTGTCCGTCGAGCACACCGCGTCGAGGGCCTCGCCCCACACCTGTGGCTTCATCACCATGCCGGGACCGCCGCCGTACGGGGCGTCGTCCACCGCCCTGTGCACGTCGTAGGTCCACTCGCGCAGGTCGTGCACCCCGACCTCGATGAGCCCGCGTTCGATCGCTCTGCCCAACAGAGCCGCACGCAGCGGCTGCAGGTACTCGGGAAAGATCGTGACGACGTCGATCCGCATCAGGAGTCCAGCAGCCCTTCCGGCGGATCGATCACGACCCTGCCTCCGGTGACGTCCACCAGCACCACGATCGCCGCCACGAACGGCACCAGGGCCTCGTGGTCGTCGCGATCGACGGCGAGCAACTCACCCCCGGGCGAGTGAATGACCTCGCGCACGGTGCCGATCACCGTGCCGTCGGTCAGCTCGGCACGCAGGCCCTCGAGTTCGTGGTCGTAGAACTCGTCCGGGTCCTCGATCTGTGGCAGGTCGGCGGTGTCGACCAGCAGCATCGCGCCGCGCAACTCCTCGGCCGCGGTGCGGCCCTGCGCCTCGGCGAAGCGCACAAGCAGCCGCCCGCCGTGTGGGCGGACGGCTGCCACGGTAACCCGTTTCGTCACACCGTCCCGCAGGCTGGCGAGCAACACCTTGCCCTGCGCGAACCGTTCCCGCGGCGAGTCTGTGCGCACGTCCACGGCCAGTTCCCCGTGAAGACCGTGCGCCTTCGCGACCCGGCCGACCACGACCTGCACGGTGCCGCGCTCAGCGGTCGGTGTCGATCACGTCGACGCGGACTCCCCGCCCGCCGACGGACCCCATCACGGTGCGCAGCGCCGTGGCGGTGCGACCTCCGCGACCGATCACCTTGCCGAGGTCGTCCGGGTGCACGTGCACCTCGAGAGTTCGGCCTCGGCGTGTGGTGATCAGCTCGACGCGCACGTCGTCGGGGTTGTCGACGATGCCGCGCACCAGGTGTTCGAGCGAGTCGGCCAGGAAACTCACGCCTCGTCGGCCTTCTTCTCGCCCTCGGCCTTCTCACCCTCGGCCTTGTCGTCGCTGCCGGACTGCGGCTGCGCGGGCTTGTCGGCGTCGGCCTTCTTACCGCCACCGCGCTTCTTCGGTGTGGTGGCCTCGGCGGCAGGCTCCTCGTTGGCGGCTGCCAGCGCGGCGTTGAACAGGTCCTGCTTGGACGGCTTGGGTTCGGGCCTGCGCAGCTTGCCCTCCGCGCCGGGCAGTCCCTTGTGCTTCTGCCAGTCGCCGGTGACCTCGAGGATGCGCTGCACCGGCTCGGTGGGCTGCGCCCCGACGCTCAGCCAGTACTGCGCCCGCTCGGAGTCGACCTCGATGAAGCTCGGGTTCTCCTTCGGGTGGTACTTGCCGATGGTCTCGATGGCCTTGCCGTCCCGGCGGGTGCGCGCGTCCGCGACGACGATGCGGTAGTAGGGCGCGCGAATCTTGCCGAGGCGCTGCAGCTTGATCTTGACAGCCACGGGTGTGGGTACTCCTGTCGTTTCTCGGTACTCGGGTCGGGACACGATCCGAGTGGGGAGCCGGATCCGAGTGCCCGCAGGTATGGGTGTCGCCCCGGCACGGTGAGAGGGCCCGGACCGGAGCGGGCAAGCCACCATTTTGCCAGACCGCCCGGCATGACCGTTGCCGGGGAGTGCTGGTGGCCGGGTAGCTCGATGTGACGGGCGCCCTAACCCTACCTCCATAGGCTGACCCCGTGGCTGGCAACCGGACACCCGACCCACATCGCCGGAGGCGGTTCACCACCGTGCCACCCGCGAGGAGCACGGGTTGACCCTCACCTCCACGAGCCTGCTGGCGCTGGCGGGCGTGGCAGCGGGTCTTGCCGGCTCCATGGCCGGTCTGGCCTCGCTGTTCAGCTACCCCGCCCTGCTCGCCGCGGGCTTGCCGCCCATCGCGGCGAACGTGACGAACACCGTGGCGCTGCTGTCCACCGCGGCAGGCTCCGCCGCCGGGTCGCGCGCCGAACTGCGAGGACAACGCGCGCGGCTCGGCAGGCTGCTCGGCCTGGCCGTGCTGGGCGGTTCGGCCGGTGCCGTGCTGCTGCTGACCACCCCCGCCTCGGCGTTCGAGCTGATCGTGCCGTGGCTGATCGCACTGGGCTCGGGGCTGCTGCTGTTCAGGGA
Source organism: Saccharomonospora marina XMU15 (assembly GCF_000244955.1). GTDB lineage: Bacteria > Actinomycetota > Actinomycetes > Mycobacteriales > Pseudonocardiaceae > Saccharomonospora_A > Saccharomonospora_A marina. The sequence continues at coordinate 1,417,182 of NZ_CM001439.1, read as the reverse complement.
CCGGGTACGCGATGCCGCCGACAGAGCGAGGTCGGCGGGAAGGCAGGGCGGCTCGGCGGTGCCGTCGGCCGTGGCTGTGGCGCTGGTCGCCGTGTACGGGGGCTACTTCGGCGCGGGCGCCGGAGTGCTGATGCTCGCCGTGCTTTCGGTGTCGGTGACCGAACCGCTGCCGGTGACCAACGCCGTGAAGAACCTGGCCATCGGCGCGGCCAACGCGACAGCGGCGCTCGCCTACGCCTTCCTCGCACCCGTCGACTGGCTCGCCGCCGCCGTCCTCGGCGTCGGGGCGCTGCTGGGCTCGTGGCTGGGACCCGCCGCGGTGCGACGGTTGCCGGAGCGGCCGTTGCGGATCACCATCGCGCTGGCCGGGTTCGGCCTCGCCGCGCACCTGTGGTTCTCGGCCACGGCCCCGTAGGGCTACGCGCTCACGACTCCGAGCGTGGTGAGCAGGATCGCCAGGGCGGGCAGGAAGTTGTTCATCTGGTGTGCCACGATGCTGCTCAGCAGCCTGCCGGTGACCAGTCGCGCGAGTCCGATCGGTATCGCGATCACCAGCAGCAGCGAGGTGCGCAGCGGCTCGAGATGGCTCACCGCGAACACGGCCGTGGAGAGCACGAACGCCGCCAGCCTGCCCCACTTCTCCTTACCCCACTCAAGCCGCTCGGTCGCGCCCCACAGCAGACCCCGGTAGATGATCTCCTCACAGACCGGGCCGAGCAGCCACAGGTAGGTGAACATCGCGATCGCCGCGGAGACCGACATCGGTTTGTCGTGCACCAGCGCGCTGATCGCGGACGTGGCGTTGTGCTCGCCGACCACCTCGGTCCAGACGAGCACGCCGACGGTCGTGCACACCACACCCAGCACGCCGAACTTCAACCCGATCCGCACGTCGTCCCAACGCCACGACAGCCGCAGATCGACGACTGGGCCGTTGCCTCTCAGCTTCGTGATCGCCAGCGCCGCCAGCGCGGCGAACAGCGTGGGCAGCATCGTGCCGACGAGCACGTCCCCCACCGGCAGTGAAGCCAGCGATCCCCTGCCGAGGAAGACCCCGACGAACGCCGCTGTCGCCAGCAGCACGGCTTCCACCAGCAGGAACGCACCGAAGCCCCATCGGTGCGACGGGTACTCGGGCACCGCGTGACCCTGCGGGGCGGACGTGGTCGGTTCGACGGCTGGCACCGGTTCTGGCGAATTCGGTGACGTCACGCCGATCCTTCCCCCGTATACCGGACACCGGGAATACCGTAGGCCAGCCGAGCTTACTGGCCGCGCACGGTCGGTTACGACCCAATGAGCAGAAAAAGCGCGGCGGGCAGGTTGTTCGTCGCGTGCGCCACCACGCTCGCACCCACCCGCCCGGTGATGAACCTCGCCGACCCGATGGCCACGCCCTGGGCGATCAGGGCGACTGTGCGGGTCGGCTCGCCGTGCAACTGCGCGAACAGCAGCGCGGTGAGCAGCAGGATCACCCAGTTCGGAATGCGGTAGTGCGCCAGTCCGTTCCACAGTGCGCCACGAAAGAGCAACTCCTCCGTCAGCGGTGCGCCGACGACCACGATGATCGCGGCCACCACCAGCCAGCCGATATCGGCGGAAATGCCGCGAAAGACCTCGATCAACGGTCCCGCCATCCGCTCACTGCCGTAGATCTGCAGCAGTATCAAATTGAGCACGTAACCGGCGAGCAGCGCGAAACCACCGCAGGCAAGCCCGACCTTGAGGTCGCGGCCGGTGGGCAGCAGCCCGAAGTCGGCCCGCACGCCGTTGCCCCAGCGCAACGAACCGAGCCAGGGAACGAGCCCGAGCAGCACGTTCGGCACGAACGCGAGCAGCACCAGCGGCCCCAACTGCGGCAGCCGGATTCCAGTCGGGTCAGCGGCGTCGATCGTCGCCAGCGCGGAAAGCAGCAGCGAGACCGCGTAGTACCCGCCGAGCGCGAGCACGAAGGCCAGCATCCCCCAGTGGGCGCCGAGCACAAGACCGGTTCTTACCGGCGGCACCGGCCGGTCGTCGCCCTCGCGCTGCACCAGGCCTCCCGCTGTGTCGTCGCGACCGGTGACCAGCCGTCACCGGCCCCCAACGCCACCATAAGTGACCGCACGCGGCGTCACTTGATCACGGTTCCCCGCAGCACGATATGCAGGGGACTGCGGAGCACGTCGAGATCCTGCCGGGGATCGGAGTCGAAGACGAGCAGGTCAGCGGGTGCGCCGTCGGTGATCCCGGGATGGCCGAGCCAGTCGCGGGCCGCCCAGCATCCCGAGGCCAGCGCCTGCTCCGTGCTCATCCCTGCCCGGTGCAGCGCCTCGAGTTCGTCCACGAGCCTGCCGTGGTCCACCATGCCTCCCGCGTCGGTGCCCGCGTACACGGGCACGCCCGCGTCGAGCGCCGCGCCGACCATGTCGTCCACCCCGGCGTGCAGGGCTCGCATGTGCGCCGCGTAGGTGGGGTACTTCGCCGCCTGGTCCGCGATGCGGGGGAAGTTCTCGATGTTGATGAGCGTGGGCACCAGCGCGGTGCCGGTGCGAGCCAACTCACCCAGCAGTTCACCCGAAAGACCGGTGCCGTGCTCGAGGCAGTCGATCCCGGCGCCGATCAGCCCGGGCAGCGCCGACTCACCGAACACGTGCGCCGTCACCCGGGCGCCCGCGTCGTGCGCGACGCGCACCGCCTCGGCCAACACGTCGTCGGGCCACAACGGCGCCAGGTCGCCCACGGCACGGTCGATCCAGTCGCCGACGAGTTTCACCCAGCCGTCCCCGGCCGCGGCCTGCTCGGCGACTGCCGCGGGCAGGTCGTCCGGTGAGTCCAGGTCGATGCCGAGTCCGGGGACGTAGCGCTTGGGAAGCGACAGGTGCCGCCCGGCGCGGATGATCCGCGGCAGGTCGTGCCTGCGTTGCAGCGGCCCTGCGTCGATCGGCAGCCCGCAGTCACGGATCAGCAGCGTCCCGGCGTCACGGTCGGTCAGCGCCTGCTCGATGGCCTCCTCGAGCGTCGTCGGCCCGCCGACCCCGATACCGGGATGACAGTGGGCATCGACCAGGCCGGGCAGCAGGAACGCCCCGGCGAGCGACTCGGCCGGCTCCACGGGTGTGAACGAAATCCGCCCTTCGGTGATCCAGACGTCGCGTTCCTCGCCCTCGGGCAGCACCGTGCCACGCAGGTGGTACATCTGCGACCTCGGCTACTTCTTCTTCGGCAGCTTCAGCTTCGCGGGGTCGAAGCCGGGCGGAAGGTCGTTGAGGCCGCCGCCGAGTTGGGACAGGTCCGGCATGCCAGCGCCGCCTGCCGCCGGAGGGAACCCGCCCGGCATGCCGCCGGGGAAGCCACCACGCACCTTGGGCTGCGTGGGACCGCGCCCCTTGCCCTTCTTGCCCTTCTTGCCCTTGCGGTTCTTCTTGCCACCGCCGGGACCGCCGCCGAAGCCGAACCGGCCCGCCATCTGCTGCATCATCTTGCGGGCCTCGAAGAAGCGGTTCACCAGGTCGTTGACGTCGCGCACGGCGACGCCCGAACCGCGGGCGATCCGCTGCCTGCGCGAGGCGTTGATCATCTTCGGGTTGGCCCGCTCCTCGGGGGTCATCCCCCGGATGATCGCCTGTAGCCGGTCCAGGTGCGCGTCGTCGACCTGGGCGAGCTGGTCCTTCATCTGCCCGGCACCGGGCAGCATGCCGAGCAGGTTGCCGATCGGCCCCATCTTGCGCACGGCCAGCATCTGTTCGAGGAAGTCCTCCAGCGTCAGCTCGCCCGTGCCGAGTTTGGCGGCCGCCTCCTCGGCCTTCTCCTGGTCGAACGCCTGCTCTGCCTGCTCGATCAGGGTGAGCACGTCGCCCATCCCGAGGATGCGACTGGCCATGCGGTCGGGGTGGAAGACGTCGAAGTCCTCCAACTTCTCCCCGTTGGAGGCGAACAGGATCGGCTGACCGGTGACGTGCCGCACCGAGAGCGCCGCACCGCCACGGGCGTCACCGTCGAGCTTGGTGAGCACGACTCCGGAGAACCCGACGCCGTCGCGGAACGCCTCCGCCGTGGTGACGGCGTCCTGCCCGATCATGGCGTCCACCACGAACAGCGTTTCGTCCGGCTGTACGACGTCCCTGATGTCGGCGGCCTGCCGCATCATCTCCTCGTCCACGCCGAGGCGACCCGCGGTGTCGACGACCACCACGTCGTGCTGGGCGCGCTTGGCCTCGTCGACGGAGCGGCGGGCCACGTCGACGGGGTCACCGACCCCGTTGCCAGGCTCCGGAGCGAACGTCGGTACTCCGGCCCGCTCCCCGACGACCTGGAGCTGGGTCACCGCGTTGGGCCGCTGCAGGTCGCAGGCCACCAGCAGCGGTGCGTGGCCCTGCTTCTTCAACCACAGCGCGAGCTTGCCCGCGAGCGTGGTCTTACCGGAGCCCTGCAGACCGGCGAGCATGATGACCGTCGGCGGGTTCTTGGCGAGGTTCAGCCTGCGGGTCTCACCGCCGAGGATCGCGACGAGTTCCTCGTTGACGATCTTGACGACCTGCTGTGCGGGGTTGAGCGCCTCCGATACCTCGGCACCCTTCGCGCGCTCCTTGACGTGCCCGATGAAGGCCCGCACCACCGGCAGGGCGACGTCGGCCTCGAGCAGAGCGATCCGGATCTCTCTCGCCGTCGCGTCGATGTCCGCGTCGGAGAGCTTGCCCTTGCCGCGCAGGTTCTGCAGGACCGACGTGAGCCGATCGGAGAGTGTGTCGAACACGGGATGCACGCTCCAGCGGGTCGGTGGGTTCTCGGCCGGCTCGCGGGGCCGACGACATTCCAGGGTAGACGACCTTGGCCGCCCGCCGGTCCGCCCGGCCGGTGTGTGCTCCCCCTACGCCGGCCGGGCGGCTGGTCCTCGGCGGTTCCCGAGCGGTCCCGGCGACGTTCGCCAGACCCCCAGTACCAGGCGATCGGAATCGAACCGGGCAACTCACCGAGGCGCCTACCACCCTGCCGGGCGAGGAGGTTGTCACGGCAACGTGAAGACACCGAGAACGCGTGAGTAGAGCTACTCGCCTCGGTGCCCTAACGGCTGCCCTTCGGCGCAGCACGAGCTTTCGACGCCGCCTTGCGTGCCTTGCGCTCGGCCTGTTTCGCCTCACCCGCGGCCGCCTCGGCCCGGTTCACGGCGGTCCGCCGAGCGGCCAGTTGGTCGGTGTCGGCGCGCTGCTGCGCGTGCTCGCGCAAGGTCGCGAGCAACTCGGCCACGCCTTCCTCCTGCTCGGGCTCGGTAGGCCGCACCACGTCCGTTCCTTCCAGCCTGGCCTCGACGAGTGCGGAGACAGCGTCGGGGTAGCCGTCGGTGAAACGGTGCGGCTCGAAGTCACCGGACAGGTTCTCGATCAGGTTCGCCGCCGCCCGCACCTGCGCCACACGCAGATCGACGTCCTCGTGCAGGAAAGGGAAGTCCGCGCCACGGACCGCCTGCGGCCAGTGCAGCGTCTGCAGCACCAGCACCTGACCGGCGACCCGAAGCACACCCAGCGTTTCGCGTTGCCGCAGCGCCACCTTCACCACCGCCACCCGGTCGGCCAGTCGCAGCGCCTCGCACAGCAACACGTACGGCTTGTTGGCCGAGACCTCCGGCTCCAGGTAGTAGCTCTTGGAGTGCAGCAACGGGTCGATCTGCTCGCCGCGCACGAAGCACTGGATGCGGATCGACTCCGCGGCCGCGCCCGCCAGCGAGGCGAGTTCCTCCTCGCTGAGGACGACGACATCCCCGCCCGCCGACTGGTAGCCCTTGCCGATCTCCTCTGCGGGCACCTCGGCACCGTCCACCTCGCAGACCCGCCGATACCTGAGCCTGCCGCCGTCGGTGGTGTGAACCTGTACCAGACCGGTGCCCGGTTCGGAGGTGGCGCTGTAGGCCTTGACCGGGATGGCGAAGCTGCCGAGGCCGATGGTGCCCTTCCACACGGTGCGCATGTCCGAAAAGCCTAGTAAGCGCGATACCGCGTCCGACAGCTACAAACGGGTGTGGCCACCCGCCGTTTCGGCGATGGTCTCGACCAAGGGCTCGCTTTCGGTGAGCGCCTGCGCCGAACAGCCGAACGCCGTCGCTGCCGCTTGGAGTACCTCCGCCAGTGCGGCGAGGTCCGCTGTCGGCACGGCGGCCAGCGCCGGGTCGGCGCAGCCCGCTCGCGCTCGCCTCGCCAGCGCGTCGAGCGTCTCGGCGAGATGTCGCTGCCCGCTCACCACGTGGCCGATGACAGCGGCGAGTTCGGCGAGTTCGATGCCGGCAGGCGCGGCCAGCGCCTCGGCGCAGGCGCGCAGGTGCGACGCGGCAACGCTCGCGGGCAACACCACCGGTTCCAGCTCGGCCATCCTCAGCAACCCTTCGCCGTGTGCGGGATGTGGCCGACATCCTGCCACCGACGCCGAAAGCGGGCGCCGCCGACACTCCGCCCCTTCACACGGCGGCGGCCAGCACGGCGCGCTCCACCTTGTGCCGCCATGCCGCGTCCGGGCTGCCGTGGCGCGGCCGGATGGCGAAGGAGTCCACCACCGCCGTACCGAGTGTGGCCACCCGCGCCCAGCGGACCTCGGCCCGGCATTCGCGCAGCGCGCCCGCCACCCGGTACAGCAGGCCGACTCGATCGGCCGCGCGCAGTTCGAGCACGACGGTGCTGTGCCCGGAGGTCTCGTCGTCGAACCACAACACCCTTGGCGCCGTGCCCGCCAGGTTCGGCGACTCGTACGCGCTTTCCTTCTCGGCCAGCTTCGCGGCCAGCGGCAGGGTGCCCGCCACCGCTCTGGCGAACTGCTCGCGAAGCAACGCGGTGTCCGGCGGCGACCCGAACTTCGGCGACGCGGTGAACACACCCACGTGGCCGCCGGGATGGCCGCGCAGCACGGCGGAGTGCACCTGCAGCGAGTGCAAAGCGAGTACACCGGCGGCCGGTGCGAGCAGTTGCGCGCCTTCCGGGACGGCGAGCACGACGTCGGTGAGCCTGCCGGAGGTGCTGACGCGAACCTGGCCCCTGGCCGAACGCGCCGCGGCGGAGACCAGCTCCCGCTGGGTTTCGTCGATGGGTTCGGGTGCGGGCAACGGCTTTCCGTGCAGCAGCCCCCGGCAGCGCCGCACCAACTCGCCGACCAGCCCTGCCTTCCACTCCGTCCACATCCCCGGCCCCGTCGCCAGCGAGTCGGCCTGCGCGAGCGCGTGCAACAACTCCAGCAGCACCGCGTGGCCGTCGATGGTCTTCGCGACCCGTTCCACGGTCTCGAGCTCGCTGATGTCGCGGCGCGTCGCCGTGTGCGGCAGCAACAGATGATGACGCACCATGGCCGACACCAGCGCGGCGTCCGCCTCCGGCAGCCCGATCCGGGTCGCCACCTGCGCGGCGATGCGCGCGCCCAACTCGGAGTGGTCGGCCTCGCGGCCTTTGCCGATGTCGTGCAGCAGCGCTCCCAGCAACAACAGGTCCGGCCGCGAGACTGTGGTGGTGAGCCCGGCCGCCTCCACGCAGGTGCGCACGAGATGGCGGTCCACCGTCCACACGTGCACCGGTTCGCGCGGGGGCAGGTCACGCACCGCTCCCCACTCGGGGAACAGCCGTGCCCACAGCCCCGTGCGGTCCAGTGCCTCCACCGCGTCCACGAGCCCCTCTCCCGCACCGAGCAGCGCTGTCAGCGCCTGCCTCGCCTGCTGTGGCCAGGGCGCCCGCAGTTCGGGTGCCGAGTCGGCGAGGGTGCGTAACGTGCCTGGCGCGATGGGGTTGCCCGTTCGGGCCGACGCGGCGGCGACGCGCAGCAGCAATCCCGGGTCGCGGGCGGGTATCGCGTCACGCGCCAGCGCCACCTCGCTGCCGTGCAACACCACCCCCTCGTCCAGCGGGATACGGCTCGGCCGCCGGGAGAAGCGGCTCCTCGGCGGCTCGGCGGCCGACCGAAGCGCCACGTCCACGGCGTAGCCGACCGTTCTGCCCGCGCCGGACAGCCTGCGGGCGAGGGAGAACCTGTCACCCAGCTCCAGTTCGCCTGCCACCAACTCGGCTTCGACCACGCCGAGCACGTCACGGTCGCGCCGCAGTTCCCTGCGCAGCTCGGTGCGCACGTCGAGCAGCAGTGTGCGGGCCGCCCGCAGCTCCTGCCCCGGCCGGTCGCAAAGCTGCGCCGCGGCGAACGCGTCGAGCAGCCCGAGATCGCGAAGGCCGCCTCTGGCGTACTTCAGGTCGGGCTCGGCGGACTGGGCGAGCTCGCCGCTTCGCTGCCAGCGGGCCCTGGTCGACTCGGCCAGTTCCGGCAAACGCTTGCGTGCCGTGCGTCTCCAGTGTTCCCGCGCCGCGGCCACCAGCCGCCCGGAAAGTTCCTCATCACCCGCGATGTGGCGGGCGTCGAGCAGTCCCATCGCGGTACGCAGGTCTTCGGTGGCGACCTTGAGCGCCTCCCCCGGAGTGCGGACCGAATGATCCAGCCCCACCCTCGCGTCCCACAGCGGGTACCACAACGCGTCGGCGATCTCCCCCACCTTCGGGTTCGCGTCGTGGACGAGTACGAGGTCGAGGTCGGAGAACGGCACGACCTCGCGACGGCCGAGGCCGCCTACGGCGACCAGCGCGACACCGGGTTCGGCGGTGTCGACGCCGGCCGCCGTGGCGGCCCTGCTCAACCAGAACTCGTACAGGTCGACCAGCGCGGCTCGCAGTGCCGCCGCGCCGAGCCTTCCGTGGTGACCCTCCAGCAGCCGGTTCGCTGCCTCGGCCAGCCCCCCTTCGACCACGGCACCTTCCTAGAGCGCGTCCGCGCCACGTTCACCGGTTCGGACCCTGATGACGGTGTCGACCGGGCTGACCCACACCTTGCCGTCACCGATCTTGCCGGTGTGCGCGGAACTGACGATCGCGTCGATGACCTTCTCCACGTTGGCGTCGTCGGTGACCACTTCGATCTTCAACTTCGCGACGAAGTCGACCGCGTACTCGGCACCGCGGTAGACCTCCGTGTGGCCCTTCTGCCTGCCGTAGCCCTGCACCTCGCTCACCGTCATGCCGAGCACGCCGAGTTGTTCGAGCGCGGAGCGGATGTCGTCGAGCGTGAACGGCTTGACGATCGCGGTGATCAGTTTCATGACTTGCTCTCCTCGAGCTTCTTGGCGTTGCCACTCACCACGCTGGTGTCGACCGACGCGGGCCTGCCGCCCCTGCCGCCTGCGAAGTCGTAGGCGGTCTCGGCGTGTTCGGCCTCGTCGATACCGGACACCTCGTCCTCCGCGCTGACGCGACCACCGGTCACCGCCTTGACGACGAAGCCGAGGATGACCGCCACGACGGCCGAGTACACCATCACCGCGAGGGCGCTGATCACCTGAATGCCGAGTTGGTCGGCACCGCCGCCGTAGAACAGGCCGTTGACGCCGTCCTCGCCCACGACGCTCGCCGTCGCGACGAAGCCGAGCATCACCGTGCCGACAAGGCCACCGACGAGGTGCACACCGACGACGTCGAGCGAGTCGTCGTAGCCGAGGCGGTACTTCAGGCCGACGGCCAGCGCGCACAACACACCGGCGATGACACCGATCGCGAGGGCGCCCCAGGTGTCGACGTAGGCACACGCCGGGGTGATGGCGACCAGGCCCGCGACCACACCGGAGGCCGCACCAAGGCTGGTGGCCTTGCCGTCCCGCAGCCGCTCCAGCAGCAGCCAGCCGAGCATCGCGGCGCAGGTGGCCGTGACGGTGTTGACGAACGCGATACCGGCGACGCCGTCGGCGGCGTAGGCCGAGCCCGCGTTGAACCCGAACCAGCCGAACCACAGCAGGCCGGCGCCGAGCATGACGTAGGGCAGGTTGTGCGGCTTCATGGCTTCCTTCGGCCAGCCGACCCGCTTTCCGAGTACCAGCACGAGACCGAGCGCCGCGGCACCCGCGTTGATGTGCACTGCGGTGCCGCCCGCGAAGTCCAGCGCGCCCAACTCGCCGATCCAGCCGCCGTCGCCCCACACCCAGTGTGCGACCGGGAAGTAGACCAGGGTGGCCCACAGCCCGCCGAACAGCAGCCACGCGCCGAACTTCATCCGGTCGGCGACCGCACCCGCGATCAGTGCGACGGTGATGATGGCGAACATCGCCTGGAAGGCGACGTCCACGGTGCCCGCGGTCGGATCGCCCTCCGGCGTCATGAGCCCGGAAAGCCCGACGAAGTCCAGCGGGTTGCCCAGCAACCCGCCGATGTCGCTGCCGTAGGCCATCGAGTAGCCGAACACCATCCACAACACACCGATGACGCCGATGGCGCCGAAGCACATCATCAGCATGTTCAGCACGCTCTTGGAGCGCACCATGCCGCCGTAGAAGAAGGCCAATCCCGGCGTCATCAGCAGTACCAGAGCGGCGCTGGTGAGCAACCAGGCCGTATTTCCCTCCACGCTTGTCCTCCTAGAGCCGTCGGCGAAATCAGCGATTGCGGCCCAGCATCGGAAAGGCGTGTTGCGCTGAAGGGCTCCAAAGGTTGCGTCGCTGTGAACCAAACCACCGGCGTTGTTACGGCTGCGTTTCCCGGCGCCGGTGCCGATTCGTCCGATCCGGAAACCTCGTGGTCGAATATGCTCCATGACCTCGCCGAAGACCTCCGCGAAGTCGCTACCGTCCGCGGTCGTGGCGGCGCTTCGCTGCTCCGTCTGTGGCGAGCAACTGCGGCCCGGCGATCACTGGCTGCGATGCGACCGGGGACACTCGTTCGACATCGCGCGGCAGGGCTACGTCAACCTGCTGCACGCCAAGGTCCCCGCCAAGACGGCGGACACCGCCGAGATGGTCGCGGCGCGGGTGCGGTTTTTGGAAACCGGCTGCTACGCGCCGCTGGCCGACCTGCTCGCCGACCGCGCGCAGCAGGCGGGCGGCGAGTTCGTCGTCGACGCGGGCGCGGGCACCGGCTACTACCTGGCACGGGTGCTGCGGCGGCTGCGTAACGCGACCGGCCTCGCGCTCGACGTCTCGGCGGCGGCACTGCGCAGGGCGGCGAGGGCGCATCCGAGTATCGGAGCGGCGGTGTGGAACCTGTGGCAGCCGTGGCCGGTGTCTTCCGGGGTGGCCGACGTGCTGCTCAACGTGTTCGCTCCGCGCAATCCCGGTGAGTTCCACCGGGTCCTGCGGCCGGGCGGCACGCTGCTGGTGGTCGTGCCGGGACAGCGCCACCTCGACCGACTCGCCGACACCCTGGGACTGCTCGACATGGCCGATGACAAGCAGCGGCGCCTCACCGATGCGCTCGCACAGGGCTTCGCCGCTTGCGGAGAGGACCGGCTGGACGCCACGGTGACGCTCACCCCCGAGCAGGCCCGCGCGGCCGTGCTGATGGGACCGAACGCGCACCATCTGCACCGGGGTGATCTCGCCGCGCGCCTCGACGCGATTCGCGAGCCGATCGAGGTGACCACGTCGTTTCGGGTCTCGAGTTACCGCAGGCTCGGATGAGTACCCGGGTGCGCGCAACCGTGCTCGCGGACGAGGAGTGGCTGGCCGCCGACCTGGAACGCGCGCGGCGGCTGTACGGGCGCGTTGGCGCGCGGGTGCTCGGCACCATCCGGTGGTACTCGGCCTCGTCGGTGCTCGTGGCGCCCGCGCTGGAGCCCTTCGTCCACACCGGGATCGCAAGGGACCCGTCGCTTTCGGCCGTCACGCTCGACATGCATCCCGACGGTCGCTACCTCGACTCGGAATCCGACCGAAACCTCGAAGGCGGGATCGAACGGCTTGCCGAAGCACTCGGCGCCGCGCTCGACGCTGCGATCAGCGCGGCAGCACGGGTCAGCGGCGCCACCGCGCGGTCGCTGTGGGCGGTGGCGACCGACTCGGTGGCCAACCGGATGCTGTGGGCGGGTTCGGCCACAGCCGCGCCGCAGCGGGCGATGCGGCTGGCGGAAGCGCTCGCCGAGGCCGTCGGCGGCCCGATGCCTCGGCCGCGGTTCGAGTTCGTCGGCGAGCGACCCGTGGTGCGGCGGTGCTCGTGCTGCCTGATCTACGAGGCGGAACTGCCCGGGGTCGAGAAGTGCGCGAGCTGTCCCCGGCAACCACCGCAGCAGCGTGCCCAGCGGCTGCGCACGCTGCTGGGCTGACCGTGATCCTTGGGCGAAGGGGGTTGTTCGCCTAGGGTGAGTCGCGATGAGCGAACGTGATTGGGGTTTTCGCACCCGCGCGCTGCATGCGGGAGGCACACCTGACCCCGAGACCGGCGCGAGAGCGGTGCCGATCTACCAGACGACCAGTTTCGTGTTCGACGACGCCGCCGACGCCGCGAACCTGTTCGCGCTGCAGAAGTACGGCAACATCTACAGCCGCATCGGCAACCCCACCGTGGCCGCGTTCGAGGAGCGGATGGCGAGCCTGGAAGGCGGGATCGGCGGTGTGGCCACCGGTAGCGGGCAGGCAGCGGAGTTCCTGACCTTCGCCGCGCTGGCCGAGGCGGGCGAGCACATCGTGTCGGCGAGCGGTCTCTACGGCGGCACGGTGACACAACTCGACGGCACGTTGCGCCGCTTCGGCATCGACACCACGTTCGTCCCCGAAACGGATCGCGACAGCGCCGACGGCTTCGCCGCCGCGATCACCGGTAAGACACGCCTGCTGTTCACCGAGGTGATCGGCAACCCGAGCGGCAACATCGCCGACATCGCCGCGCTCGCCGACGTGGCGCACGCACACGACATCCCGCTGGTGGTCGACGCCACGCTTGCCACCCCATACCTGTGCAGGCCCATCGAGCACGGCGCGGACATCGTGCTGCACTCGGCCACCAAGTTCCTCGGCGGGCACGGCACGACACTCGGCGGGGTCGTCGTCGAGTCGGGACGGTTCGACTGGGGCAACGGCAAGTTCCCGCGCATGACCGAGCCGGTCGCCAGCTACGGCGGGCTTCGGTACTGGGAGAACTTCGGCGAGTTCGCCTTCTGCACCAGGCTGCGCGCCGAGCAGTTGCGCGACATCGGCGCCGTGCTCTCACCGCACTCGGCGTTCCTGCTGCTGCAGGGCGTCGAGACGCTGCCACAGCGGATGGACGCCCACGTCGCCAACGCCAAGGCGGTGGCCGACTACCTCGCGGCCGACCCGAGGGTGACGTGGGTCGGCTATGCCGGGTTGGCCGACCACCGGCATGCCGACCGGGCACGGCGATACCTGCCGCTCGGCCCCGGCGCGGTGTTCTCTTTCGGCATCAAGGGCGGCCGTGCCGCGGGCGAGCGGTTCGTGGAGTCGGTGGAACTGCTCTCCCACCTCGCCAACGTCGGTGACGCGAGGACGTTGGTCATCCATCCCGCCTCGACCACACACCAGCAACTGTCCGAGGAGCAGCTACTGCAGGCCGGTGTCGGTCCCGATCTGATCCGGCTCTCGGTGGGACTGGAAGACCTCGACGACATCCTCTGGGACATCGACCAGGCGCTGGCCAAGGCGGTGGCGGCATGAGCATCGAGTCGAACCCGAACGGATGGACCGCACCGACGGCTCGGCAACGCCAGCTCCTGCTGGCGCGCACCGAGTCGGTCACCGTCGTGGGAGCATCGGCCAACCCCGCGCGTCCCAGCTACTTCGTGGCCACCTACCTGCTGTCGTCCACCCGGTACCGCGTCAACTTCGTCAACCCCAGACTCGACGAACTGCTCGGACAGCCCGTTTACCCTTCGCTGGCCGACGTGCCGGGCGGAGCGGACCTGGTGAGCGTGTTCCGCAAGCCCGAGGATCTGCCGGGAGTCGCGGAGGAGGTCATCGCCGCGGGAGCGCGCACGCTGTGGCTGCAACTGGGGTTGTGGCACGAGCCGGTGGCGGCAAGGGCCACGCGGGCGGGACTGGACGTGGTGATGGATCGCTGCGTCAAGATCGAGCACGCGCGGTTCGCCGGTGGGCTGCACCTGGCCGGGTTCAACACCGGGGTGGTCAGCTCCCGCCGCCGTCAGCCGATGTGAGGTCGGCGTCTCGCAGTTCGGCCAGCATCGAGTGCACCGTCCGCAACGCCGGGTGGAGTTCACGGTAGACGCGGTAGCGGCGCTGGTAGTCGGCGTGCCGGTCGGGATCGGGTTCGATGCGCTCGGCCACCGAGAACCGTTCGCGTGCCGCGTCGGCCAGGTCGTCGACGAGCCCGACACCGGAGGCCGCCGCGAGCGCGGCGCCAACCGGCGCACCCGCGGACTGGCGGGGTAGTTCGACGGCGAGTCCGGTGACATCGGCCTTGATCCGGTTCCAGGTCCTGCCCCGCGCGCCTCCGCCGACCACCCGCAGCGCGGGCGGTCGCAGCCCCAGCGAGGCCAACTCCGCCAGGTTGTGCGCCAGGCCGTACGCCGATCCCTCCAGGATCGCGCGCACCAGGTCGGCCCGCGTGGTGCCCAGCGACATGCCCACGAACGCGCCCCTGGCGTCGGAGTCCCACACCGGTGAGCGCTCCCCGAGGAAGTACGGCAGCAGCAGCACGCCGCCCGCGCCGGGTCGTGCCGTCGCGGCCAACTCGTCGAGGTCGGCGAACGTCTCGCCGCGTCCGAGGCGGCTTCGAAACCACGCAAGGATGCCGCCTGTCGCGACCATCGAGCCGAACACCAGGTGCCGCCCCGGCACGACGTAGGGCATGACGCTCAACGATCCCGTCAGTCCGCTCGCCTGCGAAGCCTCGACCGCCGCGTTGACCACAGTGGACTGTCCGGTCATCTCGCACACGTCGCCGTGCGCGACGACGCCCGACTCGAGCGACGCCGCGGCACCGTCGACGAGCCCGGCGACGACGGGAGTACCCCTCGGCAGCCCCGTGGCTTCCGCGGCCTCGGCGCGCACCGAGCCGACCACCTCGGTCGGGTCCGCCAGCGGCGGCAGCCAACCCGACCGCAGGTTCCACAACCGCGCCAACTCCTCCGACCAGCGACCGGCACGCAGGTCGTAGAGCAGGCTCAGCCCGGCATGCCCGGTGTCGGCGCACAACACACCGGTGAGTTCGTGCACGACGTAACCCGCCGCGAACACCACCGAGTCGACCAGCGACCGCAACCCGGGCTGGTTGTCCAGCAGCCAGGCCAGTTTCGGGGCCGCGTAGTAGGGATCGAGCCGGTTGCCGGTGACGGCCACCACGCGGTCGCCTTCGGCAGCCCTGTCGCGGCAGGCCTGCTCACCACGCCGATCCAGCCACAACAGCGCGGGACCGAGCGGCTGCCGCCGCGCGTCGAGCGCCACGACACTCGGTGCCTGGCTGCTCACCGCGACGGCGGCGACGGCCGTCGCGGGAACTCCCGCCGCGTCCAGCGCCGCCCGAACGCACCGGCAACTGGCCTTCCACCAGTGCCTCGGGTCCTGCTCCGCGCCCGATGGGCCGACGTAGCGGGTCGGGTACTCCTGCGCGGCCTCGCCCAACACCCGTGACCTGTCGTCGATCACCACGGCCTTGGCCGAGGTGGTGCCGACGTCGATGCCGACGACGCAGTCCCTGGTCGTCGGCATCAGGGTCGTTCCGCCTGTGCGGCCCGCAACGCCGCGACCGCCTCGGCGTCGGAACGCGCCTGCGTGCCACGCTGCTCGGCGCTGCGTGCCACCCGGTATGCCTCCACCTCGTCCTTGCGGCGCGCGTCGTCCCAACCGAGCACGTCCCCGACGACGTCGGCGGCGTGCGTTGCCGCCGCGCCGCCACGGTCAGGTGTCTCCATGAACACTCGCGTTCGCCGCGTCAGCACGTCCTCCAGAGTGTCGGCCCCCTCGTGCGCCGCCGCGTAGTGCAGTTCGGCGGCGAGATAGCCGGGTGCGCCCGCCACCGGCCCGCCGAGTTCTGGCTGCCGTGCGATCAGGTCGAGCAGTTCCGTCGTCAACGCGCCGTAGCGCCCGAGCAGGTGGTCGATGCGCCGCTCGTCGAGCCCCGCCTCGGCCGCCAGCGTGCGCCGCTGGTTGAGCAACGCCGGATACCCGGCCGCACCGATGATCGGCAACCGATCGGTCACCGAGTGCGGCACGGGGCGCTCCAGCCGTCGCGCCGCCGCGTCCACCGCGTCGCGCGCCATCACCCGGTAGGTCGTGTACTTGCCGCCGACCACGGTGAACAGCCCGCGAGGCCGTTCCGTGACCACGTGGTCGCGGGACAGCCTCGCCGTCGCCGAACCCTTGCCGCTCACCAGTGGGCGAAGCCCCGCGTACACGCCGACGACGTCGTCGTACGAAAGCGGTGTCCGCAGCCAGCGGTTCGCCTGGTCGAGCAGGTAGTCCACGTCCGACCGGGTCGCCACGGGTTGCGACCTCGCGTGGTCCCACATGGTGTCGGTGGTGCCCAGCAGCCAGTGGTCGAACCAGCGCCGGATGATGAAGACGCTGTCTGCGGTCTTGGCGATGAGCCCCGTCCTGGAGTTGATCGCCTCGCCGGGAACGACGAGGTGGATACCTTTGGCCGCGGTCACCGCGATGCTCGATTCGCCCGCCAACTCCTGCACCGCTTCGGCCCACACCCCGGCGGCGTTCACCACCGCGCGGGCGCGGACGGTCAACTCGGTGCCGCCGCGCTCGTCGCGGACCCGGACACCACGGACCCGACCACCTTCCACGAGCATCCCCACCGCACGTGCCCGCGTGGCGATCCGCGCGCCGAGCCGCGCGGCGGTCCTGGCCACCATCATGGTGTGCCTGGCGTCGTCGACGCGGACATCGTGGTACTGCACCCCGCCGGTGATGGGTTCGGGGTCGAGCGCGGGCATCTCACGCAACACCGCGGCACGCGACAGATGCCGGTGCCCGGCCACACTCCGCGTTCCGGTGAGCCGCAGCAGGTCGTACAGCAGCACCCCCGCCCCGACGTAGGGCCGCTGCCTGCGGCGGGTGAACGGGAACAGGAACCGCTCCGGCGACACCAGGTGTGGGCAGAGCCGATCCACCATCAGGTCGCGCTCGGTGAGCGCTTCCTTCACCAGGGAGAAGTTCAACTGCTCCAGGTAACGCAGCCCGCCGTGGAACACCTTGCCCGACCGCGACGAGGTACCTTCGGCCAGGTCACCTGCCTCCAGCAGGGCAACCGAAAGGCCCCGGCTCACCGCGTCGAGCGCCGTGCCGACGCCGGTGACTCCGCCGCCGATCACCACGAGGTCGAACTCCCGCTGCGACATGTCGCGCAGTGCGGTTTCGCGCTGCGACGGGTTCAGGCTGGACCGGTCCGTACTCATCGGCTCCTCCGACAGGTTCGTTGCCGCTCAGGCGTTGGTTTCGAGCCGGCGCCTGCGGTGCAACTCGTCCGGCCTGGTGTCGATGCGCTCGGCCTGTTCCTGGTCGAGCCGGGTGGGTTTGCCGACGGCGAGCGCGCCGGAAAGGATTCGCGCGGTCTTGACGGTCATCTCGGTGGTCGCGAGCGCGTCCTTGGCACTTGCTGCCAGCACGAAGATGCCGTGGTTGGCCAGGTAGACGACCTTCGGCGGCTGACCGTGCTCGTCGAGGTGACGCAGCAGCCGGGTGCGCACCGCTCGCGCGAGCGCGAGGCCTGGGTCGGCGTAGGGCACCAGCACCTGGTGCCTTCCCATCACGACGACCTGATCCGGGAACAGCGGCCCGGCCACGAGTTCCCCGGCCTGGTCGGAGCACAGGATGGAGTTGAGCGCGACCGGGTGGGTGTGTGCCACGACGTCGGCTCCGGCCTCCTCCACGCACAGCGCGTGCAGTAGCGCCTCCATCGAGGGTGTCGGCGCGTCGGGATCGTGCCGAGCGTCCAGCAACGCCCGGTTCACCGCACGGTCGTCGGTGACCGCCGATGTCACCAGCTCCACCAGTGGGCGGGTCGCGACCTCGACGAAGTCGGTCGGGGTGGCGGTGCCCATCCTCGACCCGCTCGCCTTGACCAGCATCGACCCGTCGCCGGTGCGCATGGCGGTGTTGCCCTCCGCGAGCACGACGAGGTCGCGTTCCGGCTGCCCCAGGGTGCGGGTCAGGTCCAGCAGTTCGGCAGTCCCGGTCTCGCCGGTCTCACCGGTCACGTCGGTCACCACTGCTCCTTCCAGCTGCCGCGCGCGGCGTCCACTCGCGCGCGGTAGTCGCGGTAGCCGTCCTCGTACCGGGCGGCGTTGTCGGGATCGGGCTCGATCACGGCCATCGGTGCCGTCCACACCGCCTCGTCCAGTTCGTCGCCGAACGCACGCGCGGCGGCCAGTGCCGCGCCACGCGCACCGGTCTCCGGTTGCGGCGCAAGCCTGACCGGCCTCGCGAGCACATCCGCGAACATCCGCAACCACCGGCTGCTGCGAGTACCGCCACCACACATCGCGACGTCGCCGTCGAGGCCCGCGGCGTCGAAGCAGTGCCGTGCGGCGAAAGCGACCGCCTCACACGTCGCGCGGACCAGGTCCGCCCCGCTCGTCTGCAGGCTGAGCCCATCGAAAGCCGCGGTGGCCGACGGGTCCACGAACGGAGCGCGTTCCCCGGAAGGGGAGAAGTACGGCAGGCACGTCACACCGCCCGCTCCGGGTGGGCAGGCGTCGAGCATGCCGTCCAGCGCGTCGTGGGTCTCACCGACGAGGCCGAGCACCCAGTCCAGCGCCGCTGTGCCGACCATCGCGGGCATCGCCCTGAGCCAGCGGTCACCGGTGCCGGTGGACAGCGTCATGCCCGCGGGCTCCCCTGCCGTGTCCACGCTGTCCACCAGCACCTGGCAGGCGAGCGTGGTACCGACGATCAGGTGTCCCTCGCCGGGCCGGGTCACGCCGGAACCCAGCGCGCAGGCCGGGAGGTCGAACGGCCCCGCGGCGACCGGCGTGCCCTCGCCCAGCCCGAGCAGGGCGGCCGCCTCCGGTGTCAGCGCTCCCGTGACCGACGGCCGCGCTACCGGCGCCAGCAGGTCCAAGCGGTGCGAAAGCCCGCACATCGCGAGGACGTCGGCCCGGTACTGGCGGCTGACCGGGTCGAGGAACGGAAGCGAAGCATCCGAGACGTCGGTGGCCCGCACCCCGGTGAGTCGCTGCATGACCAGGTCCTTGCAGTAGCCCGCGGTCGCCGCGCGGTCCAGCGATGCGGGCTCGTGCTCGTCCAGCCAGGCCAGCACGGGAGCGGCGGCTCCGGGGAACATCGTGTTGCCCGTCCGCCGGAACGCCTGCTCCACCACCCCGCTGTGCATCCAGCGCCGCAGCACGCCCGCCGCACGGGAGTCCAACCAGGACACGGCGGGGCGCACCGGCCTGCCGTCCTCTCCGGCCAGCCACACCCCGTCGCCCTGCCCGGTCAGTCCCAGCAGCCTCGGCGCGCGACCCGCGCGGGCCACCACATCGCGCGTGACGGTGGCGACCGAGTCGAGGACGTCGTCGGGCCGCTGCTCGAACCAGCCCCGCCTCGGCGACTCCAACCGCGTTGGGTGGCTGGCGAACGCGAGTACCTGCCCGCCCTCACCGAACAGGGCGGCCTTCGTCACCGAGGTACCGATATCGATGCCGAGATACATGTCAGGTTCCCGCGAGCACGGCCGGGTTGGCGCAGTGCGCGACTGGCTCGCCTCGCGTCCAGCGGCCCACCTCCGCGGCGCAGATCCGCGCCGCCCGCTGCGCCACCTCCCTGCTGCAGCCCGCGACGTGCGGCGAGAGCACCACGTTCGGGGTCGAAAGCAACCGCGCCCTTTCCGGCAGCGGTTCGTCGGGGTAGACGTCGAGACCGGCGGCGGCGAGGTGTCCGCTGTCCAACGCGTCGCACAACGCGTCGTAGTCGAGCACCGCACCACGCGCGGTGTTGATCAACACCGCGCCGGGTGGCAGCAGCGCCAGCTCCGCGGCGCCGATCATCCCCCGGGTTTGCGCTGTGACCCGCTGGTGCAGGCTGACCACACGCGACTGCCGCAGCAGCTCCGCCAGGTCGGTCAGCCGGGTGATGCCCGGTTCGACGTCGTCTTCACCCACGTACGGGTCGTAGGCCAGCACCTTCGCCCCGAAGGCGGCGAGCAACCGTGCCACCCGCGAGCCGATGGCCCCGTAGCCCACGAGACCCACGGTGGAACCGCCGATCTCGAACCCGGCGTGCCGGTACTCGTAGTAGTGCCCGCCCCAGCGGCCCTGCGCCAGTTCCGCGTGCCCGGCTGCGAGGTTGCGGCAGGTGGCGATCAGCAGCCCCACGGTGAACTCGGCGACGGCGTCGGCGTTGCGGCCGGGCGCGTAACACACCACGACCCCGTGCCTGGTCGCGGCGTCGAGATTGACGTTCACCGGACCGCCCCGCGACACCACCAGCAGCCGCAAATCCGGCGCGTTCGCGAACACCTTCTCGGTGAACGGCGCCAGGTGAGTGACCGCGATGTCGGCTCCGGAGAGCGCGGCGATCAACTCGTCCTCGTCTCCGGAGGCTTCCCGCACCTCGCCGACCGTGCCGAACGGCCGGGCAGGCCACGGCAGCGTGAGTTCGCGGACCTGCCGTTGCCCTCCGACCTGTTCCCGCAGCTGCTCGGCGAACAGCCGGGTGAGCACGAAGTCGTCGCCCGCGGCGAGGATCGCTCGCGCGCTCATCGGATCCGCTCCCCGCTCTCGGATTCGAACAGGTACACGCGCTCGCGGTGCAGCGACAGCCAGACGTTCTCACCGGGGCGCAGGATCAGGCCTGGTTCGGTCTGCGCGACCAGCCGCTGCCGCAGCCCCGGCACCTCGACGGTCAGCAGGCCGTACTCCAGCAGGTCCTCGTGGACCAAGACGGTGCCCGAGAGGTCGGCGTCGGCCTGCCCGGTGAGCGCGACGTCCTCCGGGCGTACGCCGAGCGTGACGTCGGCCTGCCTCGGGTCGCGAACGGGCACCCGCAGTGTCACCTCGGGGGTCACCTCGGGGGCGAGTCGCACGTCCCCTGCCGGTTGCAGCTTGCCGTCGAGCAGGTTCATCGGCGGCTCGCCGACGAACTGCGCGACGAACAGGTTCGCGGGGTCGTCGTAGATCTCGTCGGGTGTGCCGACCTGCTGCACCGTGCCCTCGTTCATCACCACGACCCGGTCGGCCAGGCTCAACGCCTCCTCCTGGTCGTGCGTGACGAGGATGGTGGTGTAGCCGAGTTCCTGCTGCAGGTGGCGCAGTTCGCGCCTGGTCGTGTCGCGTTGGGCGGCGTCCAGATGGGAAAGCGGCTCGTCAAGCAGCAACACCTCCGGCTGCCTCGCGACGGCCCGCGCCAAAGCGACGCGCTGCTTTTGCCCCGACGACAGCCCTGCGGGCCGCGCCTGCAGGATGTCGGTGAGCCCGATGCGGCCCGCGACGTCGGCGACGCGCGCCTTGCGGTCGCGTTTGCCTCGCGCCCGCAGGCCGAAGGCGATGTTCTCCTCCACCGTCAGCGGCGGGTAGAGCGCGTAGTTCTCGAAAGCCACACCGATGTTGCGGCGCTGCGGGGGCAACCCGACCATCGAGCGGCCCGCCACGAGGATGTCGCCGCCGGTCACCTCCTCAAGACCCGCGATCATGCGTAGCGTCGTCGACTTGCCGCAGCCGGAGGGTCCCAGCAGACCGACGAGTTCACCGCCACGCACCCGCAGGTCGAAGCCACGCACCGCGTGCACCTCGGGCCGCCCCTTGGTGCGGTAGGTCTTGCGTACGTTCAGCAGCGTGAGGTCACTCATCGTCGAGTCTCCATTCGCGGTGCACCGGTGCGCCGTTCGTAGTCGCTGATCACGCCCACTTTGTCGCGCGAGGGCGAGGACGGATCGAACACGTAGCCCAGCCATTCCCGCACAAGCCTGCGAGCCAGCTCAAGCCCGACGACGCGTTGACCGAACGTGATGATCTGGCAGTCGTTGGACAGCACGGACCTCTCACACGAGTAGCTGTCGTGCACCGTGGTCGCGCGAACACCGCCGACCTTGTTCGCACTGATGGCCATGCCGATGCCGGTACCGCAGATGAGCACCCCCCGGTCGAGCCGACCCGCAGCCACGGCTTCGGCCACGGCAAGCCCGATCCGAGGGTACGGCGTCTTTTCACCCGAACGCACTCCGAAGTCCTCGACGAACTCGACCCTCGCGTCGGCTCGCAGATCCGAAAGGATCGCGTTCTTGTACTCGAGCCCGGCGTCGTCGGCCCCGACGCCGACCCGCCAGCGGTCGGCGCTCATCCGCGCACCCCCAGCACCTCGCCTGCCGCGCGGGCGCACAGCGCGAACGACACCGCCCCCGGATCGGGTGTGCCGACACTGCGTTGCGCCAGCGGCCGCGCCCTGCCCACGCGTGGGCGCAGTTCGCTGGTCGCCTCCGCCGCCGCGTGCGCGATCTCCGCCGCGGCCCGCCACGCCACGGGCAGTTCGGCGCCGTCGGCGACGCGCTGCGCCAACGCGTCGGCGAACGGCACCAGCGCGTCCAGCATCGTCTTGTCCCCCACCGCCGCGCCTCCCAACCGCGCGACCACCTCGGCGCCACGGCGCACGGCATCGACCACCGTGGCGGCCGCGGGCAAGTCGCCGTCACCCACCACCGCACCGATCTCCCGCAGCAACGCACCCCAGAGCACACCGGAGGAACCCCCGCTGCGGTCGGCCCATGCCGCACCCGCGGCGCGCAGCGCACCGCCCGCGCCGAGCGCGGCGTCGTCGGCCGCCGCGCGGGCGGCACGCAGTCCCCGAAGCATTCCGCGCCCGTGGTCACCGTCGCCTGCCACAGCGTCGATGTCACCGAGATAGGACTCTTCACGCTCGACCACGTCCGCCATCGCGGCGAGGCAGCCGCGCACCACCTCCGCCGCCCTGCGTGCGGGCTCGCCGATCACGGTGGTGCCCGGCGACTCCGGAGCTGCGGCCAGGGCATCGCCGACGGCGGTGGTGGCGGCGGTGGCGGTGGGCGCCAGGTGTGGCACCTCCCCCCGCCGAAACGCGGGCGTGTCGGCGGGCGCCTGCCACAACCCCGCCAACTCGTCGTCGAGCCAGTGCAGGGTCAGCGAGCAGCCGGCCATGTCGAGGCTGGTGACCAGCTCGCCCACCTCGGGAGAGACGAGTTCCACCCCCGAGGCGGCGAGTTCGGCCGCGACCGCCTTCCACACCACGAAGAGTTCCTCGTACTTGGTGGCGCCGAGGCCGTTGAGCAGCACCGCCGCGCGCCCGTCGGCGGCCTCGGGTCGCTCCCGCAGCACGGTTTCGACGAGCACACCGGCGAGTTCCTCCGCGCTGAGCCGCTCGACGGTGCGCACCCCCGGCTCGCCGTGAATGCCGAGGCCCAGTTCCATCTTCTCTGTGTCCACCGTGAACAGTGGCTCCCGCCTACCCGGCAGCGTGCAGCCCGCGAACGCCACACCGAGGGTGTGGGTCCACTCGTTGGCCTTGCCTGCTATCCGCTCCACCTCGGCGATCGGCTCGCCACGGTCGGCCGCGGCTCCCGCGGCCTTGAAGACGCAGAAGTCTCCCGCTATGCCGCGCCGCTGCTGCCTGCTGTCGGCGGAGGCGGAGGCGATGTCGTCGGTGACGAGCACGGTCCGGCAGTCGATGCCCTCCTCGCGCAGCCGTTGCTGCGCGAGGCCGAAGTTCATCACGTCACCGCCGTAGTTGCCGTAGCTGAACAACACTCCCGCACCGGCGTCGGCCGCCTTGCCCACGAGGTAGGCCTGCTCGGCGGAGGGTGAGGTGAAGATGTCGCCGATCACCGCACCGTCGGCGAAGCCGGGGCCGACGAGCCCGCAGAATGCGGGGTAGTGTCCGGAGCCTCCTCCGATCACCACGCTGACCTTGTTCGGTCGCGGGGCCGAGGCCCGCAGCACCCCGGACGCGTTCGGCACGCGCCGCACGTACCGGTCGTAGGCGGCGACGAACCCGTCGACCATGTCGTCGCTGAACCGCGCCGGGTCGTTGTAGAGGCGAGTCATTGGCGTCTCTCCTTCGCGCCACAGGCATTCAGGGCAGGCGCGCGAGCACCTGGTCGAGAGCGTCGCGGTGGTCGGTCGCGACGTGGTCGGCCAGTGCCAGCGCTTGCGGATTCGGTGGGTACTGCTGGTTGGGAATGGCGATCACGGTCAGTCCGGCGGCGTGCGCGGCACGGATGCCGTTTCCGGAGTCCTCCACGGCGATCCCGTGTCCCTTCGCCAGTCCGATCCGCCTGGCGGCCTCGGTGTAGACGTCCGGGCTCGGCTTGCCGCGCCTCACCTCCTCGCTCGACACCGTCGCCGCGAAACACGCCTCGATGCGGTGCCTTCGCAGTACGGCGTCGATGACCTTGCGCGCGGCCGATGACGCCAGCGCCACGCGGGCCCGGTCACTGATCTTGCGAACCAGTTCCTCGGCGCCGTCCAGCAACGGGGCGAGTCCGGCATGCACCGCTTCGACGACGTGCTCGACGCACTCGGCGCGCACCGTGCCCGCCAGACCCGGATCGCCGAGCTTCGCGGCGACGTAGCCGGACCACTCCAGGCTGCTCATGCCCTGTACCGTCGCCGTGTCGTCGGCACCCCAATACACCGAGCGGCGCGCACAGCAGGCCCGCCAGCCCCGTTCCCACAGGTGCTCGCTGTCGACGATCACCCCGTCCAGGTCGAGGATCACGCCGGCCACCGTGTTCACCGTGCTACCTCGTAGGGGATGTCGTAACGCTTCAACTCGGCCAGCGTCTCCTCCGGTGCACCGGAGTCCACGATGAGCAGGCTGAACTCGGTGAGCGGAACCAGCCGGTGCAGCGCGACCTTGCCGAGCTTGGTGTGGTCCATCAACAGGTAGCGCTTCTCGGCGACCTCCAGCATCTTGCGCTTCACAGCCACGATCCGGTCCTCCTGGTGGAAGGCGTAGCGCCCGCTGAGCGCGGAGGTGGACACGAAAACCGCGTCCACCCGGATCGCGTCGATGGCTTCGATGCAGGCCACGCCGAGGAAGGAATCGTGCAGCGGGTCGTAGTCACCGCCGAGCGCCATCAGCGAGATCCCGCGGATCTGCGCGAGTTTGGACAGCCCTTCCAGGTAGTTGGTGGCTACCCGCAGCGGCGCCAGCCCCTCCAGTCGCGGGATCATCGCGGCCGTGGTCGTCGCGTCGTCCAGCATGATCGACATTCCGGATTCGACATAACGCAGCGCGTGCGCGGCGATGGACTCCTTGGCCGCCCGCATCGCCTTGCGTCGATAGGCGACGTTCGACTCGAAAACCCCCGACGGCTGCGCGGTGACACCGCCCCGGTACTTGCGCACGACGCCCTGGCGTTCCAGTTCGTCCAGGTCCCGATGGACGGTCATCACGCTGACCCCGAACATCGCCGCGAGCTCCTGCGCCGACAGGCTGCCGCGCTCCACCACAACATCCGCGATGCGCTGCTGCCGCCCCTCCGGGCCCTGCCGCTCATCGGTCACTGAGAGATCCGCCTTCCTTGTTCGCCTGGCAGGAACACATGCACCGGTTCCGGGTCGATCACCAACCCGACCTTGTCGCCGGCGGCGAGACCCGCCGCTTGCGCGCGAGGCACCAGGACCGACAGCCACGTCTGCCCCACCTGGACCGTGACCTCCGTCTGCCGTCCCAGGTGTTCGAGCACGTACACAGCCCCCTCCACGCGGACCCTGCCCGGCGCCACTTCCGCAGCGCCGACCTGCAACACCAGGTCACGGGGCCGGATCCCGACGCGGACCGCGTCACCGGGGCGCGCCTCCACCCCGCCCACCGGAATCGAGACGGCACCGTCGGAACTGACGAACCACGGTGTCTCGTCACCGTCGACGAGCCCGCCGTCGACGAAACAGATGCGTGGCTTGCCGAACGCCTGCGCGACGAAGGAGTCGGCGGGCTCGTTCCACACCTGCGCCGGCGTGCCGACCTGGTGGATACGGCCGTCCTTGAGTACGGCGATCCGGTCGGCAAGCGACAGCGCCTCGACGTAGTCATGGGTCACGTAGACGGTGGTGGTGGTCAACTCACCGTGCGCGATCCGCTTCAGCTCGGCACGCATCGCCGTACGCAGCTTCGCGTCGAGGTGTGCGAGCGGCTCGTCCAGCAGGTAGGCGTTGGCGGGACGGACAAGCACCCGGCCGAGTGCGACGCGCTGCCGCTGCCCGTTGGAAAGCTGGTCGACACCACGGTCGAGCAACTGAGCGATGCCGAGCAGCTCGGCTATCCCACCCACCCGATGCCGCACGGCGTCGCCGTCCAGCCGGTGTGCGGGGGAGCGCAGCGGGGAGGCCATGTTGTCGAACACGGACAGTTGCGGGTAGAGCGCGTAGCTCTCGAAGCACATCGCCAGGTTGCGGTGGTTGGGCTCGATGTCGCCGACATCCTCCCCGTCGACGAACACACTGCCGCGCTGTGGCCTGGTGAGCCCTGCGACGCATTTCAGGGTCGTGGTCTTGCCCGCGCCGGAGGGCCCGAGCAGGCAGAAGAACTCCCCGTCGGCCACCGAGAACGAGACTTCCTCCAGCGCGGTGACCTTGCCGAACGCCTTGTGCAGCCCCCGTACCTCGATCGCGGCCATCAGCCTTTCACCGCCCCGAACGAAAGTCCCCGCACCAGGTATCGCTGGATGAACAGCGCCAGCAGCAGCGGCGGCAACGCCGCCATCACCGCGCCCGCGGCGACGAGGTTGAAGCGCACCTGGTTGCCCCCGAGGAAGGCCAGCGAACTCACCGTCACCGTCTGCGCGTTACTCGAGGTGAGCGTGAACGGGAAGATGAAGTTGTTCCAGGCGAAGATGAACGCCAGCAGGCATACCGCGGCGATACCGGGCCGCACCAGCGGCAGCACGACACGGAAGAACGCCTGCCGTCTGCTGTATCCGTCGAGCAGTGCCGCTTCCTCCAACTCGGGCGGCAGATCGGTGAAGAACGACCGAAGAATCCACACCACGAGCGGCATCGTGACCAGCTGCAACACCCAGATCATCCCGAACACGGTGTCGTAGAGGCCCGCCTGCTGGTAGATCACGCTGAGCGGGATGATGACGACGAGTTCGGGCGCGAACCGGAAGCTCAGCAGGGTGAACATCAGGTCGTCGCTGCCTTTGAACCGGTACCGTGCCGCCGCGTAGGCCGCGGGTATGCCGATCAGCAGCGAGACGAGTACGGCGCCGGTCGACGTCGCGAGGCTGGCGAGGAAGAACCGGACGTATGACGTCCCCGCCTCACCCAACCCCAGCACGGTCCGGTAGTTGTCGAACGTCGGGGTGAAGGCCAGATACGTGCTGGTCTGTTCCGCTGTGGACTTCAGGCTCAGCGCCACGATGAACACGACGGGCAGCAACGAGAACGCGAAGTAGATCAGCAGCGACAGGTTGGCCAGCGACGCGGTGAGTGCCTTGCGTCGCGCGAGCCGCCGCTCGGTGGGTGGCAACGGCGGCCGCGCGCCTTCGTCCCGCCCCGCGAGCGGCACCGGCGGGGAGGCCTTGGGCGTGGAGGAGGTCATCGCCATGGGTTCACACCCCCGCCGCTCGGTTCTGGATCCGGCGCAGATACCGCACCAGCAACATCGAGATCACGAAGACCACCGCCCATAGCAGGAACATGTACGTCAACCCTCTGCTGTATCGCGCGTAGGTGATCGCCTCGAGGTACGCGCTGATCTGCATGGTGGTTGTGGCTTCTCCCGGACCGCCCGCGGTGAGCCCGAAGATCACGTCGAACATCTTCAGGTTGTCCATCAGCCGAAAGATCACCGCGACCAGCACGTACGGCCACAACATCGGCAAGGTCAGCTTGCGGAAGGTGAACCACCATCCCGCGCCGTCCACCGCCGCCGCCTCCAGCGGTGAGCGGGGCAGCGAACGCAGCCCCGCCAACGCGATGATCGCGACGAACGGCGTGAAGATCCAGGCGTCCACCACGACGGCCCACGCGAACGCCGAAAGGGCGGAGTCGGTGCCGTTGTAGCCGCTGATGCCCGCCGCTTCCAGGATCGGTCGGACCCAGCCGACCTCGGGAAGCAGCAGCAGTTTCCACATGATCGCGGCCAGGATCGGCGCCACCATGAGCGGCACGATCAGGATGCGCTCGAACAGCTTGCCGATGAGGCTGCTGCGGTTGAGCAGCAGCGCCACCCCGACACCGAGCACGGTCTCGACCGCGGTGGCCACGATCGCGAACGTCGCCGTCACTCGCACGGAATGCCAGAACGCGTCGCTGGAAAGCAGGTTGGCGAAGTTGTCGAACCACACGACGTCCGGCTGCGGGTTGGCGGCCGAGAAGTTGAACACCGTGTAGGAGACGCCGAGGAAGAACGGGTACAGGATGCCGACGCACAGCAGTACCGCGGGAACCGAAAGCAGGTAGGGCCACAGGGCCCGACGCCGCGAGGACACTCGCGGCGCGTCCCGCAACGCTGGTGCCTCGGCTTGGGCGGTGACCGACATCAGCCGTTGACCCTTCCTTCGAGGTCGTGAGCGAGCCGGTCCAGGGTGGACTTCGCGTCGGCGCCGCCGTAGATCTCCTGTAGCGCCGCCGCCCACGAGGTTGTGGCGTCGAAGAAGTTGGCCTGCGGCGTGAACTGGATCTTCGTCTGGTCGATGACCGTCTCGAAGGTCTCCAGGAAGCCGGTGTTACCGCCGAGCCGCTGCTTGTACTCCCCGGAGGACGCGACCGACTGCCGCACGGTGTCGATGTGCTGCTGCTGTGTCGCGGCGTAGGCAAGGTGCTTCTTCGACGTCGCCCACTGCAGCAGGTGCCATGCGGCTTCCTTGTTCTTCGATGCCGCGTTCATCCCCAACGACCAGATCCACATGTTGGTGGCCAGCGACCCGTCGGGCCCCTTCGGACCGGGGTGCCAGGCGAGTTTGCCCGCCGCGGGTGTGTCGGAGTTCTGGAAGTACGCGGCGATGTCGGCGTCGAACAGCATGCCCGCCTTGCCCGCACCCAGATCGCTGGACGCCTGGTACCAGGTGTAGGAGGTCCAACCGGAGGGTCCCGAGTCGCGCACCATCCGCGCCCACTTGCCCGTGAAGTCGACGGCCTGCTCGGAGTTCATCCTGGGAATGAGCTTGCCGTCGACCAGTTCGAAGTCCTTCAGCCCCAGCCGGGAGTACATGGTCATGAATCCCGGGTGGATCGTGGCCCACTCCTTGGAGCCGCGCACCGCGATGCCGTACATGTCGCCGAACCCGGCGCCGGACGCCTTGCGCTTGATGGTGGCCGCGATGTCGATCAGGTCGTCGAAGCTCTCCGCGGGGCGCAGCCCGAGCTTGTCGAAGACATCCTTGCGGTAGCACACCGTGTTGGTCTCGAACCCCCACGGAAGCATCCACTGCTTGCCACCGGTGCCCAGTTGGGCACCGTTGTTGAAGTCCCACTGGCCCGCGGTGAGCAGGTTGGGGAAGAAGTCGTCCGGATCGAACTCCGCGTGGGTCGCCGAGGCGTTGCTGATCCAGGGGTTCAGATCCTCGAGGTAGCCGGGTGGGCCGTACTGCCAGACCATGTAGGCACCCAGCATGAAGGCGTCGTAGTTTCCCTGACGCGACTGCAGTTCCAGGGTGACCTTGTCGAAGTAGTTGGATTCGGGGAACTCGTCGATCGCCAGCTTCATGCCCGTCTCGCGCTCGAACTCACCGCGGTGGGCCTTGAGCGCGTCGGTGTAGGGATGCTTGTTCATCAGCAGCCGGACGGTCTTGCCCTCGTGCTTCTTCCAGTCGAAGGCACCGGTGACGGCGTTCGCCGCCGAGTCGCCGCCCTGATCAGCCGGTCCGCCGCCGAAGCCGCATGCGTTCAGCAGCGGTGCGCTCGCGCCCATCGCGACACCGGCACCGAGAAGGCTCAACATTCGGCGCCGGCTCATCCCACGCCCTGCGACGACACTGTCTGCGAGGTGGTTGTGCTTCATAGCTGTTAACGAACCCTCCGGACTCGGGCTGGCGCCCAACCAGGGTCTGTTATCAACTCGCACAGATAACATGCCTCGATGTGCGCCGCGCCACAGACGTTGTGACGGAAAGAGAGTCTGACGACTACTTCACACGAAGTCAAGTGTTGTTAACAGCATCTCGTGTTATCTGATCTTTTGCCCGGGTAGCCGGAATCCCGGTTCCCCATCCACATCCGCCGACAGCCGCGGGTTGAACGCGACCAACCGCCAGCGGTCGGGCTCGGCCATGGCGAGCACGGCGCCGCTGGTGTTGTGCACTACCGGGAACCTGCGTCGGTAACGGGCCAGGTCGATGCCGAGGAGCGTGCACGTGACGAGCCGAAGCAGCGTGCTGTGGCAGACGACCAGCACGGTCCCGCCGCGATGGCGCCCGACCATGTCGTGCACGGCCGCTGTGCCACGCTCGGCCGCCGCCGCGAGGTTCTCCCCGCCCGGCAGCGGATTGCCGACGGGATCACGTTCGAAAGCCGCCCGCTCTCGCGGCCACCGTTGCCGCATCTGCTCGCTGGTCAGCCCCTCCGCCCGGCCGAAGTCGACCTCGGTGAGCCGCTCGTCCAGCAGGTGCGGCACGCGGGCGGCCGACGCGGCTCGCTGCGCGGTACGAACGGCACGGGCCAGTGGTGAGCTGTAGACCACGGTCGGGCCTGCGAGCGCCGCCCACCGCGCCAGCCGCTCGGCCTGCCGCAACCCGCGCTCGGTCAGCGGGGCGTCGGTGCGACCGCAGTAGCGGTTGCCCTCGTGGAAGGCGGTTTCGCCGTGCCGCAACAGCAGCAGCACCGTCTCGGGGCCGGCCTCGCTCAACTCGCCGTCCCCGCCAGTGCCGTGGCCAGCAGCTCATCGCCGATCCAGCCGCGCTTGGCCAACTCGGTGACCAACCGGGCGTAGGGCTCGGCGAAGCGTCGCGTGTTCTGTTGCCGTGGCTGGTGGACCCGGGCGATCCCCACCATGCGCGCGGCCGCGGAGCGAAGGTCACCGGCTGTCGCGGAGGCCGCCAGCACGGCCATGCCTACGGCTCCCTCCGCGGTGCGCGGAACGACGACGGCACGACCGAGAATGTCGGCCTGTAACTGCGTCCAGTACGCGCTTCTCGTGGCGCCGCCCGCCACCGTGACCTCGTCGGACACCTCGGCCCCCAGGCCGCGAACGTGGTCCAGACTCAGTCGTTGCGCGAAGGCCACGCCCTGCAGGATCGCGGCGAACCAGTCGGCGTCGTCCCGGGGCGTCCCGAGCGTGACACGGCTCGCCTCGGGGTGATGGAACGGGAACCGCTCCCCCACCTCCGTCAGGGGGTAGGTCACGCAGTCGGCGGGCTCCCGCTCGGCGGCGAGCCGTTCCAACCTCGCGAACGCGGAACTGTCGAACTCCCGCGTCAACAGCCCGGCTCCGGTGCTGGAGGCGCCGCCGGGCCACCAGTACCCGTCGGGCGAGCGGTGGCTGTACAGCACCCCGGTCGGATCGCGCAGCACCGTCTCGGTCACGCCCTTGAGCACCGTCGTCGTTCCCACGACGAAGCTCCACCGGCCGGGGTCCAGCACGCCGGCGGCGAGTTGGGCGGCACAGCCGTCGGTCATCCCGGCCACGACGGGGACGCCCGCGGGGATACCGGTGCGCTCCTCGGCGGTGGGACACACCCGGCCGAGCAGCGTGCCGGGGCGCACCACGTCGGGCAGCCGCTCCACCGCGAGACCGAGTGCCGCCAGCGCGTCGACCGGCCACTGCGCCCGCACGGGGTCCACCCCGGTCTTCAGCGCGTGGCTGGTGTCGGTCGCCGACGGTGTTCCGATCAGCCGAGAGGTGATGAAGTCCGACTGGTGAGCCAGCCGCGCACCCGGCCGGGTACCGCTTCGCAGCAGCCACATCGCTTTCGGCAGCGCCCACGATCGTTGCGGTAGCAGTCCGGCGGCCTGCCACGCGGGCACGGTCTGCTCCCGCACCAGTCGCGCCTGCGCCACGGCCCTGCCGTCGTCGTACATCAGCCCCGGCGTCAGCGGCCTTGCCGGGTCGTCGCCGTCTTGCTCCACCAGCAGCACCGTTCCCGACGTGGCGCAGCAGGCCATCGCGGCCAACGCGGGCGAGCCTGCCTGGCCGAGCGCCTCGCGGGTGGCGACGGCAAGCGCGTCCCACCAGGATTCGGGGTCCTGCTCGTGTCTGCCGTCCGGCCCGCGCCTGCTGGTCAACGCGGCCGAGCCCGCACCGAGTACCGCTCCCCGCTCACCCACAACGAGGGCACGCACGCTCTGGGTGCCCACGTCGATGCCGAGCCACGCGCGCCGGGAAGGCCCTTCCGGGCGCTCGTCCATCCCGCCACCTCTTCGCGATCAACGCTGTTACTTTTGATGTGAAAATAACATCATCGATCGATAAGAGGAACCGAAGGGCAGCCCGTAGCTGGAGTGGGAGGCGGGTGTCGTTCGCCGATCCCCCCGGCAGTACGTCGCCCCCGGCGGGCGGGCACTGCGGCAGTGCCGTTTCGCCGGGGGCGAGGTCGCTTCTTGCAGCCCGTCAGCCCGCATTGCAGGTCCACGGGGCGGCGGTTCACGACGGTTCGAACTCCACCACGTTGTCCAGCGCGGTGCCCATCGAGGCATTGGCCTCGCGCTCGATCATGATCTCCACCAGCACCGGGCGGCTGGTGCGCTCGGTTTCCTTACGGGCCCACTCCAGCGCGGCCCTGATGTCGTCGGGCTCGACGATCCGGATTCCCGAGCAGCCGTAGGCCTCCATGATCTTGACGTTGTCGGTGCCGTACTCGTCGTAGTGCAGGTCGACCTCGAAGTTCATGTCGTAGCCCTGCTCGGCCTGCCGGATCAGACCCAGGTACTCGTTGTTGAGCATGATGAGCACGAACGGCACGTCGTACTGTGCCGCCACGGCGAGTTCCTCCACGAGGAACTGGAACGAGTAGTCCCCGACCACGCCCACCACCTCGGCACCGGGGCAGGCCTTCTTCACCCCGATCGCGGCGGGGATCTCCCAGCCGAGTGGGCCTGCCTGCCCGCACACCTGGTAGTGCCGTGGCTTGTGCGTGCGCTGGAACTGTCCGGACCAGATCTGGTAGAGGCCGATGGCCGTCACGAAGTAGGTGTCTTCGCCGTAGTAGTCGTTGATCTCCTTGAAGACCCGTGGTGCCTTGATGGGGACGGTGTCGAAGTCCTCCCGCCTGGGCAGTTCCTCTCGCAACTCCGCGATGCGGTTCACCCACACCGCGGGGTCCACCGGTGCCGCCCGCTGTTCCGCGGCCACCTCGAGTGCGTCGAGGAATGAACCCACGTCGGAGACGACTCCCAGGTCCGGCCCGAACACCTTGCCCAGCTGGGTCGGCTCGATGTCGACGTGGATGAACTTGCGCTCACCCCGGTAGACGTCGAGCGCGCCGGTGTGGCGGTCGCCGAACCGGGCACCGAGCGCGAGCACCAGGTCCGACTCCAGAAACGCCGCGTTCGCCCACCGCTGCGAGGTCTGGATGCCCGCCATACCCGCGAACAGCGGATGGTCCTCCGGGAAGCTGCCCTTACCCATCAGCGTGACGCTCACCGGCACGCCGAGCCGTTCCGCCACCGCTCGTAGTCGTTCACTGGCATCGGCGAGTACCACCCCGCCACCGGCGAGGATCAGCGGCCGTTGCGCGGCAAGCAGCATGTCCAAAGCGCGTTCCACCCGCGCGGGCGTGGGTGCGGGACGTACGACGGGCAGCGGGGAGTCGATCGTGGAGTCCCACTCGATCTCCTGCTTCTGCACGTCGAGCGGCAGGTCGATGAGCACCGGTCCGGGACGGCCCGACCTGGCGATCCGGAACGCCTCCCGGAAGATCCACGGTGCCTGAGCGGCTTCCTTGACCTGTACCGCCCACTTGGTCACCGGGGCGGCGATCTCCACGATGTCAACGGCCTGGAAGGCTTCCTGGTGCAGCTTCGTGGACACCGCCTGCCCCGTGATGCAAAGGATCGGAATGGAATCGGCCTGCGCGGTGTAGAGCCCGGTGATCATGTTCGTGCCGGCGGGGCCGGACGTGCCGATGGCGACACCCACCTTGCCGGTGGTACGCGCCCAGCCGTCGGCCATGTGTGTCGCACCCTCCTCGTGCCTGACGATCAGGTGCTCGATGTCGCTTTCCCGCATTGCCTGGTAGAGCGGCAGGATCGCGGCGCCGGGGCAGCCGAACGTGGTGTCGACTCCCTCCGATGCCAGCACATCGACGACGGCCTGCATAACCGGAACTTTCGGCATCCTCGTCTCCTCACGCCCTGCCGGACAGTTGCTCGGTCACCTTCAGCAGTGCCGAATGATCGAGCGAGCCGTGGCCCATCGCCCTCGCCGCCGCGACCAACTGGGTGACCAGGCCGGTCATCGGCAGCGAGACGTCGGCCTGCCGCGCCGCGGCCATCGCGATCCCCATGTCCTTGTGGTGCAGGTCGATCCGGAAACCCGGCTCGAACCGCCTCGCCACCATCGACTCGCGCTTGAGGTCGAGAATGCGGTTGGCCGCCAGTCCGCCTGCGAGCACGTCCAGCCCGGTGCCCGCGTCCACACCGCAACCCTCCATCAACACGATCGCCTCACCGACAAGCGCGTAGATGCCACCGACGACGAGTTGGTTGGCGGCCTTGACCACCTGCCCCGCACCGTGCGGTCCGACGTGGACGATCGTCTTGCCCATGACCTCCAGCAGCGGTTTGGCCGCGGCGAAGTCCGATTCCTCGCCCCCGACCATGATGGACAGGTTCGCCTGCTTGGCCCCCGCCTCGCCTCCCGACACCGGCGCGTCGAGCACCCGGATGTCCTTCTCCGCCGCGACTCTGGCCACCTCGATCGAGGTCTCCGGCCTGATCGTGCTCATGTCCACGAGCAGCGCGCCCGGTTTGGCCGATTCGAGCACCCCGCCCTCACCGAGCACGACCTGCTCCACCTGCGGGTGGTTGGGCAGCATCGTGATCACCACTTCGGCACCGTCCACGGCGTCGGCCACCGACTTCGCCGCGCTGCCGCCTGCCGCGACCAGCTTGTCCAGTGCCCCGGGCACCACGTCGTAGCCGCGCACCGTGTGCTCAGCGGCCACCAGGTGTGCGGCCATCGGCGTTCCCATGATGCCGAGCCCGATGAATCCGATCTTCACAACGCCCTCCGTTCGCGCGGCAGCCAGTGCAGCGATGACTGGCTGTCGCTGGTCGGCTTGTACTCCAGTCCCACGTATCCGGCGTATCCGGCCGATTCGAGAGCGGCGAGACAGCCGTCGATGTCGAGTTCGCCCGAGCCCGGTTCGCCTCGTCCCGGTGCGTCGGCCACCTGCACGTGACCGACGCGACCGGCGTACTCGTCGATCACACCGCCGAGGTCGTCGCCGTTGACGGCGAGGTGGTACAGATCTGCCAGCAGCGTGACGTTGGCCCTACCCAGCTTGTCGAGCACGGCTACCGCCTCGGCCGCGGTGCGCAGCGGGTACTTCGGTGCCGCCGAAAGCGGCTCGAGCACGACCTGGCCGCCGACCGGCTCCACCACGCCCGCGAGGTAGTCCAGAGTGGACAGCGCGAGCTCATCCTGCCGAGCGGGTTCCACGCCGTCGATGCGGTTGCCGTAGAGGGCGTTGAAAGTGCGGCAGTCCAGCCGCCGCGCGATCCCGATCGCGACATCGACGCTGTCGCGAAACTCGGTCTCCCTGCCGACCCAGGACACCAGACCCCTGTCGCCGGAGGGCATGTCGCCCGCGAAGAAGTTCAACCCGACCAGCCGCACACCGGCATCGGAAACAGCGCTGACGAAGGCGTCGACGTCGGCGTCATCCGGCACGGCCTGCTGGAAGGGCCACCAGAACTCGATCGCGTCGAACCCGGCCTTCCTGGCTGCCTCGGGCCTTCGCAGCAGCGGAAGCTCGGTGAACAGCATGGACAGGTTGACGTCGTAGCGCAGGCGATGCCGCGCGCCGGACTGCTCAGCCATGAGGCCCCACGCCCCTTCCAGGTAATTTCACAATACGAAATTAAGTTTTCGTACTATGACAGTAACTGGCGCTTCCGGGGAACGTCAACGGTCGGCAGGTGAGCACGCTGGGTATCGCGCCTGCGGCAGCGTGTTCCGCATTCCGTCCATTTCGGACTCACATAGGCATCGGAACGGGGCCGTGTGGATCAAGGACGACCCGCGGCGTGCCTGCCCGCGGCCGAGGAGGTCAGACCGAACCGCTCAACAAAAGTCGCCGGTGACCGAAGCTGATCGGCCGCCACAGAAGGGCCTTTGTGCCCTGCTCAGGGGTCCCCCCTCTGGTGGAAGGTCGGGGCAGAGACAACACCCGCCGCGGCCGGAGGTCATGATGACTCCCACGATCGAGATTCAGAACATCACCGAAGCCGAGTGCCTCGGTCTGATGCGCTCACAACCGGTCGGCCGGCTGGTGTTCACGGAGAACGCCCTGCCCGCGATTCGCCCGGTGAACTACCTGCTCGACGGACGCGACATCATCGTGAGAGCGTCCCAGGAAACGTGGATCAGCAGGCTGGACGGCTCGGTCATCGCATTCGAGGTGGACCAGATCGACCCACGAAGTCACACCGGCTGGAGCGTGGTGGTACTCGGCAAAGCGGAGTTCGTCACCGACATCGACCAACTCGTGCGGCTGAGCGACCCCAACCACCGGCCGTGGGCACCCGGCAGGCACGACCGCTGCATGCGGCTTCGGGCCGCGGAGATCACCGGCCGCAGGCTGGCACTGGCCGGCTGAGCCGAGTCAGACGAATGGGCGCACCTCGACACCGGCCTCGGTGAGCGCCTCGC
Organism: Saccharomonospora marina XMU15; assembly: GCF_000244955.1. Taxonomy (GTDB): domain Bacteria; phylum Actinomycetota; class Actinomycetes; order Mycobacteriales; family Pseudonocardiaceae; genus Saccharomonospora_A; species Saccharomonospora_A marina. Next base: position 1,380,734 of record NZ_CM001439.1, on the reverse strand, counting down.
GTACCCGCCGTGCGAGCTCGACGGCTCCCCTCGTGTCGCCGTGCACGCACAGCGACCGTGGCCGCACGGTGATGACGGTCTCGTCGATGGCGGTAACCGTGCCGTCGGTGGCCATCCGCACACTGCGCTTGACCACCTCATCCGGCTCGTGCAACACGGCTCCCGGCTCACGGCGGGAAACCAGCTTGCCGTCCGGACCGTAGGCCCGGTCGGCGAAGGACTCCGGCACGGTGGAGAGTCCGGCTTCCTCGGCCTGCCGCAGCAGCTGCGACTCCGGCAGGCCGAGCAGCGGAAGCCGCGGGTCGTAGCGGCGCACTGCCTCGACGACCGCGGCGGCCTGTTCCTCGTGGCTCACCACGGCGTTGTACAGCGCACCGTGCGGCTTGACGTAGCGCACCTTCGAACCCGCGACCCTCGCGAACCCGTCGAGTGCGGCGATCTGGTAGATCACGTCGTTGACCAACTCGTGCGGGTCCATGTCGATGAAGCGCCTGCCGAATCCGGCCAGGTCCCGGTAGCCCACCTGGGCCCCGATCACCACACCCCGCTCGGTGGCCTGCTCGGTCACCCGGCGCAGCACAGAGGGGTCACCCGCGTGGAACCCGCAAGCGACGTTCGCGCTGGTCACCACGTTCAGCAGCGCCTCGTCGTCGCCGGAGAACCACGCACCGAACCCTTCGCCGAGGTCGCTGTTGAGGTCGATCACCACGTCAGCCACACACCAAGCGTAATCGCATTTCACGCCCGACCGACACAGCGAAGCCGGTGGCGCGGCACTGCCGCGGCCGCACCACCACCGGCGTCGGGACTACTTGATGCGTTCGTATGCGGGCAGCGTCAGGAAGTCGGCGAACCGCTGCGCCAGCGCGACCTCCTCGAACAGCTCAACGGCCTGGTCGAGCTGGTCGGCTGGGATCACGTCGGCGAGTTCGGAACGCACCTGACCGAGCACCGAGCGCACCAGTTCCTCGGTCACCTCGTCGCCGGTGTCGAGCCGCACACCGTTGCGCACCCACTGCCACACCTGCGAGCGCGAGATCTCCGCGGTGGCGGCGTCCTCCATCAGGTTGTGGATCGCTGCCGCGCCGTTACCGCCGAGCCAGGAGGCGATGTAGCGGACGCCGACGTCCACCGCACCGCGCAGGCCTGCCATGGTGGCGCTTCCCGCCGTCGACTCGATGTCGAGCAACTCGTCGGCGGTGACCCGCACGTCCTCGCGCAGGCGGTCGATCTGGTTCGGCTTGTCGCCGAGCACCTTGTCGAACTCCTCACGGCACAGCGCCACCATGCCCGGGTGCGCCACCCACGAGCCGTCGAAACCGTCACCGGCCTCGCGGGCCTTGTCGTCGCGGACCTTCGCGAAGGCCTTCTCGTTGACCTCGGGGTCCTTGCTCGGGATGAAGGCGGCCATGCCACCGATCGCGAACGCGCCGCGCTTGTGGCAGGTACGCACGAGCAGTTCGGTGTAGGCCCGCATGAACGGCGCCGTCATCGTGACGCTGTTGCGGTCGGGAAGCACGAACTTCTGGCCCGCGTCCCTGAAGTACTTGATGATGCTGAACAGGTAGTCCCAGCGACCCGCGTTCAGCCCGGAGGCGTGCTCGCGCAGTTCGTAGAGGATCTCCTCCATCTCGAACGCGGCGGGGATGGTCTCGATGAGCACCGTGGCCCGGATCGTGCCGTGTTCGATGCCCAGCGCGCGCTCGGCGTGGGTGAACACGTCGTTCCACAACCGCGCCTCGAGATGGCTTTCGATCTTGGGCAGGTAGAAGTACGGCCCGCTGCCGCGATGGAGCAGTTCCTTGGCGTTGTGGAAGAAGTACAACCCGAAGTCGACCAGCGCTCCGACGGCCTTGCGGCCACCGATCTCCAGGTTGCGCTCGTCGAGGTGCCAGCCGCGAGGGCGAACCACGATGGTGGCGTGCTCGACGTCGTCGCGCAGCGCGTAGTGCTTGCCGCCGCTGTCCAGTTCGATCGTGCCCCTGATCGCGTCGGAGAGGTTGACCTGGCCGGACACGACGTTGGCCCAGTGCGGGGTGTTGGCGTCCTCGAAGTCCGCGAGCCAGACCTTCGCGCCCGAGTTGAGCGCGTTGATCGTCATCTTGCGGTCGGTGGGACCGGTGATCTCGACCCTTCGGTCGCGCAGCGCGGGCGGCGCCTCGGCGACCTGCCACTGCGACTCGCGGATCTGGCTGGTCTCCGGGAGGAAGTCCAGCCTGCCGGTGCGCTTGGCCTCCTCTCGCCGGTGCACGCGAGCCTCGAGCAGTTTGTCCCGCGTCGCGGCGAAGGCGTCGTGAAGATCAGCGAGGAACCGCAGCGCTTCCTGCGTCAAGACCTCGTCGCCACGCTCGACGGCATCGCCGAGCACGCGAACATCAGACATGCGAACACCCCAAAATAACGATCATCTTGTTTTATATCTCGGACTATAGTTTCTACATTGCGGAAGCTCAACGCGAGAGGAGTCAGTGTGGCGGCCGAGAGATCAGCAGCCGGCGGCGTGCAGTCGCTCCAGCGGGCGTTCGAGCTGCTCGAGCGGCTTGCCGACACCGGGGGTGAGGCGAGTCTCTCCGAGCTGGCGACGTCCTCGGGGCTACCCATGCCCACGATCCACCGGCTCATCCGCACCCTCGTCGCGCTGGGCTACGTGCGGCAGAACGCCAACCGCCGCTACGCACTGGGAGCACGGCTGATCCGGCTCGGCGAGAACGCCAGCCTGCAGTTCGGCACCTGGGCGCGGCCGCTGCTGGCCGAACTGGTGGAGGAGGTCGGCGAGACGGCCAACCTCGCCGTGCTCGAGCGCGACGAGGTGGTCTACGTCGCGCAGGTCCCCTCGCGGCACTCGATGCGCATGTTCACCGAGGTGGGTCGCAGGTTGCTGCCGCACGGCACCGGCGTGGGCAAGGCCATACTCGCCCACCTGCCCGCCGACGAGGTGCGGGCGCTGCTGGAGCGCACCGGGATGCCCGCCTACACCGAGCACACCCACACCGACCCGGACGCGTTTCTCGATCATCTCGGCATCGTCGCGAAGCAGGGATACGCACTCGACGAGGCCGAACAGGAGCTCGGTGTTCGCTGCCTGGCTGTACCCGTGCTCGGCGCCCCGACTCCCACAGCCGTGTCGGTGTCCGGCCCCGAGGGCAGGCTGACCGACGATGCCGTCGAGCGCATCGCGCCGATCGTGCGGCACATCGCCGGGGAGTTGTCGCAGCAGCTTTCCGCCCGCGACCTCACCGCGTGACGGCCGAACCCGGCCCGGGTTCGCTCAGTCGAGCAGTGCGTCGACGAAGGCGGCGGCCTCGAACGGCGCGAGGTCGTCGGGTCCTTCACCGAGCCCGACGAGTTTGACCGGAACTCCGAGCTCGCGCTGCACCTGGAAGACGATGCCGCCCTTGGCCGTGCCGTCGAGCTTGGTCAGCACGATCCCGGTGACGTCGATGACCTCGGAGAACACCCGCGCCTGGGCGAGCCCGTTCTGCCCGGTCGTGGCGTCGAGGACGAGCAGCACCTCGTCCACCTTGGCCTGCTTCTCAACCACCCGCTTGACCTTGCCCAGCTCGTCCATGAGCCCGGTCTTGGTGTGCAACCTGCCCGCCGTGTCGATCAGCACGGCATCGGCCTGGGCGTCGACCCCCCGCTTGACGGCGTCGAACGCCACCGAGGCGGGATCGGCTCCTTCCTTGCCACGCACCACCTCGGCGCCCACCCGCTGCGACCAGGTCTGCAACTGGTCGGCGGCGGCGGCACGGAAGGTGTCGGCCGCACCGAGCACCACACTCCTGCCCTGCGACACCAGCACCCTGGCGAGCTTGCCGGTCGTGGTGGTCTTGCCGGTGCCGTTGACGCCGGCCACCAGCACCACCGCGGGTTGCTTCGTACCGTCCACCGTGTGCGGGAGCGCACGCACCGCGCGATCGGAGTCGGCGCCGAGCGCCTCGGTGAGCACCTCACTCAGCAGCGCCCTTGCGTCGTCGGAGGTGCGGACACCGCGCGCGGACAGCTGGGCACGCAGCCGCTGCACGATCTCGGTGGTGGTCGACGCACCCAGATCCGCGACAAGCAGCGTGTCCTCGACGTCCTGCCAGGAATCCTCGTCGAGGTCGCCTGCGCCGAGCAGGCCGAGCAGGCTCTGCCCGAGCGCGGAGCGGGACTTCGAAAGCCGGCCTCGCAGCCGTTCGATGCGTCCCTCTGCCGACGGCACCTCTTCCGGCTCGGGCTCCGGCGGCGCTGCGGGAACCTCCGGCTCCGGCGCCTGCCTCGGCTGCGGCAGCGGCTGCTCCTCCGGCAGGCCGACATCCACCAGACCCCGCCGTGGTGCGTCCCTCGGCACGGCCGCGTCGTCGCCGACTCCTGGCTCACCGTCGGCTTCGGTGCGCTCCTCGACCGGATGCCGGGGTGGCGCGTCCTCCCCGCCGGGCGCGAACGCGATGCCACCACCCGCCTGGTAACGGCCTGCCTTGGGCTTCTCCTCCCGCTCGCGCTCGAGGCTGATCCTGCGGTTACGCGCGACGATCAACCCCGCGACCAGCGCCACCACCACGACGGCGGCAACAGCGATGACGATCCACATCAAGGTGTCTGACACGATTGCCATCCTCGCATCCGTCGTCGTCGCAGGCAGCGTGCCCCTGACCGCGTGGTGAAGAGTCCACCTCCGATACGAATTTCGCGGCAAAGACGCACCCAAACCTTGCGCGGTGCACGCCACGTGGACTAGACCACTGCCGTGGCAGCTAGCAGCGCGGCTCTGCGGGTCGTCGGGCTCATCTCCGGAACGTCGATCGACGGCATCGACGTGGCGGTGGCGCAGTTCCACCGCGACGGTGACGAACTGGTGCTCGACCCACTCGGCGCGCTGGAGTTCGACTACCCGCCCGACCTGCGCGAGGAACTGCACACCGCGCTGCCACCGGCCTGCTGCGACGCCCAGAGCCTGACCAGGCTCGACACGCTGGTCGGCCAGGCGTTCGCCGAAGCGGCCGAGGCCGGGGTGCACCGCCTCGCACTCGGCCGAGCACACCTGGTCGCCTCACTCGGCCAGACCCTCTACCACTGGGTCGAGCACGGCACCGCGCTCGGCACGCTGCAGCTGGGTCAACCGGCCTGGGTCGCCGAACGCACCGGCCTCGCGGTGGTGGCCGACCTGCGGGCGAGGGACATAGCCGCCGGTGGGCACGGCGCGCCACTGGCGGCCACACTCGACGCGCTGTGGCTACGAACATCCGCCGAAGAGGCGGCGGAGCCGGTGGCCGCCCTCAACATCGGCGGCATCGCCAACCTCACCGTCGTTCACCCCGACGGCTCCGTGCTGGCCTACGACACCGGGCCCGGCAACGCGCTGCTCGACGCCGCCGCTGCCGAGGTGACCGGCGGGGCACAGCACAGCGACGTCGACGGCGCACTGGCCGCGCGCGGGCGTGTTCGCCCGGATCTGCTGCGACGCCTACTGTCGGAGCCCTACTACTCGCTGCCGCCGCCCAAGTCGACAGGCAAGGAGGTCTTCCACTCCGGCTACCTGCGCGAGGCCACCGAGGGGCTGCCACCCGTCGCGGGCCCCGACCTGCTGGCCACGCTCACCGAACTGACCGCGGCGACGATCAGGGCCGAATGCGGCAGGCACGGCGTCACCACGGTGGTCACCTCCGGTGGCGGCCTTCACAACCCCGCGCTGGTCAGCGCACTGGGCCGCGACCTCAGCCTGGTGCCGAGCGACGAGTTGGGGTTGCCTGCCGACGCCAAGGAGGCCTACCTCAGCGCGCTGCTCGGGTGGCTCACCTGGCACGGGTTGCCTGCCAACCTGCCGGGCGCGACCGGCGCGCGTGGCCTGCGGCTGCTCGGCAGCATCACGCCAGGGCACTCACCGCTGCACCTGCCTCCCCCCTCGCCTCCCGTGCACCGGTTGCGGGTGGCGCGCAACGTTTCTACACGCTAGGAGATGCCAATGCGCGCACTCGATCTCGCGATCATCGCGGTCTTCCTGGTCGGCACGCCGCTGCTGGGTATCGCGTTGAGCGGAAAGCAGCGCACATCCACCGACTACTTCGTCGGCAGCAGGCAGGTGCCGTGGTGGGCGGTGACGTTCTCCGTGGTCGCGACCGAGACCTCCACGCTGACCGTCATCAGCGTCCCCACCGTGGCCTACCTCGGCAACGTCACCTACCTGCAACTGGCGATCGGCTACCTCATCGGCAGGGTGCTGGTCGCGTTCGTGTTGTTGCCCAGGTACTACGCGGGCAACCTGGTCAGCGCCTACGGCTTCCTCGGCAAGCGGTTCGGCAACGGGCTGCAGGGCACGGCCTCGGTGACGTTCCTGGTCACCCGGCTGCTGGCCGACGGGGTGCGGCTGTTCGCCACCGCCATCCCGGTCAAGCTCGTCCTGGCGGGGCTGGGCATGGACGTGCCGTACTGGGTGATCATCGCGGCGATCGCGGTGTTCGCGGTGATCTACACCTATCTCGGCGGCATCCGGGCGGTGATCTGGGTCGACGTCGTGCAGATGAGCATCTACGTGCTCGGCGCCGTGGCCGCGGTGGTGGTGCTGGCGGGCAAGTTGCCTGACGGCTGGTTCGCAGGTGCCTTCGACGCGGGCAAGTTCCAGTTCTTCGACTTCTCTCCGGATCTGCTCACCAACCCCTACGCCTTCGGCACCGCCGTCGTGGGTGGCGCGCTGTTCGCGATGGCCTCCCACGGCGCCGACCAGTTGATGGTGCAGCGGCTGCTGGCCTGCCGCACCGTCAAGGACAGTCAGAAAGCCGTCATCGCCAGCGGCGGTGTGGTCTTCGTGCAGTTCGCGCTGTTCCTGCTCGTCGGCGCCATGCTGTGGTCGTTCTACCGTGGCGCGAGCCCGGAAGCTCTCGGGCTGGCAGCGACCGACGAACTGTTCCCCAGGTTCATCGTCGAGCAGTTGCCGTCGGGGCTTTCCGGACTGCTCATCGCGGGCATCCTGGCCGCGGCCATGAGCACGATCTCCTCGTCGCTCAACTCGCTTTCCACCTCGACGGTGAGCGACATCTACCAGCACGTGACCAGGCGGCGGCTACCCGACGAGGTCGTGCTCAGCAGGGCGAAGCTGTGGACGCTGCTGTGGGCCGGGGTGTTCGTGCTGTTCGCCTCCATGTTCACCAGTACCGAGCAGCCGGTGGTGGAGGTGGGGCTGAGCATCGCGAGCTACACCTACGGCGCGCTGCTGGGCGCCTTCTTCCTCGGCATCCTGGTGAAGCGGGCACGGCAGGCCGACGCCATCGCGGCCTTCGGCTGCACGATCGCGGTTTCGGCCACCTTCGTGCTCGGCATCGAGTTCACGGTGGACGGAGAGCCGACCTCGCTGGCGTTTCCGTGGTACGTGCCGCTCGGTGTGCTGGTGACGTTGCTGGTGGGCGGGCTGCTGTCGCTGCGCCACTCCTCCCCCGACCCCAAGGCACGACAACCGCAACACCAGGAGGCTGCCTGACGCTTGCTGTCAAGCAGCCGCTGCGTTGCGTTCGTCGTCGGGCCGGTGGGGCAGGCGGCTGCCCGACAGGCGCAAGGAATGTCGATGCGTCGCCTGGTGTCGCGTTAGACGCTCACCGCGTCGGCGACCGAGCCGACGAACCTCGCGCGGCCGTCGGCCTGCCACTCCACCGGCACGCCCAGCCGCGTGGGTGGCCTGCGCAGCGACTCGGGCAGGTCCTCGGACGACACCCGCGCCAGCCGCGTCCACTTGCGGCGGATCTCGCCGAGGCGCTGCGCACCCGCGAGCAACTGGTCCCACTCGGGCACCGGGATCGCGGAGGCGGCACCGTCGAGCACCGTCTGGTCGGCAGTGGCCCAGGTGATCGGTGAGGCGTCGAAGCTCCACCAGCGTCCGCTCCACGGCGGCGCGACGAAGCCGTGCAGCACACACGGGATGCGCTGCCCGGGAACGAAATGGGTCTGCTCGCGGGCGCGGAACGTGACGAGGCGGTAGGCGAACTCGGGCGTGGCCGCCGGGTCGCGGGAGATCTCGCCGAGCACCAGCATCCGCACCGTGTCGTCGGCCTGCTCCATGACCATGCCAGGCGCCAGCGGTCCGCCGCGAAAGGGTTTGGTGGCGTTGCTCGCGATGAGTCCGCGCACGAACAGCAGCAGCCCGACCAGCGCGGCCAGCACGCCGAGCAGCACTCCCCACCAACCGCCGTCCACGATGGACCACCCACCGAGCGCGAGCAGGCCGCACCCGACCACGATGCCGATCGCGAGCCACATCGCGCGTCGGTACACATTGGGGCTGCTCTCCCGCAGGTGAACGGGGTCGATCGGGGCGTCGAAGTACCGTCGCGGATCACCAGCGGGCCAACCGTCGTCTGCCATGCAGGGCATCTTGGCAGACCTGCCGCCGCCACGGGACCCTTCGTAACAGATCGCGAGTCCCCCCTTCCTGCCCGCGAGTCCCCCCTTCCTGCCCGCGAGTTCTGCGTTCCTGCCCGCGAGTCCCTCGCCCAGGCCCACGAACTCTGCGTTCCGGAGTCGAACGGACACACGTGTCGCCCAGCCAGCCGAGCGAGCCTTCGTGCCGAAACCGACACCGCAGCGCGGCACTCGCGGCCGAGAGCGCAGAACTCGCCGACGGGAACGCAGGACTCGCCGACGGGAACGGGGGACTCGCCGGCGAGAGCCGGGGTCAGGCGGCTGGGGTCGGCTGCTCGTCGTCCTTGCGCAACCGCTGTGAGATGACCTGCGTGATGCCGTCGCCCTGCATGCTCACGCCGTACAACGCGTCGGCGATCTCCATCGTCGGCTTCTGGTGCGTGATGATGATCAACTGGGAGTTCGCACGCAACTGCTCGAGCAACCCGATGAGGCGGCGCATGTTGGTGTCGTCCAGCGCCGCCTCGACCTCGTCCATGACGTAGAACGGCGACGGCCTCGCCCGGAAGATCGCCACCAGCATCGCCACCGCGACCAGCGACTTCTCACCGCCGGACAGCAACGACAGCCGCTTGACCTTCTTGCCCGGCGGGCGCGCCTCGACATCGACCCCGGTGGCCAGCATGTCGTCCGGCTCGGTGAGCACCATGCGGCCCTCGCCACCGGGGAACAGCACGGAGAACACGGTCTCGAACTCGCGGGCCACATCGTGGTAGGCGCTGGCGAAGACCTCGAGGATCTTGTCGTCGACCTCCTTGATGACCGTGAGCAGGTCCTTGCGGGTCGCCTTGAGGTCTTCCAGCTGTGTGGAGAGGAACTTGTACCGCTCCTCCAGCGCCGCGAACTCCTCCAGCGCGAGCGGGTTCACCTTGCCCAGCAACGCAAGGTCCTTCTCCGCCCGCTTGGCCCTGCGCGCCTGGGTGTTCCGGTCGTAGGGAATGGGCTGCGGCGCCATGACGGTCTCGCCGCGTTCCTTCGCCGCCTCGTACTCGGCCAACTCCCCCGCGCCCGGCGGCACCGGGACCTCGGGTCCGTACTCGGCGACAAGGTCGTCCAGCCCGATCCCGAACTCCTCGGTGATCTTGGCTTCGAGTTGTTCCAGCCGCAGCCGCTGCTCCGCACGCAGCACCTCGTCGCGGTGCACGGCGTCGGTGAGCTTCTCCAGCTCGCCGGTGAGTTCGCGCACGCGGGAGCGCACCTGGGCCAGCGCGGTTTCCCTGCTTTCCCGCCTGCGCTGCACCTCGTCGCGCTGCTCGGAGGCGAGCCGCAGCGATACCTCGATACGTTCGAGCGCGATCTCGCCGCCGTTGACGACGGCGGCGGCGATCTCCGCCCCTCGCTTCCTCGCGATCCTGGCGCGCTCGGCCCGTTCGCGCGCCTGGCGCTCGGCCTCGGCGGCCCGGCGAAGCGAGTCCGCCTTGCCCGCGATGCCGCGTGCCCGCTCCTCCGCGGTGCGCAGCGCGAGCCGGGCGTCGACCTCCTCCTGCCTCACCTCGCTGAGGGATTCGGCCGCCTCGTCGCGTTCGGTGGTGTCGGGGTCCTCGTCGACCGGTTGGTCCGAAACGGCCGCCAGCCGCTCCTCCAGCTCGTTGAGCTGGGTGAGCATGTCCTCCCTGTTCCGCTCCACCTTCGCGCGCTGGTCTCGCAGCCGTTCCACTTCGGACTCCGCGGAGCGGGCCGCCTGTTGCAGGCTGCTGAGCCGTTCCGAGGAGCGAGCCTTTCGTACCTTGGCCTCGTTGAGCGCCTCCTTGGCCGCTGCCACCTCCGCCCTGCGATCCTGCTGGTCGGCACGCGCGCCCTCCAACTCCGCCGCCGTGCGCTGCAGCACGCGCTCGGCCGCCGCGAGCCGGTCCTGCGCCTCGTCCACGGCGGCCTGGACCTCGATCACGCTCTCGTCCTTGGCGGAACCACCCACCGCCCAGTGCGCTCCCAGCACATCGCCGTCCCTGGTGACGGCTGTGACTTCCGGGTGCTCGCGCACGAAGGCGCGTGCCTGGTCGAGCGAGTTGACGACGGCAACCCGTTGCAGCGCACGTTCGACCGCTCCGCGCAGCGCATCCGGGGCTCTGACCACGTCGCGAGCCCAGCGAGCGCCGTCCGGCAGTGCTGGCCACCCCGACGGCACGGCCGCCTGCTCGCCGCCGACGAGGATTCCCGCCCGCCCTGACTCGGTTTCCTTGAGGTGCCGCAGCGCGGCGACGGCGTCCTCACCGCCCTGCACCGCCACCGCATCGGCGACCGGTCCCAGCGCCGCGGCGAGCGCCACCTCGTAGCCAGGGTCGACGGTGAGCAGGGCGGCCACGGACCCCAACAGCCCCGGTAGTTCGTCGGCGGCGGCGAGCAGTGCGCCCGCGCCGTCCTTGCGGTTGAGCCCCATGGAAAGGGCGTCGACGCGGGCACGCTCCGAGGCGATGTCCCGCTCGGCGGCGCGCTCGGCCTTCACCAGTTCCTCGACCCTGGCCTTGGCCGCGTTGTTGGCCTCGACCGCACGGTCGTGCCGTTCGCGCAGCCCCGCGTCGTCGGACTCCTCGACGCCGCCCTCCGCGCGGGCACGCTCGAGTTCCTCCGCGGCGGTCTCGGCTCTGGCCATCGCCTCGTCGATGCCGCTGGTGAGTCGCTCGATCTCCTCGGCGGTGGCGGCGCTCTTGCTGCGAAGCGCCTCTACCTGGCCGCTGAGTTTGGCGATCCCCTCACGCCGGTCGGCGATGGCGCGCACGGCTGCCATGTGAGCGCGTTCGGCAGCCTGCACCACGCGTTCCAGGTGCTCACGCCGCTCGATCGTCTCCGACAGCATCGCCCTTGCCTGCGACACCGCCTCGTTCAGCTCGTCCTCGCGCTCGGCGGCCCGCTCCGCCTCGGCGAGCAGTTCCTCCGGGTCGCGCCCCGAGCCCGCGGTCTCGACTTCCGAAGAAAGGTGCCGTTGCCGCTCGACGGCCAGGCGCACCGTGCCGCGCAGCCGCTCGGCCAGCGCCGACAGCTTGTACCAGGTGTCCTGTGCGGCGGTAAGCAGCGGCGCGTCCTCCGCGAGGGCGTTCTCCAGTTCGGTCTGCTCGGACGTGGCAACCTCGAGGGCCTGCTCCACCTCGGCGCGGCGAGCGCGGGCGGCCTTCTCGTCGGCCTCCTCCTTCTCGATCTCCCTGCGCTGGGTGACCAGGTCGTCGGCGAAAAGGCGGAGCTTGGCGTCTCGCAGTTCGGACTGCACCACCTGTGCCTTGCGGGCGATCTCGGCCTGCTTACCAAGCGGTTTCAGCTGGCGGCGCAACTCGGCGGTGAGGTCGTTGAGCCGGTCGAGGTTGCCCTGCATGGCGTTGAGCTTGCGCAGCGCCTTTTCCTTGCGCTTGCGGTGCTTGAGTACGCCCGCGGCCTCCTCGATGAAGGCGCGCCGGTCCTCGGGCTTGGACTGCAGGATCTCCGAAAGCTGACCCTGCCCGACGATGACGTGCATCTCCCGACCGATACCGGAGTCGGACAGCAGTTCCTGGATGTCGAGCAGGCGGCAGGAGCTGCCGTTGATCTCGTACTCGCTGGCGCCGTCGCGAAACATCCGGCGGGTGATCGAGACCTCGGTGTAGTCGATGGGCAGCGCGCCGTCGCTGTTGTCGATGGTCAGGGTCACCTCGGCACGGCCGAGCGGCGCCCGGCCCGAGGTTCCGGCGAAGATGACGTCTTCCATCTTGCCGCCGCGCAGGTCCTTGGCCCCCTGCGTGCCCATCACCCAGCGCAGCGCGTCGAGCACGTTCGACTTGCCGGAGCCGTTGGGCCCGACCACGCACGTGATGCCCGGCTCGAACCGCAGGGTCGTCGCCGACGCGAAGGACTTGAAGCCCTTGAGCGTCAAGCTTTTCAGGTGCACGCGGCGTAGACCTTCCCCTCACGACTCCCGTTGCCGATCGAGGCGATGCTACCCGGGCGGGCGGTGGGGGCGCGGTAGCCGGGCTCCGGGCGCGCCTTCACACCCGCCCCAGCCGTCACATTCACCTCAGCAGTTCAGCAGGCGACACCCTTGCCCACCCGTTTGGGGTAACGAGGTCAGCGCTCCACGAAGCCGTCGAGACCGCCCTTGGGAGCGGACCACTGCTCGGCGACGTGGTCCACCTGCCCCGGGGTGTCGGGCGACCTCAGCAGCGCGAGCAGCCGCTCACAACGGTCCTTGCGGCCCTCGGCCACGACCTCCACCCTGCCGTCGGCGAGGTTGGTAGCGCTGCCGACCAAACCGAGTTCGAGCGCGCGGCTGCGCGTCCACCAGCGGAAACCGACGCCCTGGACCCTTCCGTGCACCCAGGCGGTGAGGCGGGCCACCTGCTGTTCCTGCACCACGCCCCCATCGTGCCGCACCTCGGCGACGCAGTGTGCACGACCCGCCACCGGCCCGCTCGCCGGTGGTTACCGGCCGGTGATACTGTCCGCGCGAAGTGCGCCGGTTGGCCCAACTGTCAGCGACTCCCGAAGGAGCATTGCATGGCCCAGTCGCCAGGGTCGCAACCCCGCCCCGAGATCGCTCCTCCTAGCGAGCACGAGGGACGGCTGTCCCGCACCGGCTACCTCGCCCTCGCCGTGAGCGGGCTCGTCGTCGTCACCGCCTTCGCCGCGGTCGCGCAGGTCCTCGCTCCGCAGGACCCGCCCGCCGACGACCGCACGACGGCACAGACCGGGCGCACCGACAACTCCGGCGCGACCGGAGGCGCTGAAGTGGTTCCGGGAGAGGCGGTGCCGGGGCAGACGACCGTGCTCGTCGACGGCGTCGCCGTGACCGGAACCATGCCCCACTCCGACACAGCTGGAACCACCACGGTCAGCGACAACCCGGATCGCACGACCCGTAGCAGCGAACAGCCTCCGCCGAGGCGAAGCTCGCAGCGGCCGACGTCCGGCGGTGAGAACACCACTATCCCGCCCACCACCAGCAAGCCGACGACCACCACCACAACGCCGTCGGAGAGCACGCCGTCTACGACCACGTCGTCATCTGCCTCGGACAGCAGTACCCTAGGAGACTTGGGCTAGGCCGAGGCCCCAACAGCCCCTCGACGTTTGAGCCTCGCCGGTTCCGACTGAGGCAATCCGCATGGCACCCCTTTAGCTTTCAAGCTTCTCGCTAATGTCTGAGACAAACAGAAGTTTTGCGTTCTCAGATCTATCATGAGAAGTACTACGCATAAGGGGGTCCGCCGTGGACGAGCCGAGCACCGAGTTGCTGGAGAGCTACGCCCGGCTGCTCGATCTCGTACGCAGCGGAAAGGCCGACACCCGCCCGGCCCTCAGCCAGCGCACCGGGCTCGGCCGCACCGCCATCACCCAACGCACCAGCACGCTGCTGGACGCCGGTCTGCTCGAAGAGGGCGAACTGAACCCCTCCACGGGCGGCAGGCAGGCCAGAACGCTTCGCTTCCGCAAGGACGCGGGGCACATCCTCACCGCGGAACTGGGTGCCACCAGCTTCACCGCCGGTGTCACCGACCTGATGGGAACGGTGCTGGCCAAGCGGCATCGCGACTGCGACATCGCGCAGGGCCCCGACCCGGTTCTCGACGAGGTCGAGACCGCGCTGGAGGACCTGCTGAACGAGATCGGCGGCAGGCGTGACCAGGTGTGGGGCGTCGGGATCGGCCTGCCGGGGCCGGTGGAGTTCGCAACGGCGAGGCCGTCGGAACCGCCGATCATGCCGGGCTGGAACAACTATCCCGTGCGAGAGCGGTTCGTCCGCCGCTACAGCGCACCGGTGTGGGTGGACAACGAGGTGAACCTGCTGTGCCTCGGCGAACTGCGCACCCCCGGCGCGGTCACCGAACTCGGGGACCTGCTCTACGTCAAGATCGGGACGGGCATCGGGGCGGGCATCAGCAACGGCGGCCGGTTGCACCGTGGGGCGCAGGGTTGCGCGGGCGACATCGGCCACGCCGCCGTCTCCGACGACAACTCGATCGTCTGCCGCTGCGGCAAGACCGGCTGCCTGGAGGCGGTCGCCGGAGGCGCGGCGCTCGCCCGCGACGGTGCGGAACTGGCCAGGTCGGGCAAGAGCCCGGCGCTGGCAGCCGCCCTCGAAGCCAACGGTGCCGTGACCGGGGCCGACGTGACGGCGGCAGCACGCGCGGGCGACCACCACGCCGTGCAGTTGCTGGTGACCGCGGGCAGGCGGATCGGCTCGATGCTGGCCACCATGGTCAACTTCTACAACCCGTCGACGATACTGCTGGGCGGCAAGGTGGCGGGCGCTGGCGATCTGTTCCTGGCCACGATCCGCGAAACCATCTACCGCCGCTCGCTGCCGCTTTCCACCCGCGAACTGCGGATCGAACGGGCACGACTCGGCGAGGAGGGCGGCCTGATCGGCGCCGCGTACATGGTGCTGGACGAACTGTTCTCGGTGCGCTACTTCGGGCTGTGGCTGCCGGAGGGCTCGCCGAGCGGCATGCCGTGGCTGCACACGGTCAACGGCAGGGCCGGGTAGAGCGACTGAGAGGCGGCTGTGAATTCCGCCTGCCCGGGCACTGTTTCGCCGGACCAAGACGTTGTACTGGGTGTAAGCACCCTAGTTTCGCCTCCGAGGTGAGAGCATATGACCACAGCGTTTTCGCAAGCGGCGTTCAGCAGAGCGCCGAGGATGCCGCAGCTGCCGACCATGCCGACCGGCTGGCCCATCGGCTCCTACGACACCTACGAGGAAGCGCAACGCGCTGTCGACCACCTCGCCGACGAGAACTTCCCGGTACACGACGTGACCATCGTCGGCGTCGAGCCGCTGCTGGTCGAGCGCGTCTCAGCCCGGCTGACGTGGGGGAAGGTGCTCGGCAGTGGCGCGATGTCAGGCGCGTGGTTCGGTCTGTTCGTCGGGCTGTTACTGAGCCTGTTCACACCGGGAGCCGGGTTGCTGCCGATCGCGATCGGCCTGGTCTCCGGTGTGGCCTTCGGGATGGCGTTCGCCGCCGCCGGATACGCCGCCACCCGCGGCAGGCGCGACTTCGTCTCACACAGCCAGCTGGTCGCGAGGCGCTACGACGTGCTCTGCCAGCCGCGCAACGCCGAGAACGGCCGCGAGCTGCTGGCCAAGTTCAACATGGGCAGCCACGCCACGCTGTAGCGGCAGGCCCCGGCTCACCGCCGTTGCCGGGGCCTCGGTTGGCAACGCGGGCAGAAGAACGACGAGCGGTTGGTGAACGCTTCCCGCCGGATCGGCGTCCCACAGCGCCCGCAGGGTGCGTCCGCGCGACCGTAGGCAGCCAGCGAACGCTCGAAGTAGCCTGACTGCCCGTTGACGTTGACGTACAGCGCGTCGAAGGACGTGCCGCCCGCGGCCAGCGCCTCGGACATCACCTCGGCGGCGGCCGCGAGCACGGTCTCCGCCTGCCTGGCGGTGAGCCGGTCGGTCGGCCGTGCCCAGTGCAGTTTCGACCGCCACAGCGCCTCGTCCGCGTAGATGTTGCCGATGCCCGACACCAGTGTCTGGTCGAGCAACGCGCGCTTCAGCTCGGTGTGCCGCGACCGCAGCGACCTGCTCACCGTGGCGCGATCGAACAGCGGGTCCATGGGGTCGCGGGCGATGTGCGCGATGGTCTCGGGCACCGGCGTGCCGCCGACCTCGGTCAGGTCGGACAATGACAGCCCGCCGAAGGTGCGCTGATCGACGAACCGCAGTTCGGGCCCGCCGTCGGCGAACCGGAACCGCACCCGCAGGTGCGGCTCGTCGGCCGTGCCCCCGGGTTGAACGAGCAACTGCCCGCTCATGCCCAGATGGGCCAGCAAGGCCGCGCCGTCGTCGAGGTCGAACCACAGATACTTGCCGCGCCTGCGGGCGGCCGTCAGCTTGACGCCGACGAGCCTTGCCGCGAAGTCGGCCGCGCCGGGGACGTGCCGTCGAACGGCCCTCGGGTGCAGCACGTCGACGGCGGAGATCACGCGCCCGCAGGCGTGTCGCTCCAGACCCGCGCGCACCACCTCTACCTCGGGAAGTTCGGGCACGGGAGTCGCCTATTCCTCGGGCTTGAGTTCCTCGGTCAGCTCGCGCCAGGCGAACTCGGCAGCCTTTTGCTCGGCTTCCTTCTTGGTCGTGCCCTCGCCGTGACCGAGATCGCGCCCGCCGACGAACACGACGGCGCTGAACTCCTTGCGGTGGTCCGGACCGGTGTCCTCGACCTTGTACTCGGGGACACCGAGACCCGCCGAGGCCGTCAGCTCCTGCAGGCTGGTCTTCCAGTCCAGACCCGCACCACGCAGCGGCGCCTCGGCGAGCAGGCCGTCGAACAGCCGGTGCACCAGTTCGCGCGCCGTCTCGATGCCGTGCGCAAGGTAGGTCGCGCCGATGACCGCTTCGAGCCCGTCGGCGAGGATGCTGGCCTTGTCCCGGCCTCCCGTCAGCTCCTCGCCCTTGCCGAGCAGCAGGTGGGCACCGAGGCCGCCGTCCCCCAGGTCACGGGCGACACTCGCGAGCGCGTGCATGTTCACCACA